>NZ_JACAPY010000032.1:0-124932 GCF_013385455.1 Pseudomonas sp. G1002
TTTTGTTTTGCGCGGTCGGAAAGTATGGCGAGCTTGCTGGCGAAAAACTCCAACGGTAACGCGGGCTACCTGATGCCACGCATTGGTCTAAATCCCCTCGTCCCAATCCCCCCCTCGCGCACACAAACGCTACTGAATCTCCCGACAAATTTGCACAGTTATTTCTGAACCAGAACACTAGAATAGGCACCTAATCTTTTTTAGAGTCCGAGCCCTATATGCCCGACCCGGTTGATGCCCTTGAGGCGTCAGACTTACCGCTGGACGAACTCGTGGCATGCCATGAGTGCGACTTGTTGATGCGCAAGCCGGAGCTTGCCCGCGGTGAAAAGGCCCAATGCCCACGCTGCGGCTACGAGCTGTACGCTCACCGCCACAACGTCGTTGAACGAAGCCTGGCGTTAGTGATTGCCGCGCTGCTGTTGTACGTCCCCGCGAACTTTTTACCCATCATGCAGCTCAATCTACTCGGGCAGTCCTCGCAGGACACCGTGTGGACCGGCGTGGTCGGTCTGTTCGACACCGGTATGCAAGGCGTCGCCGTGGTGGTGTTCCTCTGCAGCATGGGCATTCCATTGCTCAAGCTCCTGTGCCAACTGGCGGTATTGCTGAGCATCCGCTGGAACATCGGCCGTAGCTACGGTCTGCTGTTTTATCGCATCTACCATCATCTGAAAGACTGGGGGATGCTCGAGGTCTACCTGATGGGCGTGCTGGTGGCGATCGTAAAGCTGGCCGACATGGCCACCATCACCGTTGGGCTGGGCCTGGCCTGCTTCGTAAGTCTGTTAATGGTCCAGATACTGCTGGAGGTGGTCATGTCACCTCACCAGATCTGGGAAGCGCTGTCAGGAGAGGATGCTCATGCGGGCGATTGATGCGGGCATTCTGATCTGTACCGAATGCCACGAACTAAACAAACAAGACCCGGACACCGACGAGCAAACCTGCACCCGTTGCGGCGCGCTGGTCCACGCCCGTCGTCCGAACAGCCTGACGCGCACCTGGGCGCTGCTGATCACGGCAGCCATCTTGTACATCCCGGCCAATTTGTTGCCGATCATGACCGTAAGCTCCCTGGGCCAAGGCGATCCGAGCACCATCATGTCCGGCGTGATCCAGTTGATGCAGCACGGCATGTTCCCGATCGCCGCTGTAGTGTTCATCGCCAGCATTCTGGTGCCCACCTTCAAGCTGGTGGGCATCGGCTTGTTACTGTTCTCGGTGCAGCGTCACCAGCCACTTTCCGCGCAACAACGCATTATCATGTACCGCTTTATCGAGTTCATTGGCCGCTGGTCCATGCTGGATATCTTCGTGATTGCCATCCTGGTGGCAGTCGTAAACTTTGGGCGACTTGCCAGTGTCGAGGCCAATCTCGGTGCCGTAGCGTTCGCCAGTGTGGTGATCTTGACGATGCTTGCCGCAGTAACTTTCGATCCCCGACTGATTTGGGATAACACGGAGTCGGACGACGACCATGAGTGATTTGCCTAAGGCTAAAACCCGCCCAGCTTCCAACTGGTCGGCCATTTGGGTGCTGCCCCTGATTGCCCTGATCATCGGCGGCTGGTTGGGGTGGCGCGCCTACAACCAGCAAGGCATCGAGATTCAGGTTCGCTTTGAAAGCGGCGAAGGCATCCAGGCCAACAAGACCGAAGTGGTCTACAAAGGCATGTCCGTGGGTAAGGTCAAAACCCTGGCCCTGGATGACGAAGGTAACAATCGCGGGGTGATTGCTACCATCGAGATGAACAAGGATGTGGAGCAATACCTCAAGACCAACACCCGCTTCTGGCTGGTAAAGCCAAGTGTCAGCCTGGCCGGGATCACCGGCCTGGAAACCCTGGTCTCGGGTAACTACATCGCCGCCAGCCCAGGCGATGGTGAGCCGACGCGCAAGTTCAAGGCCCTGTCCGAAGAACCGCCTTTATCCGACGCCAAGCCCGGCCTGCACCTGACGATCAAAGCTGATCGACTCGGCTCGCTGAACCGTGGCAGCCCGGTGTTCTACAAGCAGATCCAGGTCGGCCAGGTCAAAAGCTACCTGCTCTCCGAAGACCAGACCACCGTTGAAATCAAGGTCTACATCGAGCCGACCTACGCCAGCCTGGTGCGTAAACACACGCGTTTCTGGAACGCCAGCGGCATCAGCATCGACGCCAACCTTTCCGGCGTAAAAGTCCGCAGTGAATCCCTGGCCAGCATCGTTGCCGGCGGTATCGCCTTCGCCACGCCGGAGAACCGCAAGGACAGCCCACCGACGGACCCGAGCCTGCCGTTCCGCCTGTACGAAGATTTCGATGCAGCCGCGGCGGGCATCAAGGTCAAAGTCAAACTCACCGACTTCGAAGGCCTCCAGGCGGGCCGCACCCCGGTGATGTACAAAGGCATCCAGGTCGGCAGCCTGAAAACCCTGAAGATCGATCCGGACCTGTCCAGCGCCAATGCCGAGTTGACCCTCGACCCACTGGCCGAAGACTACCTCGTCCAGGACACCCAATTCTGGGTAGTCAAACCGTCTATCTCCCTGGCGGGCATCACCGGGCTGGAAGCGTTGGTCAAAGGTAACTACATCGCCATCCGTCCCGGCGACAAGGGCACCGCGCCACAACGGGAGTACGTCGCCCGCGCCAAGGCGCCGCCACTGGACCTGCGTTCCCCCGGCCTGCACATGGTGCTCTTCACCGACAACCTCGGCTCCCTGGATGTCGGCAGCCCGATCCTCTACAAGCAGGTCAAGGTCGGTTCCGTGCAGAGCTACCAGTTCTCCCGCAAGAACAAGCAACTGGTGATCGGCGTCCATATCGAGAAAGAATACGAAGGCCTGGTCAATGGTTCGACCCGTTTCTGGAATGCCAGCGGCGTGACCCTGACCGGTGGGCTTACCGGCGGCATCCAGGTGAAAAGCGAATCCCTGGCCAGCCTGATGGCGGGCGGTATCGCCTTCGAAACCCCGGAGCCGAATGTGCCGCTGAAAAAGCGCATCCCGCGTTTCCGTCTGTTCCCGGATCGCGAAGCCGCCAACCAGCACGGTACGTTGGTGACCATCAAGGTCGACCGCGCCGATGGCCTGCGCCCGGGTACGCCAGTGCGCTTCAAGGGCCTGGACGTAGGCAAGATCGAAAGTGTCGACCTGAGCGCCGACATGCAATCGGTGCTGCTCAGCGCGCGTATCACCCAAGTGGCCGACCGCATTGCACGGGCCGGCAGTCAGTTCTGGGTGGTCAAGCCTGAACTGGGCCTGATGAAAACGTCGAACCTGGAAACCCTGGTGACCGGCCAGTACATCGAAGTACAGCCAGCGACCAAAAGCATCGGCCCACAGAAGAGTTTCGTCGCGCTGGACAAGCCGCCAGAAGCCGTTCATCAGGAGGAGGGCCTGAGCCTGGTACTCAGCGCCGCACGCCGTGGCTCGTTGAAGGAAGGCGTTCCGGTCACTTACCGCGAAGTCACCGTAGGCAAAGTTACCGGCTACGAGCTGGGCCAGACCGCCGACCGTGTGCTGGTTCACATCCTGATCGAGCCCAAGTACGCGCCTCTGGTGCGCAGTGGCAGCCGGTTCTGGAACACCAGCGGCTTCGGGCTCGACTTCGGCTTGTTCAAGGGCGCGACTGTTCGCACTGAGTCCCTGGAGACCCTGGTCGCCGGCGGCATCGCCTTTGCCACGCCGGACGGCGAGCGTATGGGCAACGCTGCACGGCCCCAGCAGACCTTCCCGCTGTTCGACAAATTTGAAGATGAATGGCTGACCTGGGCGCCTAAAATCCCACTCGGCAAATAGACCGAGGCGCGGCCTTCGCGAGCAAGCCCGCTCCCACATTTGACCCAGTTCCCATTGAAGGAACCCGATTGAATGTGGGAGCGGGCTTGCTCGCGAAGAGGCCCTCAAAAACACCAAAAAAAGGCCGCGATCCAGAAGATCGCGGCCTTTTTGCATTTCAGCGCAACTGATTAAACCTCATCCAGCTCCGGCTCATCCGCCTGCACATTCACCGTCGCCTTTACCACATCGTGACGACGGATGTACTTCCAGTCCGCTTCATCAATGTAGATCCCGTTCGGCCCGCTGCCGCCTTCCAGGTCGATCGCCACCTGGGCGGAAACCTGCGGCTTCACACTGGCCAGAATCGGCACGAAGCCCAGCTGCAAGCTGGTTTCCAGCAACGCCGCCTGGTTCTTCTCATCGATATCCGCCGCCTCGTCGAGGTAGTACGGCAAGCGCACGCGCCCGGCCTGGTCGCGGTCCATCAAGTGCAGCAACAAATACATGTTGGTCAGCGCCTTGATGGTCATGGTGGTGCCGTTGGAGGCGGCGCCATCGATGTCGGTGTGAATGATCGGCTGGCCGTTGACCTTGGTGATCTCGAACGCCAGTTCGAACAAGTCCTTGAGGCCCAACTGGTTATGATTGGCCGCTACCAGGCGCGCCAGGTATTCCTTGGCCTCTTCGTTCTTGTTGTCCTGCTCGGCGCTCTGGCTCAGATCGAACACCGACAGGGTTTCGCCTTCTTCATACTGGCCGGCACTGTGGATGATCTGGTCGATATGCTTGAGGGCTTCCTTGTTCGGCGCGAGCACGATGCGGAAGCTCTGCAGGTTGGACACCTGGCGCTTGTTGATCTCACGGTTGAACAACGCCAACTGGTGCTCAAGGCTGTCGTAGTCGCTGCGGATATTGCGCAAGGTGCGCGCGATATCCGTGACCGCCGCCCGCCGGGCCTTGCCCAGGGTCAGGGCTTCATCGGTACGGTGCGCGTAAGCGTTGATCAGCAGGTGCAGGCGGCGCTCCATATCGTCTTCACTGTCGAACTTGGCCACGCCCTTGAGGCGCACCTGTGCGTACAGCGCGTCGATCTGGCCATCAGCGCGCAGCAGGCCTTGCCAGCTGTCCTGGTAGTCATTGAGCAGCGGCAGCAGGTTGTCCATGGAATCGTCGACCGGGTCCATGAACGGCGTACCAAACGGCAAGTCTGCCGGCAGCAACTGGCGACGACGCAATGCGTCATCCAGGGTGCGCTGCTTGGCTTCCATATCACCAATCTGCCGGCCTACCAATTGCAGCTTGGCCGACAGTTGCTGGACGCGCTCGGTAAACGCATCGCTGGAGCGTTTCAATTCGTCCTGGGCCGCTTCCATCTGCGCCAGGCTTTCCAGCTTCTCGCCTTCCTCGGCGCTCAGGGTTTGTGCACGGCGGAAATCTTCCAGCGCCTTCTGCGCGTCCAGTACCTGTTGGTACAGCGCTTCAGTCTGGGTCTTGCTCGCCGCGCGGTCGGCCGCCACGGCTTGCTGGGTTTTCAGTTGCTTGAGTTCTTTTTCCAGACGCTCTTTCTGGTCGCGCAACGCGGCGCGGTCAGCCAGTGCCTGCAACGCCGGTGGCTCGATGTGCGAGATGTCGATGGCCAGCCCCGGCACTTCAAAACGCTCGCCCTTGAAGCCATCAAGGATCTGCTCCAGGGATTTCACCCACAGGCCGTCCTCGTCCAGCGTGATGCCATGCTCACCCAGCGGCAAGCTGAACAGCGAACTGTTGAACAGGCGCATCAGACGCTCGACATCCTGCTGCGAGAATTCTTCCCGCAGCTTGGCGTAGCTGTTGTTGTCGGCGTGATCGAGTTGCTGCTTCACCGACTTCAGGCGTTTTTCCAGGTCCCGCAGACGTTCATCCAGATCCTCGGCGCTGAACTGACGCGACTGCGCCAAGGCCCCGGCCAGTTCATCGTGAGCATCCTTGGCGGCCAGCAGTTGCTGCTCCAGCACCTTGACGTCATCCACCAGCGCGAAGCGGTGCTTGAGCACTGACAGCTCACCCAGCCAGCGCTGAATCCCGCTGATTTCCCGCTCCAGGCGCATCAGCTCCTGAGTGCCGCCGCGCTGGTCGTTCTGCAGCGAATCCTGCTCGTTGCGGTAATGCTCGGCCTGGATCGTCAGTTCTTCCTTGCGCGCACTGGCGTAGTCCGACCAGGTGCCCAGCAACGAATCCAGCAGCGGTGACAGGCGATGCAGCTTGCCCCGCAGAATGTCCCGCTGCTTCACGCCGTTGGCCAAGGCTTCTACCAGAGGGCCGGCAGCCACCAGCGAGTTGTAGTCCTGCTCCATGCGTCGTACATCGCGGAAGGCTTCTTCGCACGCCGCGATGTAATCGACACTGCCGGAACGCAGGCTGTGTTCGAACGCATCCAGAAACAGCTGCTTCAACTTGGCCGCGGTGATTTCCCGCATGTGCAGCAAATTGATAAACAGCGCGCGGAAGGTCTTCAGGCTCTGCTCGCTGGTGGAGCGCAGCGGAATCAGGGTCAGGTCCAGCGGGATCGAAGTATGGCCGCCCACCAGCAAACGCCGCAGCTCATCGGGCTTGAGCTCATAGGCTTTCAGGCCTTCGCGCTCAAGGTTGGTGAACAGCTCTTTCTGGCGCAGGCAGGTGTCGTTCTTCTGGTAGTGCGCCAGGTCCAGCTTGCCGGCGTAGGCAAAGAACTGGTGACCGAAACCACCGCCCGGGCCGCGACCGACCACGCCGATCACGTGCGGGCCATGGGGAAGCGAGACTTCCACGAGGATGTAGCTGGTGTCGGTGGCAAAGTAGAAACGCCGGGATTGCTCCAGGGTGTACTTGCCGAAACTCATGTCCGACATGCGCGCCAGAATCGGGAACTGCAAGGCGTTGATCGACGCCGATTTGCCAAGGTTGTTCGCGCCGTACACCGACAGCGGTTCTTCCAGCGGGAACAGGCCCAGGCTGTAACCGGCGGTGTTCAAAAGGGCGAAGCGGCGAATGCCGTAGCGTTCCTTGCTCATGCGTCGGTCTCCTGTTCTTCGGCAATGGCGCGGGCCAGGGCGTCTTCTTCGCTTTCTTCTGCAAAGTCACTCAAGTCCAGCGGGTCATCGGTCTTCAGCAGTTTTTCATCGCTGTCTTCGTCGATGATCACCGGGGCCGGCAACGGCAATACGCTGTGGATGCTCGCGGCCAGGTCGCGGTCTTGCTGGACCGAGAGGCACACATCGAGGAAGCGGTGCATCGGCGGCAGGAAGCGGTAGATGCCGTTCTCTTCACCGGCAAAACCCAGCTGGGTCATGCGGCGCATGATTTTTTCTTCCAGTTCCTCGACGGTCTGCACTTCGGCCTGGATAAACAGGTCGCGGTACTTTTCCAGCAACGACGGCAGTTCGTCACGGCCCAGGCTGCCACCGTCGAGCACGGCGATCGGGTCGCGGCCCTGGTCGGCCAGGTGCTCGACGATGATGAAGGTGAACAACGCCAGGCGCTGGGCGGTCTTGTTGACCTGCGCGGCGGCCACGGCCGAGTCCGGCACGAAGTAGTAGAAACCCCGCGTGTCGCACACCAACTCAAAGCCCAGGGCCTTGAACAACGTGCGGTACTGGTCCTGGAAGTTCGACAGTTGGGCGTACAGCTCCGGGTCGCGGCGGCTGACGTGGTAACCCTTGAACAGCTCGCGAAAGATCGGCGCCAGCTGGGACAGTTCGGATAGATCAAGATGCATGAGGGGTGCTCGCAGAATTCCCGGCCGTATCAATACTGGCTGGAAGCAGGGCGAATGAGCGCAGGCTGACCTGGTGCTCGTGAGTGTGGTAATCCCGTCGTTCCAGACGTTCACGCTTGAAGCGTTTTTCCCGCGACAGGCGTGAGAACCAGTACAGCAACTCGTCGGTTGCGCCGTCCGGTTCCTGCTCCAGCAGCCAGGTCATCAGGTCCGGCATCGGCAGCGCGTCTTCACAGCGCTCGAGCATTTCCTTGACCGTGCGCGGTGCGCGAGGGGCTTCGCCCTTGTGGGATTTGTGCGCCTTGGGGAAACGCGCCGGCTTCGGTTCGAAGTTGGCCAGGGCGTACACGTAGGCTTCGACCTGGCTGGCACTGCCAAGAAAGGTGCTTTGCGGCCGGGTGAACATCGGCATCGCCGCTTGCGGCACCGCGTCCAGGCCCTTGCGGCGAATCGCCGACAAGGCCAGCGCCGCGCCCCGGGTCACGGCGTTGTGCCGGCGCGCTTCTTCCCGCAACGGCAGCAGCAGTTCCCGGGCGTGACGCAAGGTCAGTTGGGCGCTGGTCTGCATTTCGAGGATGCGCGCGTGGGTGCGCAGCAGCATGTCGTCGTCCACCAGGTGGCCGAGGCGCTGCTGCTCGGTGAGCATGCGCAACAGTACGTTTTCCACCTTGCGCACGCCTTGTTCGAAGGCGCCGTCGGCGTTCACCAGTTGAATCATCGGCTCGACGTATTCGTCCCAGGTCGCCAGTACTTCGGCGTAGCGCTGGCGCAACGGGATCTGCCGGTCACTGGTCTTGGCGCGATCGGCCACGGCAGCGAGGGCCTGTTCATCGTTGGCGAGTTTTTTCAGCACGTCGCGCACGCGCATGTCCAGCAGGCGCAATTGGCGCGCCAGGTCATGGCCGTCGCGGATGTCGAAGGCGTCCTGGATATAACCCGCCAGGCGCTCAAGGTGGCGCAGGTAGGCTTCGATTTCCAGGCACAGGCCTAGCCGGTGCTCCTTGCGAAGATACGCCAGGAAGTCGTGGATCTGTGCGTTGAGCTCGAAACGGTTCGGGCTCTTGGCGACAGGCACCAGGATATCCAGGCGAATCCACACGTCCAGCAGGCTGGTGATGTCCTGTGGCGTGCTGTCCAGTTGTTGGGCGGCCAGCTGGGCGCGCAGTTCGCTGAGGCTCAGGGTGCCTTGGTCGAAGTGTTCGCACAGTGGCTCAAGCAGGGCCCAGTGTTCGGCGAGGGCGCGCAAGACGCGCTTGGGTTCGATCATCGGAATGGCCGGCTGGTTAGCGATTAAAAGCAGCGATTGTACTGCATCGGTGCCGGGATTTATCCACAGCCGGTCGTGAGGCGCTCAGCGGAGCGATCAACTGCGGGCGATCTTCGTCGAAGGGCGGTAGAATCCCTGTTCTTTAGTTATCCACAAGTGGCCGACCTTTGCTTATCGAGTCCCGACGTCGCGCTTACTTGACCGCCATGCAGGTGGTCAACTGGCTGCCGCGCACTGAATTACCGTTCGCCGCCCCTTCGCGGCCCGAGCTGCTGGAGGCCCCGGAACCGTTCGAGGCTTTCGAGCCTTCGGGTGAGGAGGCGGCTGCGCCGGTGCCGCTGGTCAAGCCCGTGGCAGAAACCCCGGTGGTCCGGCCAAAGGTCGAAGTGCCGCGCCCGTCGCCGGTGGCCAAGCCGGTCGTCGCCGAAGAGGCGCCTGCCGTGGTCAAGGCTCCGGTCGTACCGCCGCCACGCTTTGCCCTGCAACTGCTGCGGGCCGGGCGATGCCTGCTGCTGGTGGAGTTACCCACAGGCGAGCGCTTCCAGGCCCGCGACCCGGCCTATCTGCTGCTCAAGGACATGTTGCGCGCCGCCGGCCTGCCCGACAGTCCGCAAATCGTTGGCGAGCCGGTGCGCTGGCCGCTGCTGGCCCGGGGCACCATGGACCAGGGCCCGGAAGCTGCACGGGATTTTGTGCAAGGTTTTGTCTCGGCGCGCCTGGAAGACGAACCCTGCGTGTGCCTGTGGCTGATCGGCCTGCCCGCCGTGCGTTTTGCCGGCGAAGCGAATGCCGAGGCCTGGTACCGCGAACTGCAGGTCGAAGGCCTGGGCTCCGTCTGGGCCCTGCCGGGCCTGGAACTATTAATGGAAGAGCCACAGCGTAAGGCTGATGTCTGGCAAGCCATGCGCCGGCTGATGGCGCGCTGGAAAAGTACCGATGAGTGAAGCTTTATCCTTCCGCCCGATGACCGAGGCGGACCTCGACGCTGTACTGAAGATCGAATACGCAGCGTTCAGCCACCCTTGGACCCGCGGGATTTTTCTCGACGGGCTGGGCAAATACCAGATCTGGCTGATGTTCGAAGGTGAGCAGCAGGTGGGGCACGGGGTGGTGCAGATCATCCTCGATGAAGCGCATTTGCTGAACATCACCGTCAAGCCGGAAAACCAGGGCCGTGGCCTGGGCTTGAGCTTGCTGGAGCACCTGATGTCCCGGGCCTACGAGGCCAAGGCGCGGGAATGTTTCCTGGAAGTGCGCGACAGCAACACCGGCGCGTTCCGGCTGTACGAGCGTTATGGTTTCAACGAAATTGGCCGTCGGCGGGATTATTACCCCGCCGTCGGTGGCCGCGAAGATGCGGTGGTGATGGCCTGCACCCTGGTCGACTAAACACAGGGCCCAATGTGGGAGCGGGCTTGGTGGGAGCGAGCAAGCCCGCTCCCACATTCAGTTCGGCAGGGTGTCAGCGGTTGCCGTCTACTGGATCGATATCGGCCAACTCGGCCTCATCCAGGCCATTGCCGCCGCCGATCTCGTCTTCATCGACGATACTCAAATCGTAATCCGCCGGATGGTCTTCACCTGCTTCCTGCGCATCCCGCGCACCATCCTCATGGATCAGCGTTTCCGGGCTCATGTCATCATCGGTTGAATCATGATCGTCAGTGGAAGCACCGGTCATCCCGGCTTCGCGCACCCGTTCGTCGGGCATCAGGTGCTCACGCTCCCGAGGCGGAATTTCGTCGCCGATTTCCGCAGTCGGCTCCTCCTTGTCAAAATCCAGCTCGCGCATTTCGCCCATGCGATCTTCGTTGTCATCAATCGGTTCCGGCTGTGTAGCGCCGTAGGGACGTCGTGATTCAGTCATGGCGATTCCTCATACTGTGGGGCTTATAGTGTGTGGACAGGCATGGCTCCCCAAGATTCAAGAAATTGCCGCCGGCTATCTTTATTGTTGGCGTGACCCGGACGGGCGGTCGAGTGTCAAAACTGCGCATCATTCCTGAGGCTTTCCCTGATGAACGAACTACAAGACTTGCTTGATAACAACGAACGCTGGGCGGATGCGATCAAACAGGAAGATCCCGAATTCTTCGCCAAGCTCGCTCGCCAGCAAACCCCGGAATACCTGTGGATCGGCTGTTCCGACGCCCGGGTACCGGCCAACGAGATCGTCGGCATGCTGCCTGGCGACCTGTTTGTGCACCGCAACGTGGCCAACGTGGTATTGCACACCGACCTCAATTGCCTGTCGGTGATCCAGTACGCAGTCGACGTGCTCAAGGTCAAACACATCCTGGTGACCGGCCACTATGGCTGCGGTGGCGTACGCGCCTCGATGCAGGACAACCAGTTGGGCCTGATCGACGGCTGGCTGCGCACCATCCGTGACCTGTACTACGAAAACCGCGACGTGCTGGCCCAGTTGCCCACGGAAGAGGAACGTGTAGACCGCCTGTGCGAACTGAACGTGATCCAGCAGGTGGCCAACGTCGGCCACACCAGCATCGTGCAGAACGCCTGGCACCGCGGGCAGAGCCTGTCGGTTCATGGCTGTATCTACGGGATCAAGGACGGCCGCTGGAAAAGCCTGAACACCACCATCAGTGGCTTCGAGCAATTGCCGCCGCAATACCGCCTGCGCCCGCTGGGTGCGGTCTAAGGGCTTTTGCGTTCGCGCCACTGCTCCATGAATTGCTGACCCTCGGGATTCAACGGCTCCTTCATGCCGGTGATCCAGCCCCGACAGTTGAGCTCGCCGCACTGGCAGCGAAACTGTCGGAACAATACGTCCTCGGTGTGGGCGTAATCCATGGTCAGCAGGGCGCCAGCGGGAATGGGCTGAACGGACCACAGTTCCAGGTACGTCATGTCGAGAAACGCGTTCGGGTTGCACGAGTGCGAAATCAGGCCGCTGAACCACGGGTCGTACAAGTGGATACGCGAGGACATCTGCACCGTATGCAGGCGCCGCTCATTCAATGCGTAGCCGGACACCCTGGCGATGCACATGCGGCTGTCAAAGGCGACGCGGGTCTTGATTCCGTCGCCTGAACCGTCTCGGGTACGCACCACTTCATAGTCGCGAGCGCGAGGGTAGCCGTGTTCGGCGAGGGCGGTCGCGAACGGGTAAAGACACTTGCTCACAGCGGTTTTAGCCTTGTCCATGGCTTGAGTTTTCATGACTCTCCAGGAGGGGCTGCATCGACCTGCCGGTGGTGTCTTGACTGCCAGTCTTGCAGCGGATGGGCGCGGCTCAAGACTCGCTTAAGTGGGAACCAATTTCTACTGTCAAATCTGACAGTAGAAGTTGGCTATCTTTTATGTAGGAAAATGCCCTTCTTGCAGCCCGCTTCAGAGCGCCGGTGCTTCAATTGCCGGTTCTGGCACGGCGCTTTTCAATTGCCTCAGCTGGGTTTTGATCGCCGGCTGGGCACACTTGGCGTTCGCTTGATCAGGCGTCAGCTCGCGGATAGAGGTGTAGAACAGTTCGCAGGTCTGCTCCTTGCGCGTTACCTGCCAAGTGTTCATGCAGCCTTTGAGCTGCACATTCGGATCGCTGGCGGGCTTCTGGCCCATCGAGGCCTGCCAGCAGGCGGCGCTCAAGTCTTGGCCCATCACCTTCAAACCGGCCTCGTCGGCCTTTTGCTCGTCACCGTCATAGGTGTCGGGGTTGGCGGCATACCAGATGTAGCTCGGGTGATTGGCGCCCAGTACGGCGACCTGGCTCCCGACGGCCGGGCTGATTTGCGCCAGGCCCAGTACGGCAACGGTTTGCCCGTATTGCTGCTTGATCCAGCTGCGCACCGGGGCGCCGAAGGCCACCATCGGCAACGCGCCGCCCGCGTGCTGGCTCAGCTCCTTGACCATCCGGGTCTGGTAGTCGGTGAAGTAACCGTACACACCTTCCAGGTCCTTGCCCGCCGTGGCAGGGGCGGCGATCGGGGCGATGTCGATGATGGTCTGGTATTCCGGCGTCTGGGTCGCCGGGATGCCGTTGGCCGTGAGCAAGGTCGCCCAGCGGTCGGTGGTGGCCGACTCCAGGTAGTCCTGGAAGTGGGTCAGGGAATAATCCGGCGGGAAGTGCAGCAGCTCGATGCTCTTGCGGTTTTCCAGGGCCATGCCCAGCGGCAGGAACAGGTACCAGTTGAACTGCCATTTGCCATCACCATTGAGTTTGCTGGCGCCCTGGTAAGCCAGGTCGGCGGTATCGAGCAAGGTGGTCAACGGCTGGCCATAACCGTCTGGCACACCGCTGAACGTGGCCAGCACCTGGTCATGCTCGGTTTTGACGCTGACTTTGGCCCGGCTGTAACCGTCGCGTTGCAGGCTCTGGTTCAGGTAGTGCTCGACGGTCTGTTCCAGCGTCCAGGGACGAAAACAGATGACGTTGCAATTGTTCGGGTACGCGAACAACTGGGTGACACGTTGCGGGGTACCCAGCGGTACGGTGATGTCAGCCTGTACGACCGCACTCAAGGTCAGTGCGGCCAGGGTGAAGGACAACCTGGTGAGTTTGAACATGGATGGTTCCCTGTCAGCGAAAGCCCGTCTGCGCGGGGTGAATGCCCACCCTCACACATTAGCGGTTGACCGGGAAAAGCGCGTAGAAAAACTGCGTGCTTGTCGCTTTTGAGCAAGTGCGTCTACACCTTGAAGTGCAGGGCGTTGGTCAAATCCCCCATGGGCTTCTGGCCGCGCGCGGTCATGGCGTCGTCACGCTGCTTGAGCCCATCGAGGGTTTCCAGCTGGAACACCCGGGTGATCAGACGCAGGATCGACGCGGTGTCGTAGACGGTATGGTCCACCGTGCCCTTGCGCGCGAACGGCGAGACCACCAGTGCCGGAATCCGCGTGCCCGGGCCCCAGCGATCGCCTTTTGGCGGTGCAACGTGGTCCCACCAGCCGCCGTTTTCATCGACGGTGACGATCACCACCATGTTCTTCCACTGCGGGCTTTCCTGCAGCACCTTCAAGGCGCGGGTGATATGCCGGTCGCCCGAAGCGACGTCGGCGTAACCGGCGTGCATATTCAGGTTGCCCTGGGGTTTGTAGAAGGTCACCGCAGGCAGCTTGCCGGCCTGGGCATCGGCGAAGAACTTGTTGGTGCTGGCGTCATCCCCCAGGCCGCCATCGCGCAGGCGTTTATTGCGCTCAGCCGGGTTTTCCGGGCCTTGCTGCTTGAAGTAGTTGAAGGGCTGGTGGTGGTACTGGAAGTTCGGAATCTTCGGAATGCCGCCCGAGTCCTTGAACTGATCCAGCGTTGCTTGCCACGCACCGGCGTACCAGGCCCAGTCGACGTTCTTTTTCGACAGTTTGTCGCCGATGTGCTCGTGGGTTTGTGGCACCAGCACGTTAGGCAAGTCGGGCTTGGAGTAATCCGGGCGCTCGGGGTCGCGAATCCAGGTAGGCCAGTAAGGCGGGGCCAGGGTGTTCACGCCGAAACCGTCCGGGGTCAGTGCGCTGGGGCCGAATTGCGGCGGGCCGGTCATGGCGCTGGCCGGGGACTTGTCCAGAGGCTTGAGGCGCGGGTCGGTCGGGTCGTCGCTTTGCAGCGTGGCGATCTGTGCCTTGGCCACCGATTGCGCAGCGTTTGGGTACACCGGCGGGGTGGCGCTGATCAGGTATTGGTGGTTGAGGAACGAGCCGCCAAACGCGCCCTGGAAGAAGTTATCGCAGAGCACAAACTCCTTCGCCACGTCCCACAAGCGCAGGGCGTAACGGCTCTGGGCGTAATGGCCCATCAGCAGGCCGCCGGAGTCGCCCCAAGCGACGAACGCATCGTTTTTACCGCCATTGATCTGCATCTGGTTCTGATAGAACACGTGCCACAAATCCCGGGTGACCAGGCTCAGGGGCTGGTCTTCACCGTTCGGGCCCTTCAGGGCGTAGGGGGCGTTGGGCAGGTTTTCCTGGTATTGCACTTCGCTGGGGTAGGTCACGCCATCGACGGTCTGCGGGCCGATTTGCAACACGCCGCCCCAGGTCGGGGGCAGCGTGCTCAGCAGGCTGCCGTCGCGGTCGCGTTGTTGATACTCAGCGGCGGTCAGGGCCGACAGGGGTTTCTCGACGCCGGGGAAATCAGCAAACAGGTTGTTGAAACTGCGGTTTTCGGCGTAGATCACCACCACGGTTTTAACCTGTTCGTGCAGAGCCTTGTCCAGCTCTTGCGGCGTCAGCGGACGCTCCACCGGCTTGCCGGGTGCCTCGCTGGTATTGCCGCAGGCACTCAGGGTCGCACCCACGCCCAGCACGGCCGCGCCTCCCAGGAAGCGCCGCCGGCTGGTGTCGACTGGCGGTTTGGCTTCAATGTCTTGGGAAGGGCGGTCTTCGTGCTCGTCGCTCATTGCTGGGAGTTCCTGCTGGTTGAATGTTGCAAGATATTTCGCAGGACGGTAGCAATGCAATGTGACGGAACGAAGACAGTGCCTTGAACGCTACAGGCCACTCATAACAAGCGCAGTGCCAATTGGCTGCCGGCGCGCAAGTACTCTACCTGGGACGCCAGCGCATCCTTGACGATGGCTTCGCCCGTGTCAGTCAGCTTGGCTTTCTTGGCATCGATGACGCAGGACTGCAGCAGTTGCATGGCCACATCCATGGCTTTCTGGAACGCCGTCACGTTGTTGTGCAGGCCAAACTCCTTGATAACAGTGGCCATGCGGCAATCGGCATTGTCGCGCAGGCCCTGGTACTCAACGAACGACACGTTGCCGTCCTTGTAAATAGCATTGATCAACTCTTCCAGCGATTTGGATAGGGGCGTCATCGGATTTTCCTTGGGGGGTGTGAGGCGTTATCCGAATCAGGTTAATCAAAGGCGTTGGCGGCAGAAATCAGGGGTTGCCACCGTAGTGAGTGGGACAACCCCGACGCGTTTGATCAGAAAGGTTACTGGCAGCTGCCCTATGGCATCACCGGCGGCAAATATTTAAGCGTCGTGCCCAACGCCCACAGCAGGACCAACACCAGCGGCGTATGCACCAGCAACTGCACAAACGAAAAGCCGATCAAGTCCCGCGCCTTCAACCCCAGCACGCCCAGCAGCGGCAGCATATAGAACGGGTTGATCAGGTTAGGCAGCGCTTCGGCGGCGTTGTAGATCTGCACCGCCCAGCCCAGGTGATATTCCAGGTCGTTGGCGACCTGCATCACGTACGGCGCCTCGATGATCCACTTGCCGCCGCCCGACGGGATAAAGAAGCCCAGCACCGCCGAGTACACGCCCATCAACAGCGCGTAGGTGTCGTGGGACGCGATCGAGGTGAAGAAGGTCGAGATATGGTGCGCCAGGGTCGCGCCGTCACTGCCTTTCACCACGGTCATCAGCGCGGCAATCGAGCCATACAGCGGGAACTGGATCAGCACCCCGGTGGTGGTGGGTACCGCACGGGCCACCGCATCGAGAAAACTGCGCGGACGCCAGTGCAGTAGGGCACCGACCATCAGGAACAGGAAGTTATAGGTGTTCAGCCCCGAGATCGCGCTGATCGCCGGCTTGGTCGAGAATTCATGGAACAACCAACCGGCGGCCAGCAACGCCAGCAGGATGGTCAGCAACGGGCTGTGCTCCAGCCACTCGCCCGGACGGGTCGGCGGTTGCGGCTTGGGCATGTTGAAGGCCGGGTCGATACCGCAAGCCTTGGCGTCACGGGCGGAGTTCGGCCCGGGCGCGGTGGCGTAGGCGATGATCAGCGACACCACGATCAGCGCCAGCAACAGCACGCCGGACTGCCACAGAAAGATGGTGTCGGTGAACGGGATCATCCCGGTGATCGACAGGATCGACGGCGGCAAACTGGCCGGGTTGGCCTGCAACTGCGCCGCCGACGACGACAGCCCCAGCGCCCAAACGGCACCCAGGCCGAGGTAGGCCGCAGCACCGGCCGCGCGGTAATCCATGCGCAAATCCGTACGCCGGGCCAGCGCACGCACCAGCAAACCACCGAACACCAGGGACAGGCCCCAGTTGAGCAACGAGGCGACCATCGAAATCAGCGCCACCCAGGCCACGGCAGAACGGCCGTTCTTCGGGATGCGCGCCAGGCGGTCGATCAATTTCACGGCGGGCGGGGAGCTGGCGACCACGTAACCGCCAATCACCACAAAGGCCATTTGCATGGTGAACGGGATCAAACTCCAGAAACCGTCACCAAACGCCTTGGCGGCCTCGGTCGGCGCGGCGCCCATGCCCAGGGTCGCCACGGCGACAATGATCACGGCGAGGGCGGCAAACACCCAGGAGTCAGGGAACCAGCGCTCGGCGAAGTTTGAACAACGCAGGGCGAATCGGGCGTAGCGGCTGTCTTCGATAGCATCGGCCACGTTCAGTACCTCTATTTGTATTTATTATGGGGGGCGGCAGTTTTGCTGCATGTTCCTCTACGGCTATTCATTTGGGAATGTAGTTATCTTCATTGATCAATGAGTAAAGCAAATATATCCAGCGTGATTGCCATCACTCGGCCCAGCTCATAACCTGCAGTCCATTTCGTTTGCCTGCCGAGCTTTTCCATGACTGCCACCTCTTATCCACAGGCGCAGCGTTTCTCCCGCTCCGACTACAAAACCCTGGGCCTGGCCGCCCTGGGCGGGGCCCTGGAAATCTACGACTTCATCATCTTCGTATTTTTCGCGCTCACCCTCAGCCAGCTGTTTTTCCCGCCGGAAATGCCCGAGTGGCTGCGCCTGCTGCAAAGCTTCGGCATCTTTGTCACCGGCTACCTGGCACGCCCGCTGGGCGGAATCCTGATGGCGCACTTCGCCGATCACCTGGGGCGCAAACGGGTGTTCAGCCTGAGTATCCTGATGATGGCGCTGCCGTGCCTGCTGATCGGCATCATGCCCACCTACGCACAAATCGGTTATTTCGCACCGTTGATCCTGCTGGCGCTGCGCATCCTCCAGGGTGCGGCAGTGGGCGGGGAAGTGCCCAGCGCCTGGGTGTTTGTCGCCGAACACGCTCCGGACAACCATCGTGGTTATGCCCTGGGCTTCCTCCAGGCCGGGCTGACCTTCGGCTACCTGCTCGGCGCGCTGACGGCGACGCTGCTGGCGCAAGTCTTCACCCCGGCCGAAATCCTCGACTACGCCTGGCGCTTCCCGTTCCTGCTCGGCGGCGTGTTCGGCGTGATCGGTGTCTGGCTGCGGCGCTGGCTCAGCGAAACCCCGGTGTTCCTGCAAATGCAGGCCCGTCGCCAGGCCGGCGCCGAACTGCCGCTGCGTACCGTCCTGCGGGAACATCGCAGCGCGCTGCTGCCGGCGATGATCCTCACCTGCGTGCTCACCTCGGCCGTCGTCGTACTGGTGGTGATCACCCCGACCATGATGCAGAAAACCTTCGGCATGAGCCCCAGCCACACCTTCGCCCTGAGCGCGTTGGGCATCGTGTTCCTGAATATCGGTTGCGTGTTGGCCGGGCTGCTGGTGGACCGCATCGGCGCCTGGCGTGCGGTGTTGGTCTATAGCCTGCTGCTGCCGGTGGGGATTGCCGTGCTCTATGCCAGCCTGATTGCCGGTGGCGTGTGGCTGGGCGCAGCGTATGCAATTGCTGGCTTGAGTTGCGGGGTGGTGGGCGCGGTGCCGTCGGTGATGGTCAACCTGTTCCCGGCGCAGGTGCGCGTCTCGGGGATTTCCTTCACCTACAACATTGCGTATGCGCTGTGGGCGAGTACCACGCCGCTGATGTTGATCGCGTTGATGCCGACCAGCCCGTGGATCTGCGTGGGGTATTGCGTGGCGATGGGCGCGGTGGGCGCAATGAGTGCGGCGCATTTTGGCAAGCGCCTACCCACCTGATCGTTCCCACGCTCTGCGTGGGAATGCCTCCCTGGACGCTCCGCGTCCGCTCGTGTAACGCGGAGCGTCACGGATGCATTCCCACGCGGAGCGTGGGAACGATCATTACGTCAGGAAGTGCCACATCAGCAGCGTGCCCACCAGGCCCACCACCGACACAATGGTCTGCAACACCGACCACACCCAGATCGTCTGCTTCAGTTGCAAGCCGAAGTATTCGCGCACCATCCAGAAGCCGGCATCGTTGACGTGGCAGAAGAACACCGAGCCGGCACCAATCGCCAGGGCGACCAGTGAGCTTTGCGTCGCCGCCAACCCCGCCATCATCGGCGCCAGGATGCCCGCCGTTGTCGTGGTGGCGACGGTCGCCGACCCCGTGGCCTGACGCAGCGCCACCGCAATCAACCAGGCCAGCAACAGGTACGGCATGTGCGCGCCTTCGGCCACCTTGCTGATGGTCTGGCTCACGCCGGCATCCAGCAGGGTTTGCTTCAACCCGCCACCGGCGCCGATGGTCAGCAACAGCACCGCGATCGGCGCCAGCGCCTTGCGCAGGGTGTTGCCGACATCGGCCCGCGGCATGCCGCTGGCCCAGCCCAGGCAGATCACCGCGGCAATCACCGCCAGGCCCAGCGCGATCAACGGCTCACCGAGGAACTTCAAGGTCAGTGCCACCGGGCTTTCCGGCGACATGGCAACCTTGGCCAGGGTGCTGCCGAGCATCAGGATCACCGGCAACAGGATGATCAGCAGCGACACACCAAAACTCGGCTGGCGCGGCGCCTTGGGCGGTGCGCTGAACAGCGCGCCAATGTCGGCCGGCTCGTCCACGTGCATGCGCTTGGACAGCCAGTTGCCGTACAGCGGGCCGGCCAGAATCACGGCCGGTACCGCCAGGCAGAAGCCCAGCAACATGGTCAGGCCCAGGTCGGCGTGCAATGCGCCCACCGCAATCAGCGGCCCCGGATGCGGCGGCATCAAGGCGTGCAGGGTGGTCATCCCCGCCAGCGCCGGGATCGCGATTTTCAGCAGCGGCTGGTTCGAACGCTTGGCCATCACAAAGATGATCGGCACCATCATCACCAGGCCCACTTCGAAGAACAGCGGCAAGCCAATCACCATCGCCACCAGCGCCATCACCCAGGGCAACGACTTGCCCTTGCCCAACCCCAGCAGGGTGGTGGCGATACGGTCGGCAGCGCCGGATTCGGCCATCAACGCGCCGAGCATCGAGCCCAGGGCAATGATGATCCCGGCTTCACCGAGGATCGCCCCGGCGCCTTTGCTGAATGCCTTGGCCACTTCTTCCGGCGGCAAGCCGGCGCCGACACCGGCGATAAACGTACCGATCAGGATCGACAGGAAGGGCGGCAGCTTGGTCGCGCTGATCAACACAATGATGCTGGCGATGGCCAGTAATACGCAGAACATGAGGCGGGTGTCGTGAACCATCCACGCGGCAGTCGATAACTCCAAAACGGGACTCCTTATCGAACAGGTTGGCTAATGTGTTTCTTTTTGTTTCCTGCTCGAAAAGCATACCTGATACAACGGTTCCAGAGCGTTCATGTTCAATTTTGGTGCGTATGGCTTAACGCCCAGCTGACGGCGAGATGACAATTTTGCAACTCGTGCCGGTGGTTTTGGCCTATAGCTCTATGATCAACCGGACCACGACCCACGAGGACATTTCATGAGCGCAGGACACAGCCACGCCCAGGTACGCGCCGGCCACGAACGGCTGTTATGGATCGCATTGGCACTGACCGGCAGCTTTATGATCGCCGAGGTGATCGGCGCCTTTATCACCGGCAGCCTGGCGCTGTTGTCCGATGCCGCGCACATGATGACCGACGCCCTGGCGCTAGGGATTTCCCTGGTGGCGATCCAGGTCGCCAAGCGCGCCGCCGACCGCAAGCGCACCTTCGGCTATGCGCGTTTCGAGATCCTGGCGGCAGCGTTTAATGCGCTGCTGCTGTTCGGCGTGGCGTTCTACATCCTGTATGAGGCGTATCAACGCTTGCAGGCGCCCGCCGAGATCCAGTCCACCGGCATGCTGGTGATCGCGGTGCTGGGGCTGGTGGTCAATCTGATTTCCATGCGATTGCTGAGTGCGGCCAGCGGCGAAAGCCTGAATGTGAAGGGCGCTTACCTGGAGGTCTGGAGCGACATGCTCGGCTCCATCGGCGTGATCATCGCGGCGCTGGTGATCATGTACACCGGCTGGGGCTGGGTGGATTCGGTGGTGGCGGCGGCGATTGGCTTCTGGGTATTGCCCCGCACCTGGACGCTGCTCAAGGAAAGCATGAACGTGCTGCTGCAAGGCGTGCCGGACGGCATCGATATCGACAAGGTGGAACAGGCAATTCGCGGCGTTCCCGGGGTCAAGGACGTGCACGACCTGCACATCTGGGCCCTCACCAGCGGCAAGAACGTGCTGAGCACTCACTTGGTGGCGGATTCTGCTCAAGGCAGCGAGCAACAGATCCTCAGCCAGGTGACGGAGTTACTGCATGAACAATTCGATATTTCCCACGCCACGATCCAGATCGAGGGCGAAGGTTTTCAGCATGACGAGCACGACGAGGTGCACGCCTGACCATCACTCACGGTCTTCCAGCACATAACCCACGCCGCGCAAGGTATGGATCAACTTGCGCTCGAACGGGTCATCGATCTTCGCCCGCAGGCGGCGGATCGACACTTCCACCACATTGGTGTCGCAATCAAAGTTCATGTCCCACACGAACGAGATGATCTGCGTGCGCGACAGCACCACGCCGCTCTGGCGCATCAGCAGGTGCAGCAGGGCGAACTCCTTGGTGGTCAGGTCGATGCGCTGCAAACCGCGAAACGCCCGGTGGCGGCCCTGATCCAATTCCAGGTCGGCCACCCGCAACACATCCGGCACCGGCGAATGCACGCTGCGGCGCATCAAGGTGCGCACCCGCGCGAGTAATTCGGGGAACTCAAACGGCTTGACCAGGTAATCATCGGCGCCCAGGTCCAGGCCCTTGATCCGGTCGGCGAGGCGGCCCTGGGCGGTCAGCATCATGATGCGGGTGCTGCTGTTCTGGCGGATGCGTTGCAGCACGTCCCAGCCATCCATCAACGGCAAATTCACGTCGAGCATCACCAGGTCGTAGGCGTGCTGGCGAGACAAATGCAGGCCGTCGGCGCCGGTGGCGGCACAGTCGACGATATAGCCACTTTCGCTCAATCCCTGGTGTAGATAATCGGCGGTTTTAGGTTCGTCTTCGATAACCAGAATACGCATGTCGAGGATCCCGCTGGGCAGTGGAAAAGTTGCCCGGAGCTTAAAGCAAAAGCCCGCGCCAGAGCCGTTGCTAACGGATTTGTAATGTTCTGGCCACTCCTCTGATAAGTACCGAAAGTTACATTGCCCACCTGTTAATTCATGGGCATGGAACTCTTGTTATGCCAACTTTTGTCCGCACGTTTATCGGCGCTTCGGTGCTGTTGCTGATGACGGTCCAGGGCGCAAACGCGCAAACCCTGACCCTCGAATCGGCCCTGCAAACCGCCTTCGCCAACAACCCCGACATGGCCGCTGCGCAGTGGGAAATCGACATCGCCCAAGGCGGTCGCCAGCAGGCCGGTTTGATCCCGAATCCGGTGGCCTCCTGGGATGCCGAAGACACCCGCCGCAACTCGCGCACCACCACCGTGAAACTGAGCCAAACCCTGGAACTGGGTGGCAAGCGCGGCGCCCGGATTGATGTCGCCACCCGTGCCCAGGAGGCGGCCGCACTCACCCTGGAACAGCGCCGCAACGGTCTGCGAGCGGAGGTCATCGACGGTTACTACGGTGCACTTCGCGCCCAGGAACGCCTCGACCTGGCCCAGCGCTCAGTGGCATTGGCCGAGCGCGGCCTGGTGGTGGCCAATGGTCGCGTCACCGCCGGCAAAACGTCCCCGGTGGAAGCCACCCGCGCCCAGGTGCAACTCTCGGAAATCCGCCTGGAATTCAACCGCGCGCAGATGGGCCTGACCGATGCCTACCGGCGTCTCGCCGCCAGTACTGGCGCGGCCAGCACCGATTTCCAGGCCGTCGCCACCCAAGCCCAGGCCGCCCCGGCATTACCGTCGCCCGCGCAGCTGCTGGCGCGCCTGGAACAGACCGCCGAACTGCGCCTGGCCGAGCTGCAAATCGTCCAGGGCGAAGCGGCCCTGGGCCTGGAAAAAGCCCAGCGCATTCCCGACCTCGACGTGTCCATCGGCAGCCAATACGACGCCAGCGTGCGCGAGCGGGTCAACGTGGTGGGCGTGTCGATGCCGATCCCGCTGTTCAACCGCAACCAGGGCAACGTGCTGGCCGCGAGTCGCCGTGCCGACCAGGCCCGCGACCTGCGCAACGCTGCCGAACTGCGCCTGCGCACCGAAACCCGCCAGGCCCTGGACCTTTGGCAAACCGCGAATACCGAAGTGCGCTCGTTCAACCAACAGATCCTGCCCGCCGCCCAAAGCGCGGTGGACAGCGCCACCCGCGGTTTCGAGATGGGCAAGTTCAACTTCCTCGACGTACTCGACGCCCAGCGCACCTTGATTGCGGCCCGCACCCAATACCTCGCGGCGACCGCCCAGGCCACCGAAGCCTGGGTGCGCATCGAACGGATTTACGGCGACCTTGCCCGGTTTTGATTTTTTCAGGAGCGTTCCATGAACAACAAACACAGGATGGCGCTGGCCGTTGCGCTGATGCTGGCGTGGCCGGCCATCAGCGGTGCGGCAGAGACGGAAGAGGAAGGCAAGATCGAGCTGACCGAACAGCAGATCCAGGCCGCCGGTATTCAACTGGCCCCGGCGCAATCCCGGCAGATCAGCACTGTGCTTTCGCTGCCGGGCGAGGTGCGTTTCGACGAAGACCGCACCTCCCACATCGTCCCGCGTGCTGCCGGCGTGGTGGAGTCGGTGCAGGTCAACCTCGGCCAATCGGTGAAGAAGGGCGAGCTGCTCGCGGTGATCGCCAGCCAGCAGATTTCCGATCAGCGCAGTGAACTGGCGGCCAGTGAGCGCCGGGTGGTACTGGCCCGCATCACCTTCCAGCGCGAGCGCCAGTTGTGGCAGGACAGGATCTCCGCCGAACAGGATTACCTGCTGGCGCGCCAGGCGCTGCAAGAGGCCGAAATCGCCCTGAACAATGCCCGGCAAAAGATGAACGCCCTGAGCGGCAGCGCCGTATTGGTTGGTGGCAATCGCTACGAACTGCGGGCGCCGTTCGACGGCGTGGTGGTGGAAAAACACCTGGGTGTCGGCGAGGTGGTGAGCGAGACCAGCAACGCCTTCACCCTGTCGGACCTGTCCCAGGTGTGGGTCACCTTCGGCGTGTTCCCCAAGGATTTGAACAAGGTCCGGGTCGGCAAGCCGGTGAAAGTCACCTCCTCGGAAATGGGCACCGAAGTGCTCGGCACCGTTGCCTATGTCGGCAACTTGCTGGGGGAGCAGACCCGCACGGCCACCGTGCGCGTCACGGTGCCGAACCCTGATGCTTCGTGGCGTCCAGGGCTGTTCGTTTCCGTGCAGGTCGCCACCGACACCTACCCGGCCAAGGTCACCGTCCCCCAGGAGGCGATCCAGACCGTCGAGGACAAACCCTCGGTGTTCGTGCGCACCAGCGACGGCTTCATGACCCGGCATATCGAACTGGGCGTCAGCGAAAACGGTTTCGTCGAAGTGCGCCAGGGCCTCGACGCCGGCGCGCAGGTGGCCACCGTCGGCAGCTTCATCCTCAAGTCCGAGTTGGGCAAGGCCTCGGCCGAGCACGCCCATTGACCCTGCGAGTGATTTCCCATGTTTGAGCGCCTTATCCAATTCGCCATCGAGCAGCGCATCATCGTGCTGTTGGCGGTGCTGTTGATGGCCGGTGTCGGTATCGCCAGCTATCAGAAATTGCCCATCGACGCCGTGCCGGATATCACCAACGTCCAGGTGCAGATCAACTCGGCGGCGGCGGGTTTTTCGCCGCTGGAAACCGAGCAGCGCATCACCTTTCCCATCGAGACCGCCATGGCCGGGCTGCCGGGCTTGCAGCAGACCCGCTCGCTGTCGCGCTCGGGCTTGTCCCAGGTCACGGTGATTTTCAAGGACGGCACCGACCTGTTCTTCGCCCGCCAGCTGGTCAACGAACGCTTGCAGGTGGCTCGCGAGCAACTGCCCGATGGCATCGAAAGCATGATGGGGCCGATCTCCACCGGGCTCGGGGAAATCTTCCTGTGGACCGTGGAGGCGAAAGACGGCGCGCGCAAGGAGGACGGCTCAGCCTATACGCCGACCGACCTGCGGGTGATCCAGGACTGGATCATCAAGCCGCAACTGCGCAACGTGCCGGGGGTGGCCGAGATCAACACCATCGGCGGCTTTGCCAAGGAATACCAGATCGCCCCGGACCCCAAGCGCCTGGCGGCCTACAACCTGACCTTGGGCGACCTGGTCACGGCGCTGGAGCGCAACAACGCCAACGTCGGCGCCGGCTACATCGAGCGCAGTGGCGAGCAATTGCTGATCCGTGCGCCGGGGCAAGTCGGGTCCATCGACGACATTGCCAACATCGTCATCACCACTTCCGACGGTACGCCGATTCGGGTGCGCAACGTCGCCCAGGTCGACATTGGCCGCGAGCTGCGTACCGGTGCCGCCACGGAGAATGGCCGCGAAGTGGTGCTGGGCACGGTGTTCATGTTGATCGGCGAAAACAGCCGCACGGTGTCCCTGGCGGTCGCGAAAAAACTCGAAGAGATCAACCGTTCGCTGCCTGAAGGTGTGGTGGCCGTCACCGTCTACGACCGCACCAACCTGGTGGAAAAAGCCATCAGCACCGTGAAGAAAAACCTCTTCGAAGGGGCGCTGCTGGTGGTGGCGGTGCTGTTTCTGTTCCTCGGCAATATCCGCGCTGCGCTGATCACCGCGATGGTGATTCCCCTGGCCATGTTGTTCACCTTTACCGGGATGTTTACCAACAAGGTCAGCGCCAACCTGATGAGCCTCGGCGCGCTGGATTTCGGGATTATCGTGGATGGCGCGGTGGTGATCGTCGAAAACGCCATCCGCCGCCTGGCCCACGCCCAGCAGCGCCACGGGCGATTGCTGACCCGCAGCGAGCGCCTGCATGAAGTGTTTGCGGCGGCCAAGGAAGCGCGGCGCGCGCTGATCTTCGGGCAACTGATCATCATGGTGGTGTACCTGCCGATCTTCGCCCTCACCGGGGTGGCCGGGAAGATGTTCCACCCGATGGCGTTCACCGTGGTGATCGCGCTGCTGGGGGCAATGATTCTGTCCGTAACCTTCGTGCCGGCGGCCATTGCGCTGTTCGTCACCGGCAAGGTCAAGGAAGAGGAAAACCTGGTGATGCGCAGCGCACGCCGTGTCTACGCGCCGGTGCTGGATTGGGTGATGGCGCGCCGGCCGCTGGTGTTCGGCCTGGCGGTGCTGGCCATCGTTGCGTCGGGCCTGGTGGCCAGTCGCATGGGCAGCGAATTTATCCCCAGCCTCAGCGAGGGTGATTTCGCCCAACAAGCGTTGCGGGTGCCGGGCACCAGCCTGACGCAGTCGGTACAGATGCAGCAGCAACTGGAAAAGACCTTGATGGCCGAGGTGCCGGAAATCGAGCGGGTATTCGCCCGCACCGGCACCGCGGAAATCGCCTCCGACCCGATGCCGCCGAATATCTCCGACAGCTACGTGATGCTCAAGCCCAAGGACCAGTGGCCCGACCCGAAGAAGTCCCGCGAGGCAATCATCGCCGACATCCAGCGCGCCAGTGCGATTGTGCCGGGCAGCGTGTATGAACTGTCGCAACCGATCCAGCTGCGCTTCAACGAACTGATTTCCGGCGTGCGCAGTGACGTGGCGGTGAAGGTGTTTGGTGACGACATGGCGGTGCTCAACAAGACCGCCGGGGAAATCGCCGAGACCTTGCAAACCCTCAAGGGCGCCTCGGAAGTGAAGGTGGAACAGACCTCCGGCCTGCCGGTGCTGACCATCAATATCGACCGCGACAAGGCCGCGCGTTTCGGCCTGAACGTGGGCGATGTGCAAGACACGATTGCCGTCGCCGTGGGTGGGCGCCGGGCCGGGACGATGTACGAAGGCGACCGGCGTTTTGATATGGTCGTGCGTTTGTCGGACGCGCTGCGCACCGATATCGAAGGCCTGTCGCGGCTGTTGATTCCGATCCCGGCGCTGGCGAATAACGCGGCGGGGCAGTTGGGTTTTATCGCGCTGTCGGAAGTCGCCAGCCTGGACCTGGTGCTCGGCCCCAACCAGATCAGCCGCGAAAACGGCAAACGCCTGGTGATCGTCAGCGCCAACGTGCGTGGGCGGGATATCGGCTCGTTTGTCGAGGAAGCCGGGACGGCCATCGACACTCAGGTGAAAATCCCCGCGGGCTACTGGACCACCTGGGGCGGCCAGTTCGAGCAGTTGAAGGAGGCCTCCGAGCGCTTGCGCATCGTGGTGCCGGTGGCGTTGCTGCTGGTGTTCGGGTTGCTGTTCATGATGTTCAACAACCTCAAGGACGGGCTGCTGGTGTTCACCGGGATTCCCTTCGCGTTGACCGGCGGGATCATGGCGCTGTGGCTGCGGGACATTCCGTTGTCGATCTCGGCGGGCGTGGGTTTTATCGCGCTGTCGGGGGTGGCGGTGCTGAACGGGTTGGTGATGATTGCGTTCATTCGCAACCTGCGGGAAGAGGGGCGCTCATTGTCGGTGGCCATCAACGAAGGCGCCCTGACGCGCTTGCGCCCGGTGTTGATGACGGCGTTGGTGGCGTCGCTGGGGTTTATCCCCATGGCCCTGGCCACCGGCACCGGCGCCGAAGTGCAGCGCCCGTTGGCGACGGTGGTGATTGGCGGGATTATCTCGTCGACGCTGCTGACCCTGCTGGTATTGCCGGCGCTGTATCACTGGGCGCACCGGCGTGAAGAACAGGAAGACCGCCCGATGCCTGGCCAATAACCTGTGGTGAGGGAGCAAGCTCCCTCACCACAATGGTTTATTGGCAGATAGCGTTGGTATGAAGGGGAAACACCAACCGAAACACAGTGAAATCTCCGGGCTCGCTGCTGACTTCTGCCCGGCCTTGATGCAGGGTCATGATCGACCGCACGATGGCCAGCCCCAGCCCGGTCCCCCCTTCGGAGCGGGCGCGGCTGCTGTCGACGCGGTAGAAACGCTCGAACAGGTTCGGCAGGTGGTGCGCTTCAATCCCCGGGCCCGGGTTGCCCACCGACAGCGAGACTTGCTGCCCGTGGGTTTCCACCTGCAACGACACCGTGGAAGCGTGTGGCGTATGACGGATGGCATTGGACAACAAGTTGGAAATCGCCCGCTGAATCATCAGGCGATCGCCATGCACCGAGGCATCACCGTGAAGGCTCAGGCTCAGTTGCTTGTCTTCGGCACTCAACGCAAACAGTTCCATCACCCGGCGTGCTTCAGCGGCCAGGGACACGGGCGCAAACGAAACCCGCGCCGCCGGGTGGCTGACCTGTGCCAGGAACAGCATGTCGGAAACGATCCGCGCCAGCCGCTCCATTTCTTCGGTGCTGGATTCCAGCACCGCCTTGTACTCCTCGGGCGGGCGCTCCCGGGACAACGTCACCTGGGCCTTGCCCATCAAGTTGGTCAGTGGCGCGCGCAGTTCGTGGGCCAGGTCATCGGAGAACTGCGACAGCTGCTGCACACCGCCATCCAGGCCCTGCAGCATGAAATTGATGCCCTGCGCCAACTCGCCCAACTCGTTGGGCAAGTTATCCACAGCCAGGCGGTGGGTCAGATCCTGTGTGGTGACCTTGGCCGCGACGCGGCTGAACTGTTGCAGCGGTGCGAGCCCGCGTTGCACCACCCACCACGCGCCGATGCCGATCAGCAGCAACAGCAGCGGCAGGGCGATCACCGTGGAACGCAGGTAAGCACTGAGCAATGCCTGATCGTCCCTGCGGTCCAGGGACAGCAGCACCCGCACGCGTTCGCCGCTGGACAGGCGCATCAGGCTGGAGGCGCTGAGCACCTGGTTGCCGTTGCTGTCGTCCCAGTTCAGGTAACCGAGGGTCTGGCGTGGTGCGAAGTCGGTCAGTAACGGTTCCTGTGGCTTGGCACCGACGCTCAGCAGCACCGCTTCATCGGGTGCGGTGCCGACGATGGTCAGGTAGAAATTGTCATGCCCCATCACCAGGTCCATCAGCGAATGCGGGCGGGCTTTTATGTCGCGGGTGTCCAGGCCGAGGGCGAGGCTGTGCTGGATCTGCTCCATCTTGCTTTCCAAGCCCTTGCGCGCCAGTTTCTCAAGCTCGTGGGTCAGCGCCAGGTAGGCCAGTGTCGCGAGCAGCACCACCAGGCCCGCGCCCATCAGGCTCACCGTCAGCCCGAGGCGCATCGACAGGCTGCTGGCTTTCATTGGCGGGCCTCCAGCACATAGCCCACGCCGCGAATGGTATGGATCAGCTTGACGTCACTCTGGTCATCGACCTTGGCCCGCAGGCGGCTGATGGAGACCTCCACCACGTTGGTGTCGCAGTCGAAATTCATGTCCCACACCAGGGAAATAATCTGCGTGCGGGTCAGCACTTCGCCGGACTGACGCATCAGCACATGCAGCAGCGCGAACTCCTTGGTGGTCAGGTCAATGCGCCGGGTGCCGCGATAGGCGCGGTGGCGGCGCGGGTCCAGTTCAAGGTCCGACACGCGGAAGACTTCCGGCACCGGTATGTGCTCGCTGCGGCGCAACAGCGTGCGCACCCGGGCCAGCAATTCGGGGAATTCGAAGGGTTTGACCAGGTAATCATCGGCGCCCATGTCCAGGCCCTTGATCTTGTCAGTCAGCCGGCCACGGGCTGTGAGCATCATCACCCGTTGGTTGCTGTCGCGGCGCAGTTGCTCAAGCACTTCCCAGCCGTCCTTGGCCGGCAGGTTTACATCGAGAATCACCAGTTCATAAGCGTGTTGCCCGGCCAGGTGCAGGCCGTCCACGCCGCTGGCCGCGCAGTCGACCACGTAACCGCTTTCGGTCAGGCCCTGCTGCAGGTAGGCGGCGGTTTTTTGCTCGTCCTCAACCACAAGGATACGCATGGGGATTTACCTTTTACTGATAGAGAGAGACTGAAATTCGAATTTTCCGAAGCCTGAAGGCTGAAGTAGCTACAGGGTCAATCAGCCAGTTTGTGACTGGTTGTTGCGTTGCAGAACGGGCGAGCAAAAAAAACGCCCCATCCGGGGCGTTAAAAATTCATCTCTTTCCAAAGGAGCTACACAAAAGCTTCAGAGATGAATGTGCTCGGTGTGCGCCGTTCAGATCGACTGCTTCTGTGCGTCGGCGGGCGCGGTCTCGGCCACGGACTGTTCACCGTGGACCTGTTGCTGTTGCTGGCGGAACTCGGCGAGGAACTGCCGGGAGCGGTCGGCGCCGTCGTCGGCGAATGCGAGGGTGGAAGTGGCGCCGAGAAAACTGATCAATAACAGGTGGGATGGCTTCATGACGTTTCTCCAAATAAGGCGTGTGCCGTTAGTTGTGGCCAGTATATGAAGCGCAACTTAACGAGAAGGTGAGGCGCATATTACAGTTCTGACAGGCTTCAATTTGTGAACAGATGTTAGTCCACGGCAAATGAATGTAAGCATTTGCCGTTGTGTTCATTTACAGAATTGCCAATGGGTATTCGACAATCAACCGAACTTCTTCCAAGTCCGACTCAAAGGCACTTGAGCGAACGGTCGCCTGGCGCAAACGCAGCGACAGGTCTTTCAAGTTACCGCCCTGCACCACGTACTTCGCCTCGATATCCCGCTCCCAGCGGCGTTGATCGGTCAGCGGGTCGCCGGCCGCGTCACGGCGCATGTACACGCTGTTGGCGTTGCTGTAGTCGGCGCCGGTACCTTTGCCATAGCGGGTCATGAAGGTCAGGCCAGGAATGCCGAAGGCCTGCATGTCGAGGTTATAGGCGAGCATCCACGAGCGTTCCCTGGGCGAGTTGAAGTCGCTGTACTGGATCGAGTTGTTGAGGAAGATCGAGTCCGACATGCGCAGGTAGTCAAAGTCGTCATCGCCGTTGTTGCGCTGGTGCGACAGGGCCAGGCTGTGGGCGCCGACCTTGACCCCAAGCCTGGCGCTCCAGATGTTGTTATCGAACTCGCCAAGGCGTTTCTTGCCCTCGTCCACGGCCTTGTAATAGTTGAAGTCGCCAAACAGCGACACGTCATCGTTCAGCGGGTAGCTGGCGGCGCTGCCGAAGTAGTACTGGTCCCAGGCATCCTTCAGGCGGCTGGTGTACAGGCTGACGCTGAGGTGTTTGTTCACCTGGTAGTCGCCGCCGGCATAGCCGATCCAGGGTGAATCCACCTTGCCCGCATAAAAGGTCGCGAAGCCTTTATCCATGCCGCTCTGGGTGGGCTGGCTCATGCCGCTCAAGTGCCCGGCCTGCAAGCTCAAGCCGTCAATGCTGGTGTTTTGCGCGGTGACGCCACGGAAGCTTTCCGGCAACACCCGTGAGTCGCCGTAGGCCACCACCGGGGTGAGCGGGAACACGTCACCGGCCTTGATCACGGTATCCAGCAGGCGCACTTTTACCGCGCCGCCGAGCTTGCTGTAGCCATCCTCGGGGTGGTTGTCGCTGTCTACCGGCAGTACGCCGAACGAGCCCTTGCCGCCGCTGCGGCCGGTGCCGGAGTCGAGTTTCAGGCCATACATCGCAAACGCATCGAGGCCGAAACCCACCGGACCCTGAGTGAATCCGGATTCGAACTTGCCGATAAAACCCTGGGCCCAGGCTTCGGAATAGCCATTGCCGGTGGGGCTCGACTGGCCCTTGCGGTCATCGCGGTTGAAGTAGAAGTTGCGGGCCAGCACGTTCAAGGTGCTGCCTTCGATAAACCCTTCGGGTTTTTCTTCCACGGCCATGCCTGACAGCGGGGTGAGCCCCGCCAGGGCGGCAATCATGGAGAGTGAAAATGTGCGGTTAGTGCTCATGTAGCGCTCCTCGGTAGTGGCAGCTATCAGCTTCTTATCGATGGGGCATTCTTGTTGTGATGGTGCCCGGGCAGATAGTTGCAAACACGAGATAACGGCGAGGTGGCGCACAGATTACAATTTTGGAATTTCAATAAAACATAACGGATAAGTAATCTTTCGGTGAACTTTGCGACAGGCTTGGTTAGTTATTCTTGCTCTGAACTTTTAATTCAATAAGTCAGACGAGGACGCCCTCATGAATACCCTGAAAACCACTGTCGCTGCATTGGCCCTGATCGTTTCCGCCAGCGCGATGGCCGAAGGTGGAGGCGACCGCACCTTCGCCCAATTGATGCAAAACAATGAGCAAGCCATGGCCGCCTACGCCGCCAGAAAGGGCAAGCCCGCGCCCGAGGTGCTGGTGTATCGCTACGGCATGAAGCTGGACATTGCCAAGGTGGTGAATGTCACGCCGCCGATCCGCTCGTGCAGCGCGGTGCCGTCACGCATGACCTACGAAGACTCCACCGGCAAGCTCAACACGCTCCACTACCAAGTGATGGGCATCTGCCGTAACAACGGCAGTTGAGGGGCCGAAAAAATATAGTTGGGCAATGGGCTAAAGCTCTCTTAAGAAAATGCCGGCAGCGCCGATGCAGGTCAGATCCCGCCCTCATTTGCCCACCGGTGCCTCCATGTTCAACACCCGTCTCAAGCAGGAGCTGTCTGCTCTTCGCGAAGAATTATCCAGTTTGCAGCAGGTCAAGGAGAGCCTGGAAAGCGAAATGATGGCCCTGACCCTGGATCCCGAAGGGCGCATCGAGTCCGTCAATGCCATCTTCCTTCAAGAGATGGCTTACCAGGCAAGCCAGCTGCAAGGCCGCCTGATCGAGGATCTGGTGCCGGCGCACGTCAAGCACGACACCTTTCAACTGCGCTTCACGAACGCCCTGGTGCGTGGCGAACACTTCGCCGGTTCCGTACGCCTGATGCGCGGCAACGGCAATGAGGCGTGGCTGCGCTCCATCGTGCAACCGGTGCGTGGCAGTGACGGGCGTATCAAGCATATTTCGATGTACTCCAGCGACCTGACCCGCACTATCGAGGCGTCCCGCGAGCACGAAAACCTGATCACCGCGCTGGTGCGTTCCACGGCAGTGATCGAGTTCGACCTCAACGGTAATGTACTGACGGCCAACGACCGTTTCCTCAACGGCATGGGTTACAGCCTGGCGCAGATCCAGGGCAAACATCACCGGATATTCTGTGAGCCGCAGGATGCCGGCAGCGTCGAGTACCAGCAGTTCTGGAAGCGCCTGAACGCCGGTGAATTCGTCGCGGGCCGCTTCAAGCGAGTGGACAGCCACGGGCGGGTGGTGTGGCTGGAGGCTTCGTATAACCCGGTGCTCGACGCCAACGAGCGGCTGTACAAAGTGGTCAAGTTCGCCACGGTGATCACCGACCAGGTCAACCAGGAACAGGCCGTGGCCGACGCGGCCAACATCGCCTACAGCACCTCGCTGCACACCGACAGCAGCGCCCAGCGCGGCACCACCGTGGTCACCCAGGCGGTGGAGGTGATGCGCGACCTGGCCAAGCACATGGAGCAGGCGGGTGAGGGCATTGAAGCGCTGAACGCCCAGTCCCAGGTGATTGGCAGCATCGTCAAGACCATCAGCGGCATCGCCGAGCAGACCAACCTGCTGGCGCTCAACGCCGCCATCGAAGCCGCCCGTGCCGGTGAGCAAGGCCGTGGTTTTGCGGTGGTGGCCGATGAGGTTCGGCAACTGGCGTCGCGTACCAGCAAGGCCACCGAGGAAATCGTCGGCGTGGTGCGCCAGAACCAGGACATGGCCCGCGATGCAGTGGCGCTGATGACCGATGGCCGCCTGCAGGCCGAGCAAGGGCTGGCATTGGCGGCCGAGGCGGGCACGGTGATCGTCGAGATCCAGGACGGCGCCCAGAAAGTGGTCAGCGCTGTAGGGCAATTCGCCAATCAACTGAGCAGCTAGTCACCCGGGCTCATGCTTGAGGTATCGTAGGTTTTTTTTCCGAGCCTTTCGTCCATGAGCCCTAACCATCGCCGTCCCGTCCCGCTGTCCAAGGCCTACCGCTTGCTCAACCACGGCCCGACCGTACTGGTCAGCGCCGCGCACAACGGCCAGCGCAACATCATGGCCGCGGCATGGGCGATGCCGCTGGATTTCGAGCCGCCCAAAGTCGCCGTCGTGCTGGATAAGGCCACCTGGACCCGGCAACTGCTCGAAGGCGCCGGCACTTTCGTGCTCAACGTACCGTGTGCGGCCCAGGCCGATATCGTGCAGACCGTGGGCAACACCACCGGCAGCGAGACCGACAAGTTCGCCGCATATGGCTTGCAGACGTTCAGCGGCGAACACACCGCAGCGCCGATGCTCGAAGGCTGCGTGGCGTGGCTGGAGTGCCGCTTGCTGCCGGAACCGCATAACCAGCAGACCTACGATCTGTTCCTCGCCGAAGTGGTGGCCGCCCAGGCTGATGAGCGCGTATTCAGCGACGGTCGCTGGCATTTCGAAGGGCAGGATGCGCTGCGTACCTTGCACCATGTGGCGGGCGGGCATTTCCTGACGATTGGTGAGCCGATTGATGGGCGACAGCTTTAAGCCCAGTGCCAATTCTTCCGGTACAGCCTGGTTTTGTGGCGAGGGAGCTTGCTCCCGCTGGAGCGCGAAGCGGTCCCATTGTTTCCTGCCAATACACTTGGTCGGTAGATATACGACTGCTGCGCAGCCGAGCGGGAGCAAGCTCCCTCGCCACAAAGGTTGTGTTACCACTGGGTTTTGCTGAGCGCCTCGGCAAACGCCGTCAACTTCGGCGAGTACTGCCGCGATGGCGGATACACCAGCGATATCGCCCGACTGCGACCGGCAAATTCCTCCAGCAAGGGCACAAGGCGCCCGGCCGCCAGATCTTCCCGCACCGCAAAGTCCATCACCTGGGCGATGCCGAATCCGCCCAGCGCGCCGTCCACCAGCGCATCGCCGATATCAAAGATCAACCGCCCCTCGACACTCACGTCCTGCACCCTGCCATCGAGCATGAACTGCCAGTCCACCAGCCGGCTGGTGCGCAGGTTACGTACGGTCAGGCAATTGTGGTCCTGGAGTTCATCGACGGTTTGCGGCGTACCAAAACGCGCGAGATAAGCCGGGGAGGCGACGGTGACCCAGCGCAGCGGTGGCAGTGCCCGGGCGATCAGGCGTTGGTCCTGGATGTCGCCGGTGCGCAGCAAGGCGTCAAAGCCTTCGTCGACGATGTCCACCAGGCGGTCGGTCATTACCGCTTCAATGCGCAGATCGGGGTATTGCAGGGTCAGCTCGCCGATTACCGGCATCACCACCTTGCGGCCAAACAACGAGGGCGTGCTGATCTTCAGCAAACCGGACGGTGAGGCACGGCGGTCGAGCATTTGCCGCTCGGCTTCGGCCAGTTCCGCCAGCAGCGGCGCGCTGCGTTCATACAGCATCTGCCCGTCGGGCGTGAGGCTGACGCTGCGGGTGTTGCGTTGCAGCAGGCGCACACCCAGCTGGTTTTCCAGCCGGGAAATGGCCCGGGACAAGCCCGATTGGGTCAGCCCCAGGTCTCCGGCGGCGCGAGTGAAACTGCGGGTTTCGGCGACGCGCACCAGCAGGCGAACAGCATTCAGATCCATGATTAAAGTCATTACTGAAAGAGTGATAGGGGTATTTATCATCTGTTGGGCATGAAAGAAACTGGCGCCTCTCATTTTCAGGCAGGACGCTGTGATGTCTTCTTCTCGACCCTCTGGCTGGATGCTGTTGCTGCTGGCAACCGCGCAACTGATCATCGCCCTCGACGCGACCATTGTGTTTGTCGCGCTGCCGCAAATCGGCAGCCACCTGGGGTTTTCTGCCCAGCAATTGCAGTGGGTGGTCAGTGCCTACAGCGTGGCGTTTGGTGGCTTCCTGTTGCTGGGCGGTCGGGCGGCGGACCTGTTGGGCAAGCGGCGCTTGTACATGCTTGGCCAGTCGCTGTATGCGCTGTCTTCCCTGGCGGCGGTGCTCGGTGGCAGCGCCTTGCTGCTGGTGCTGGCGCGGGCGGTGCAGGGTGTGGGCGGGGCGCTGTTGTTCCCGGCCACGCTGGCGCTGATCAACACCCACTACGCCGAAGGGCCCGCGCGTAATCGGGCGTTTGCCGTGTGGAGCGCGGCGTCTGCGGCGGGCCTGGCATTGGGCGCGTTGCTCGGCGGCGTGCTGACCCAGGCCTGGGGCTGGGAAGCGGTGTTCCTGGTGAACGTGCCGTTGGCCGGCGCCTGCGCCCTGGCGGCGCGCTACTGGATTCCCGCCGATGGCGAACGGGCCCGCGGGCGCAACTTTGATATCAGCGGCGCGTTGACCGTGACGCTGGGCGGCACCTTGCTGGTGTTCTCCCTGGTGCAGGGGCCGGAGTGGGGCTGGGCGGCGCCGTCAACCCTGGGCTGCATGGCCCTGGCGCTGGCGCTGCTCGGATTGTTTGGGTGGATCGAACACCGGGGCCGTGATCCCCTGATGCCGCTACGCTTGTTGGGCTATCGCGAGTTGCGCATGGCCATGGTGTTGACGGCGGTGTTCATGAGCAGCTTTGGCGTGCAGTACTACTTTCTGGCGGTGTACTACCAGCAGGTCTACGGCTACAGCGTGTTGCAGGCGGGGTTGGCGTTTTTGCCGGCGACGCTGGTGTGCACCGCGGGTATCTGGCTGGCGGAGCGTTCATTGGCGCGTCTGGGGTTGCGCAACACCCTGGTCAGCGGCCAGTTGGCGGGCGCGGTGGGTATCGCCCTGGTGTGCCTGGCGTTGCCGACGGGGGCGGGGTTCTGGTCGTTGCTGCCGGGGATTTTCATCCTGAGTATTGGCCAGGGCATGACCTGGACGGCGATGTGGGTGGCCGCCGGGCTGGGCATCCGGCCGGGCGAGCAGGGCGTGGCGGCAGGCATGGCGTCCACCAGCCAGCAGATTGGCGGTGCGTTGGGGCTGGCGTTGCTGGTGTCGTTGGCGAATGCCGGAGGGTCGACGGGCGCGGCGCAGGCGGGCGGGATTGAACTGGCGTTGTGGTGGAGCGCGGCGATTGCCCTGGCGGGGGCGGTGCTGGCGTTGGCCCTTAAGGAACGAGCTCCAGCGTCGAATACGATTTCGGCAGCGACATAGTTCAACTGTAGGAGCTGGCTTGCCTGCGATAGCGGAGTGTCAGCCAACAATTTATTAACTGACCCACCGCCATCGCAGGCAAGCCAGCTCCTACAGGTTGATCGCATTTCAAGGCGGGATTTCAGCGCCCGAGCATCTTCACCCAGCGCGACGGCGGCATGCCGAAAGTGCTGCGGAACTGGCGGGTCATGTGGCTCTGGTCGGTGAAGCCGGCGGTCAGTGCCGCATCCACCAGTGACTGGCCCTGGCCCAGCAGGCTGCGCACCAGGTCCAGGCGGCGCATGGTCAGGTAGCGATAGGGGCTGGTGCCGAACAACAAACGAAAATCCCGCGACAACGCCCAGCGGTCGCGGTTGGCGTATTCCGCCATTTCATCGAGGGTAATCGGCCGGCCCAGGGCACTGTGGATAAATTCCCGTGCGCGCTCGGCGGCCCGGTAGTCGAAGGTCTTGCGATTGACCGTGATGCCCGACGCGTTATTCAGCGCCTGGGCCAAGTCAAACATCGCGTCCTGTTCCTGCAGCGGGTCAATCGGGCAATCCAGGCTTTGCAGCAACACTTCACTGGCGCGGTACAGCCACGGGTCGCTGGACAATCCGCCGGGGATGAACGGTAACGGCTTGCCGCCGAGCACCTGCTGGATCAGCGCCGGCTCCACGTAAATCATCCGGTATTTGAAACCTTCCTCGCTGCCGGCCCAGCCGTCATGCACTTCATCGGGATGGATCACCATGGTCCGCCCCGGCAGGCTGTGGGTCATGCCGCCGCGATAGTGAAAGCTCTGCACGCCGAACAAGGTGCGGCCGATGGCGTAAGTGTCGTGGCGATGAGGGTCGAAGCCAAACCCGGCAAAATACGCCTCGATACGCTCCAGCCCACTGGCGTGGGGCGCGCGGTGCAGCCAGTCGAGAGAGGGTTTGATCATGGTGTCAGTCGCAGGTCGGGACGCAAATACGTTACCCCAGTGTGACCGGGCTGTCTGCTGCGGTCTTGAACGATTGTGCCACTGCTGAAATTTCGGGGGCAGTACCGGCTTTGCGTTAAGGTATCGCTAATCATTAAAAAATGATTGTTTTACGATAATTAATCGTTTATTTTTCCGCCTCAAATTTCTCAGAGGCTTATCCATGAATTCCCAACGTCTTGCCCAGCTCAGCCAGCGCATGGCATTGCTTACCCTGTTGTTGATCGTCGCCATACTGCTGCTCAATACCGCTGCGTGGCTTTACCCGGTGCAAAGCGCTTCGTTCGGGTTTGGTTTCGCCCTGAGTGGTCAACAGATCGAGGGACGGGCGGAGATCGTTGCGACGTTCCCTTGGTGGCAGACACTGGGCGGCGTCCTGCTCTCCAGCATTCCCTTGATGGCGCTGGTGTCCGGTTTGAATCATTTGCGCCAGCTGTTCCAGAACTATGCTCGTGGGGAGTATTTTTCCAGCGCCGCCGCGCAGCACTTGGGTAAAGTAGGCCGGGCCGTGGCACTGTGGGTGTTGCTGGATTTTCTGTGTGAGCCCTTGCTCAGTGTCTGGGTCACGATGAACGAGCCGGTTGGCCAGCGGCTGCTCACCTTGAGTTTTACCCCGCCCAGCATCGTGGCGCTGTTTCTCGCCGGCTGCATCTCGGTGATCGCGCGTATCCTGTGGCAGGCCAGTGAAGTGGATTCTGAAAACCGCACGTTTGTTTGAGAACAGCATGTCTATTGTGATTGAGTTGGACGTTATGCTCGCCCGGCGCAAGGTCAAGTCCAAGGACCTGGCCGCCGCCATTGGTATCACCGAACAAAACCTGTCATTGCTCAAGCAAGGCAAGGTCAAGGGCATACGGCTGGCGACCTTGGATGCAATCTGCAAGTATCTGGAGTGTCAGCCGGGCGACCTGCTGGTGCATGAACCCGAACCTGAGCTGTAAACGGCAAGGATCTTTAATTCCCTGAAGGATGGATCAACCGATGCTTTTCCCAAGCCTGCCGTACGCCGCGCCTCTTCTGTCGCTGGCCTTGCTCTGGACCGTCGCGGTCGTGACGCCAGGCCCGAACTTTTTCAATACCGCGCAGTTGGCTGCCAGTTGCTCACGTCGCCATGGCGTAGTGGCGTCCGCTGGCGTGGCCACTGGCACCGTGATGTGGGGCCTGGCCGGCGGCTTGGGGATCAAGTCATTGTTTACCGCAGCGCCGATGTTGTACCTCGCGTTCAAGATCATCGGCGGCTGCTACCTGATTTACCTGGGGTTGAAACTGTTCCGGCGCTCGGCACCGGCCATGGCCCAGAACCTGTTGCCCGACGAACCTCGGCGTTCGTTGTTTTCCGCCTGGCGCCTGGGTTTATTGGGCAACCTGTCCAACCCCAAGGCGGCGCTGTTTGTCGCGACGATCTTTGCGTCCACCATGCCCCCATCACCGTCGCCGATGCTGCTGACCCTGGCCGTGATCACCATGGCGACGCTGTCATTCAGCTGGTACACCTGCGTGGCACTGGTGTTTTCCAGTGAACGGATGGCCAACGCCTACAGCCGCTCGCGCAAGTGGCTGGACCGGTTTGCCGGTGGTTGTTATGTGCTGTTCGGCGCCACGCTGGTAGCGAATCGCTGACGGCTCATGGTAAGAAGCCTTACTTTCAAACGTGAGGCCGATCATGAGCAAGCTGCGGGTAGGGATTATTTTTGGTGGCCGTTCGGCCGAGCATGAAGTGTCGCTGCAGTCGGCGCGCAACATCGTCGATGCACTGGACCGTTCGCGCTTCGAGCCGATCCTGATCGGCATCGACAAGGCCGGCCACTGGCACCTCAACGACACCTCGGGTTTCCTGCTCAACGAAGAAAAACCGGCGCTGATCGCCCTCAATCAATCCAATCGTGAACTGGCGGTCGTGCCGGGTAAGGCCAGCCAGCAACTGGTGGAAACCGCCAGCCAGGCCTCGCTGGAACACGTCGATGTGATCTTCCCGATCGTCCACGGCACCCTCGGCGAAGACGGCTGCCTGCAAGGCCTGCTGCGCATGGCCGACTTGCCGTTTGTCGGCTCCGACGTGCTGGGCTCGGCCGTGTGCATGGACAAGGACATCAGCAAACGCCTGCTGCGCGATGCCGGGATTGCCGTGACGCCGTTCATTACCCTCAACCGTCGCACGGCGGCGCGAACCACCTTCGAACAAGCCCGGCAGAAACTCGGAGTGCCGATGTTCGTGAAACCGGCGAACCAGGGTTCGTCCGTGGGGGTGAGCAAGGTGGGCAGCGAGGCTGAATATCACGCTGCTGTAGAGCTGGCACTTGGGTTTGATGAGAAGGTGCTGGTGGAGTCGGCGGTAAAAGGCCGGGAAATTGAATGTGCCGTGTTGGGTAACGAGAACCCCATCGCCAGCGGCTGTGGCGAGATCGTGGTGCGCGACGGGTTCTATTCCTACGACAGCAAATACATCGATGACCAGGCAGCCCAAGTGGTGGTGCCGGCGGACATCAGTGTTGAAGCCAGCGAGCGCATTCGTGCGTTGGCCATCGAAGCGTTTGAAACCCTGGGCTGTGCCGGGCTGGCGCGGGTGGATGTGTTTCTGACGGATGAGGGTGAGGTGCTGATCAACGAGATCAACTCGTTGCCTGGGTTCACCCGCATCAGCATGTACCCGAAGTTGTGGCAGGCGGCAGGCATGAGCTACAGCGAGCTGGTGAGCCGCTTGATCGAGCTGGCGCTGGAGCGGCATGCGGGGCGCAAGGGGTTGAAGATTAGCCGGTAGACCAGTAACGCCATCAGGCGTTACTGAGGACTTCTCGAAAAACGTCTGGCCTGATGGCTGCTATGTGCAGCAAGGAACGTGCTGCGCCGGAAGGAGAACGGCGCCCTTGCTCCCATTCTTGAAGCGTTCGTACAGAGACCCCCAGCAGTTCGGCAAACTTGGGCTGTGACAACCCGGTCTTGCTGCGCGCCTCAGCCGCTTGGGTAATTTCGACGTGATGGACGTGACCATGACGCGCTTCCTTGACGTCGATAACGGCAGCCAGCAATTCCTCGCCGATGTTGCGCTTGGCGTCACGTTCCTTCAGCTGTTTCTCAGTGAGTGGCATGGTTCATCTCCTTGGCGATTTTGTAGAGGACATGCGCGGGAATATTCTCGGTGGCACCTTTGCCATAAATCAGCAAGGCAACTAGTGCGCCGCACGCCAATTGCGTTGTGTAAATGATCCGTACTGAGCTGCTCTTGCCCCGGCCTTCCAAGCTCCAGCGTACTTTTCGGCAACCACCAGAACCTGGAATGACAGTACCTGAATCGGGGTGGTTGGCTAGAAAAGCCATAAAAATACCCCGTTCTTCTTCGGTCCAGTAATCGGGCCATAGCTTGCTGAATAATGGTGACTCGATGATCGTTAACACGCAAAAATTCTACGTCTTTGACGTAGCCTCTGGCAAGAAGGGGCGGGGCCAGAAAATGTCAGCGGATGGAGAGGGATTCAAGAAACGTTGTTTCGCAAAAAATGACAGCCCACAGATTTTCTAAGGCTAATAGCTAAGAGAGCTGTGGGCGTCGTCCCATTACACTGCGCGAGCAACCCACGAGTACAACAACGTCTTCCTCTCCGTACTGTCATGGGTCCTTCTGCGATAACTCGCAAACGCCGGCGAGGTGCAATACGTACACACTTCGCTTACCTCAACCTGCTCACGTTTTATCCCTGCCGCCTCCAGCAAGATCAGCGCATAGCGGCTCAAATCAAACCACGCACTCAAGGCCTGCCTGGGTTCTGGCGGCTGAATCTCCGGTGCCAACAAAGGCCCCGGCTGCTCGAACGTCCACGGCGCATTTCCATCCCGCCACAAATGCCCCTGACTCGCCTGCAACTGCGCCACAAACTCGCCACTCACCTCATAACAACAAGGCTTGATCGAAGGCCCAATCGCAATCCGCAACTGATCCAGCGCCACACCCTCGGCGGTAAACCGTTGCATGGCATTGGCGATGATCCCGCCTTGCAGTCCCTTCCAGCCGCCATGAATCGCCGCGACAAAGTCCCCGTCCTCCGAGGCCATCAGCAGCGGCAGGCAGTCGGCGGTAATCACCGCAATCGGCTGCAGATCCCGGCTGAAAACCCCATCGGCTTCAACCGTATTGGCGGCGAGCTCCGGGCGCCATTCAATGGTCGTGGCGCTGTGCACCTGCTTGCAGATGAACACCTCGTCAGGCCGCAACGGATCGTCAATCGAACAAAATCCATGATCGACGCCCATCAGGGCGCCGAGGTTATTTGCCTTGTGCACGCGCAGCTCTCCAGTGAGTCAATTCAATCCCCCAGCGCTTCGCCTTCACGGCGTGGATCAGCCCCGCCGACCAACGACGCCTTGCCCTGCGCATCGCGCACCCGGACGATCGCCTGGGCGCCGCTGGTCATGTCGATTTCGCTCAGGGCGTGGCCCTTGTCCTTCAGTGCCTGTTTCAGCTGAGCACTGAACAACCCGGCTTCCAGCTCGGTCGCGCCGTTGCGACTGCCGAAGTTGGGCAGGCCGACGGCCGCTTGCGGGTCGAGGTTCCAGTCGAGCATGGCCACCAGGGATTTGCTCACATATTCGATGATCTGCGAACCGCCCGGCGAACCCACCGTGGCCACCCACTCACCGCTCTGGCGATCAAACACCAGGGTCGGTGCCATCGACGAACGCGGGCGCTTGCCCGGCTCGATCCGGTTGGCCACCGGCTGGCCGTTCTCTTCGGGGATGAAGGAGAAGTCGGTCATCTGGTTATTCAGCAAAAAGCCCTGGACCATTACATGGGAACCGAATGCGGACTCCACCGTGGTGGTCATCGACACCGCGCCACCCACGTCATCCACCGCCACCACTTGCGAGGTGGAAATGCGCAACGGCGAGCGATCCGGCGCGTAGGCCACTTTAATTCCCGCAGGCTTGCCCGGCTTGGCGACGCCCATGCTGCGCTCACCAATCAATGCGGCACGGCCGGCCAGATAGTCCGGCGCGACCAGCCCGGCCACCGGCACCGGTACGTAGTCGGAATCCGCCACGTACTGGGCGCGGTCGGCATAGGCCAGGCGGTCGGCCTCGGCGATCAGGTGCACCGCTTCGGGCACCGGTTCCAGGCCGGCCGGGGAGTCGTTCTTCACCGGCTTCAACAGCCCAAGCGTCATACGCGGGTCGCGGGTTTCCAGGGCCTGCAACGTGCCGAGGATCTGCGCAATGGCGATCCCGCCCGACGACGGCGGCGGCATGCCGCAGACTTTCCAGCGTTTGTAGTCGGTGCACAACGGCGCCCGCTCAACTGCGCTGTAGCCCTTGAGGTCGGTCAGCGTCAGGCTGCCGGCGTTACTGTTGCCTTGCACCTTGCGGGTGATTTCGTCGGCAATGGGGCCGTAGTACAGCGCGTCCGGCCCTTCCTTGGCGATGCGCTTGAACACGTTGGCCAGCGCCGGGTTTTTCAGCAGCGTACCGGTGGCCTTCGGGCTGCCGTCGGCATTCAGGAAGTACGCGGTCATTTCCGGCGAGCGGCTGATGTAGCGGTCAGCGGCAATCAGGCTGTGCAGGCGCGCAGAGATCGGGAAACCCTCTTCGGCCAGGCGAATGGCCGGCTCAAACAGTTTGGCCCATTGCAGGTGGCCGGTCTTTTTATGGGCCATTTCCAGGGCGCGCAACACCCCCGGGGTGGCCACCGAACGCCCGCCAATCTGTGCCTGCGGGAACGACATCGGCGTGCCATCGGCGTTGAGGAACAACCGCTCGGTAGCGCCCGCCGGTGCGGTTTCGCGACCGTCGTAGGCGTGCACCTGCTTGCCGTCCCACAGCATGATGAACGCGCCGCCGCCGATCCCGGAGGACTGCGGCTCCACCAGGGTCAGCACGGCCTGCATGGCAATCGCTGCGTCGATGGCCGAGCCGCCCTTGCGCAATATCTCGCGCCCGGCTTCGGCGGCCAGCGGGTTGGCGGCGGCGGCCATGTGGCGCTCGGCGTGGCGGGGGCTCATGTCGGTGCGATAGCCCGAGCCGAGCTCCGGGGCGGGCGGCAGTTCCGGCGCGGTGGCGCTGTGGCAGGCGGCGAGGGTGAGGGCGGCGGTGATCAGCGAGAGGGCGGTAAGGCGTTGGCGGCGAAAAATCGAAAACACGCGATGACTCCGTTCATTTGAGAATGATCTGTTGTCCGTGGGGAGGGAATGTACCTCAGTGGTTTGCAGGTTGGGAGATTGATCTGTATTTGGTTGTGCAGTACAACTACATCCTTCGTCATTCGGGCAAGAGGTTTCCCCCCGTGAACCGTTCCAAGCCAGACCTTATCGATCAGATCCGCTGTGCCTCGCGTCTTATGGTGCGAGAGCTGGGCTTCATGCAGCCGAAGTTGGCGGCCAGCAGTTACCCACCGTCATCGGTGCACACGATTGTTGAAATCGGCGAGCGTGGCGCGCTGACAGCGGCTGAACTGGTCATGTTGCTGGGGCTGGAAAAGTCGTCGGTAAGCCGCATGGTGCGCAAGCTGGTCGAGGCGGGCGAGCTGGAAGAGTTTGCCAACGAGGACGATGCCCGTTCGAAAAAGCTGCGGCTCACCACACGAGGCCAGAAGACGTTACGCGACATTGAAACGTTTGCCCGGCGCCAGGTGGGCGAGGCGATTGGCGACTTGTCCAGCGAACAGCAACAGGCCGTCAGCCGCGGGCTCGATCAATACGCCGCAGCCCTGCAAACCCAACGTACCGGCGCCCGGCAGCCGAGGCACTACCGCATTGCCCATGGCTACCGGCCAGGCATCATCGGGCGTATCGCGCAGATGCACGCCGAGTACTACGCCCAGCATGCGAATTTTGGCCAGCCGTTTGAAAGCCTGGTGGCGGCGGACATGGCCGAGTTGATGGGGCGCCTGGCCAACCCGCGCAACCAAGTCTGGGCAGTGCTGGACGCAGAGCAGATCGTCGGTTCGATCGCGATTGATGGCGAGGGCGAAAACGGCGAGGCGATCCTGCGCTGCTTCATCCTCGCCCCGTCGGCTCACGGCCAGGGCTTGGGTAAACGGTTGTTGAAAGAGGCGCTGGATTTCTGTGACGGGCACCGGTTCCCGGCGGTGCGGCTGTGGACGTTCAAGGGCCTGGATGTGGCGCGCAAGCTCTATGAAAACGCGGGCTTTGTGCTGGAGTCGGAACAGGAGGGGCAGCAGTGGGGCAAGTCTGTGGTGGAGCAGTGTTTTGTGCGGCACGCTGTTTGACGCAACAGCGCCCCACGTCACGGGGCGCTGGCGCCTGGCCGGTTAGAAGTCCCAGCGCGTGGTGAGCATCACGTTGCGCGGGGTGCCGTAATAGGCCGTGTTATAGAAGCCGATGTTGGTGTAGTACTGCTTGTCGAATAGGTTGTTGACGTTCAGCGTCGCGGAAAGATGTTCGCTGACCTGATACTTGGCCATCGCGTCCACCACCCAATACGCTTCCTGCGAGAACTCTTCGTTTTGCGCCTTGGGCCGGTTGTACACCACTTGCCAGCTTCTGCTCTGCCAGCGCGCGCCGCCGCCGACGGTCAGGCGGTCCAGCGGGCCCTTGAGTTTGTACGAGGTGAAGAAACTGAGCTGGTCCTCCGGCTCCCAGGTCGAAGCCTTGTCGCCATGCTCATCCCGCAGGATCTTGTGGGTGTAGCCGGCCTGGGCCTGCCAGCCCGGCGCCAGCTCGCCGGACATCTCGGCCTCGAAACCCTTGGTCTTGGCCTTGATGCCTTTCTCGGCATACCCGAGGGATGGGTTGGTCGGCGCGGCGTTGTATTCGGCGTCCGGCTCCGCACGGTTGGTTTCGTGCACTTCGAAGTAGGCCATGCTGGTGTTGAGCCGGCCCTCGAAGAACTCGCCCTTGAGGCCGGTCTCGTAGTTCTTGCCTTCATCCGGCTCCAGCAATTTGTTGTTGCGGTCGCGGCTGTAGGTCGTCGGCATGAAGATGTCGGTATAGCTGGCATACGCGGTGAAGTTGTCGTTCAGGTCGTAGGTGACCCCGGCGTAGGGCACCAGCTTGCCGGTCTCGGTGGAGTCGTCTTCGCCACGCAATTTGTAGTTGGCCACGCGGCTGCCGAGGAACAGGTTCAGGTCATCCGTGAGGTTGAAACGTGCGGCCATATAGCCTGCGGATTGGCGGGTGGTGGCATCGATGATCCGTGTCGGTTCACCCCAGTTCGGCTCCGGAGCGTTGCCATCGAAGTTCCAGAAATCGATCTGGTTGTTGCCCACATAAGTGGGGGCGCCGTAGTCTTTTCCGGTCCAGTGGGAATTCGAGGCCGACGCGCCAATCACCAATTCATGGGTACGGCCCAGCAGGCTGAACGGACCGCTGGCGTAGACATCGCCCGAGTCGGCGCGGGTGTTGCCGGTGAACTTGTTCGCGTACAGGGACGACAGTCCGGTGGCGGGGAACGGGCCACTCATGATCGAGCCCAGGGGCGCGTCGTAGCCCATGAGTTGGTGGGTGTATTGGCCCTTGATCACCCAGCCATTGTCAAAGTTGTGTTCCAGGGTGGAGAACACGCTGCGGGAGTACTGCTCCCAGCGGCTCCACTTGGCGCCGTTGTTGTAGGAGCGTTTTACATCGATGCGGTTGCCGTTGCGATCGAACAGCGCACGGCTGCCGGACCAGCCCGAGCCTTGCGGGTCGCTGTCCAGGTAATCGAAACCGACGGTGAGCAGGGTGTCGTCGGTCAGGTCGGCTTCCAGCGTGCCGAAATACACATTGGTGCTGCGCTGGTAGTGGTCCATGAACGAGTGCTTGTCCTGGTACGCCGCCACCGCACGCCCGCGCACGTTGCCGCTGTCGGTCAGCGGGCCACTCACGTCGATCTGGGAACGATAGTTGTCCCAGCTGCCGGCGCCGAGTTCGACGCTGGCCTTGAAGTCCCGCGTGGGCTTTTTGCGGATCAGGTTGATCGTCGCGCCAGGGGCGCCGGCGCCGGTCAGCAGTCCGGTGGCACCCTTGAGGATTTCCACGCGGTCATAGATCGCCATGTCGCTGAGGGTCTGGCTGGACGAGTAGGCGGAGTTGCGCAGGGTCGGGATGCCGTCGTACTGGAAGTTTTCCACCGAGAAGCCGCGGGCGTAGTAATTGTTACGCTCGCTGTCGAAGGTCGACACGGTGATGCCCGGTGTATGGCGCATCACGTCGTCGATCGAAGTGAGCGCGAAGTCATCCATATGCTGGCGCGTGATCACGGTGATCGACTGCGGGGTTTCCCGTGGGGTCAGCACCATGCGCGTGGCGGTGGCGATGGTGCCCGGGGTGTAGGAACCGCTGCCCTCAGTGATGGTGCCCAACTGATTCGCGGTGATCTCTGTGGCACCCAGCGACAGCGCGCCGCCGGCCACCGGCAGGCTTTCCAGCTGGTAGCCATCGGCATTGCCGCGTGCTGCGAAGCCGGTGCCGGCCAGCACCTGCGCGAACCCGTCCTCCACGTTGTAGCTGCCGCGCACGCCGGGGCTGTCCAACCCGGCCACTTGTTGCGACAGGAACGAGATCGGCACGCCGGCGGCCTGGGCGTAACGCGTCAGCACGTCACCGAGTTTTCCGGGGGCGATGTCGAACGCCTGTACCTGCTGCTGCGCGTAGGCCAGGCCCGGCACCGCCAGGGGCAGGCAGCCAAGCAACAGTCGACTGGCCAGCAACAGGCCGCCGCGTGTGGGGGTTGAAGACATGTTATCGGTGCTCCTTTGGATGTTGGCCAAGGAAAGGACGCGGTAAAACCGAAAACACGCAACGCTGCGTAAGAATTATCCGGCGGGGACTTTCAGGCGCACACGCGTGAGCCACGGGGTGTACGTGCTGACCTCAATCGGCAGGGTGCGCGTGAGCAGGCGCAACGCGCGGTCGCTGTCGTCCGTCGGCAGCATCACGCTCACCCGAATGCCTTGCAGCGCCTTGCGATCGAACATCAGCACACCTGTGCGATGCCGCGCCAGGCGCTCAAGCACATCCGCCAGCGGCTCGTCATTGGCCAGCAACTGGTGGGCCGTCCAGGCTTGCTGCTGCGCTTGCACATCAACGCTTTTCGGCGTGCCGGGCCCGCTTGCATCCAGGCGCACCTGCTCGCCGGGGCCGAGGGTAATCGTATGCCCGGCACTGTCGATGCGGGTCGAGGATTCGAGCATCTTGACCACGGTGGCGGTGTCGCTGAGTTCGACGATAAAACGCGTGCCCAGGGCGCGAATGCTGCCCTGCGGGGTGTCGACATAAAACGGGCGCTGGGTGTCCTTGGCCACTGTTACCAGAATTTCACCATGCAGCAGTTGCACGCGGCGCTGGCTGGCGTCCAGGTGCAGGTTCACCGCAGAGCTGCCTTCCAGTTGCAGGTCGCTGCCGTCGGCCAGCAGCGTCTGGCGCCATTGGCCACGGTCGGTGCTCAGGTCGGCGAACAGATAGCCACGTTGCTCGTACTGGTACGCCGGCACCCCCGCGAGCAGCAGGGCCAGGGCGAGACACTTGACCAGCGTTGCCCCGTGGCGAGGCTGCCGGGCCCGGCGCAATGCGGCACGGGCCGGGGCTTGTTTGAGGGGCTGCAAGTGGCCCTGAAGGCGGGCAATGGCTTGCGGGTGCTGCGGGTCGGCGGCCAGCCAGGTGCGAAACGCCTGTTCGCTGGCGTCGTTGCCTTCGTGATCCAGCCGCACCAGCCATTCGGCAGCCTGGCGCAGCACTGCGTGGGGCAGAGGCTGGTTCATGGCTGGGCGCACGCATCACACGCCAGCAAGGCTTCCACCAGATCGTTCTGTACCGTGCGCACCGAGACCCCGAGGCGCTGGGCGATTTGCGCCTGGTCCAGGCCTTCGAGGTAACGCAGGATGAAGGTGTTGCGTATCCGCTTGTTCATGCGCGCCAAGGCCCGATCAATCGCTTCAAGCATTTGCGCGGCTTGCAGGATCTGCTCCGGCGAAGGCGCCTGTTCAAGGTACGCGGCGCAGCGTTCGAGCTCTTCGCGGTAGGCCTGTTCCAGGCGTCGGCGGCGGCCATTGTCCATCAGCAACCGGCGCGCGATGGTGGCCAGATAAGCCCGTGGCTCACCCGGCGCCACGTAAGTACCCGATGCCAGCAAGCGTACGAAAGTGTCTTGCGCCACGTCGGCCGCCTGATGGGAGCAATGCACGCGACGCCGCAACCAGGTCAACAACCAGCCGTGGTAGCCGCGGTACAGCGCATCGAGCGTAGGAGCGTCGGTGGGCGAAGACAGCTTCATGAGAGAGAGTCGTAAGTGAGAATTAATCCCATTCTAGTGGTTTAAAACTTCGGGCTGCAATAGACGGTCGCTTGCCGGATTGATCAGTGCCGTTAACACATGGTCCGCCCAGACCCCGTTGATCCTCAGATACGCCCGCGCCTCGCCCTCTTTTTCAAACCCCAGCCGTGCCAGCAGGCGCGCACTGCGCTCATTCTCTGGGCGGTAGTTGGCCATGATTCGGTGCAGCTGCATGGCGTCGAACACATGGGCAATCGCCGCCGTCAGCGCTTCGTGCATCAAGCCTTGGCCTTGGGCGGATTTAGCCAGCGCATAACCCAAGTGGCAGGCCTGAAACGCACCGCGCACGATGTTGCTGAAGTTGCAGGCGCCGATGATTTGGTCCTGGCTGAATATCAGCAGGTGCAACGCTTCGCCGCTGGCGGTTTTGTCGGCCATGGCGTGGAGGCGTTCGGTGATGGCGTCCGGTTCAAAAAAGGCGTCGTCACGCGAAGGCTCCCAAGGCTGCAGAAAGGCGCGATTTTGCAGCAGGTACATTTGCAGGGCGCGAGCGTGGGAAGGGTGGGCGCCCAGCAGTAAGAGGCGGTCAGTGCTGATGCCGGTAGCGGGGAATGTCATGCGTCACCTTCTTGTGGTTTGCCAGCCGGGCTATCCTGCCGCTTCAGTCGTACAGAATCCAGCCAGGCTGGCATTCACATAATTCTTACCCGGGCACGGCTATGATGCTCGTCCTTATGCAATAAGCCTGACAGGGCGGCCCATTATGAATGTGAGCGTTCTCTACGCGTTGGCGGCGGCGGCGTTGTTCGGCGCCAGCACTCCGCTTGCCAAGCTCCTGGGGGTGGATACGCCGCCCATCCTGTTGGCCGGACTGCTCTATCTGGGCAGCGGCCTGGGCCTGGCCATCGTTCGGTTTGCTCGCGACCACGGCTGGAAACGGCCCGGCCTTGCAGCCGGAGAGTGGCCCTGGTTGATGGGCGCCATCGTCTTTGGGGGCGTGCTTGCGCCAGTGGCGCTCATGTATGGCCTCACCCGTACCGCGGGCGCCACCGCATCGCTGATGCTCAATCTTGAGTCGGTGCTCACGGCCGTGCTGGCGTGGGTCGTGTTCAAAGAGAACGCAGATCGCCGCATCGTGATCGGCATGATCGCTATTGTTCTGGGCGGGATCGTTTTGTCATGGCCGCAGGGGACGGCGACGGCTCATGATTGGACGGGGCCGCTGGCCGTGGCTTTCGCCTGTTTTTGTTGGGCCATCGACAATAACCTGACCCGTAAGGTCTCTGCCTCGGATGCGCTGTTTATCGCCGGCAGCAAAGGCTTGGCGGCGGGTGTGGTCAATTGCTGTTTGGCGTTGGCCATCGGGTCGCAACTGCCAGCGGTGGCCACGCTCGGGTCAACCATGGTGGTTGGGCTGCTTGGGTATGGCGTGAGTCTGGTGCTGTTTGTGCTCGCTCTGCGCGGGCTTGGCAGCGCGCGCACCGGCGCCTATTTTTCCACGGCTCCCTTTCTGGGTGCAGTCATCTCGATCCTGATCCTGGGCGAGTCGGTTTCGCTGATGTTCTTGCTCGCGGCCGCCTTGATGGCCATCGGGGTGTGGATTCATTTGATGGAACATCATGCGCACGAGCATCAGCACGATCCCCTCACACACGGTCATCGCCATACACACGATGAGCACCACCGGCATGTACATAACTTTGCGTGGGACGGTACCGAGCCACATAGTCATGCCCATGAGCACGCACCGATCCAGCACAGTCATGCGCATTTTCCCGATGTACACCATCGGCATAAACACTGACGTCGTGGGGCAATAGGGCGGTTTACTTTTCTGCAGGCATAAAAAAACGGCCTACCTTTCGGTAAGCCGTTTTTAGTACTTGGTGGCTACACAGGGACTTGAACCCCGGACCCCAGCATTATGAATGCTATGCTCTAACCAACTGAGCTATGTAGCCAAGTGGCGCGCATTATTCGCGGAGAACGGGAATGCGTCAAGCGCTTTTTTTGAAAATTTATCTACGCTATCAACTGTTTAACGGGAAACACCGGGTTTGGTGACGAGCGGTTGGGGTTTGCGCAGGTCCCAAGGCAGCGAAGATCAAAAGGTGGGAGCGGGCTTGCTCGCGAATGCGGTGTGTCAGCCAGCAGAGGTATTGGCTGGTCCACCGCCTTCGCGAGCAAGCCCGCTCCCACATTTGATCTGCGGTGTTCTGGCGTTCGCGCGTCAGGTTTTGCGCGGGTGCAGGCACTCTATCGAGCGGTCGACCATGGCCTTGGCGATTTCCAGCAGGTGCCATACGGCGAGGACTTTCGCACGCTCGGGGCTTTGCAGTTGTTCGCCACAGTCGAGCGCGGTGGCCGAGGCGCTGTGCAGCAGGTCGGCGGTGTAGAGCAGGGAGTCTTCGAAGCTGATGTCGTCGCTGATGGCGTAGAAGTTTGTCGAGGGTTGCGGCGGGTCGGTGGGTAAGTAGTGGTCGAGCGCTCGGTTGAAGGCGGCGCGGTCTTTGGCTTGGTCACGGGGTGGATCGGGGACAATTTTAAACATGGCATAGCTCCTGATTAACTTGGAGCCGTACCGTTCGCGACTAAACGAAGGGTGGCGGCTGTACGCAGGTTAGTCGACCGGCTAATCAGGAAAACCCGGCGCACCCGAAGGTGCCCTGCGCACAGCCACCATGAGACCTCATGAAAGCATGCGCCTGATATAAGTCCGGGCGACTAAACCCGATCACTGAAAACCAGCGACGGACCGAAGACTAGCCACCGACTCCCCCAGGCACAAGGCCGAAAGATTCTCTAGGAAACGTCCCGCAAATTAAAGGGATTCATCTTGCTGGCCCTTTACAAACCATGACCGCTGCATCGATTCATCTACTCGTTAGCCTGCTAACGGGATAGCCTTCCTGCACCCAAAAGTGGCACATTGTCGCACCTGCACCTGTGCATCCATCTGCTGTACGGAAAACCTCCCATGGCTCTGAGCAATTCCCAGCCCTCCGTGGCTACGACGCCTGCCGCCGGGCAAACCAGCCCGTTGGTGATGCGTGTAATCGGCGCGGTGGCGCTGGCGCATTTGATCAATGACTTGATCCAGTCGGTACTGCCCTCGATCTACCCGATGCTCAAGGCCAATTACGGCCTGACGTTCACCCAGGTCGGCCTGATCACCCTCACGTTCCAGCTCACCGCGTCCCTGCTGCAGCCGTGGGTCGGTTATTACACCGACCGTCATCCCAAGCCGTACCTGTTGCCCTGCGGGATGATCTGTACGCTGGTGGGCATCCTGATGATGTCCCAAGTGGGCAGCTTCCCGCTGATCCTGCTGGCGGCGGGGCTGATTGGTATCGGCTCGTCGACCTTCCACCCGGAAGCCTCCCGCGTGGCGCGCCTGGCCTCGGGCGGGCGTTATGGTTTGGCGCAGTCGACGTTCCAAGTGGGCGGTAATGCCGGCTCGGCCTTCGGCCCGTTGCTGGCGGCGGCGATCATCATTCCGTTCGGCCAGGGCAATGTGGCCTGGTTCGGCCTGTTCGCGGTGTTTGCGTTGTTTGTGCTGTATGCGATCAGCCGCTGGTACGCCCACCACTTGAACCTGTTCAAGCTCAAGCAAGGCCAGGCGGCCACTCACGGCCTGTCCAAGGGCCGGGTGCTGAGCGCGCTGGTGGTGCTGGGCCTGCTGGTGTTTTCCAAGTACTTCTACATGGCCAGTTTCACCAGTTACTTCACCTTCTACCTGATCGAGAAGTTCGACCTGTCGGTGGCCAGTTCACAGCTGCATCTGTTCCTGTTCCTCGGCGCGGTGGCGGCGGGTACGTTCTTTGGCGGGCCGATTGGCGACAAGATCGGCCGTAAGGCGGTGATCTGGTTTTCGATCCTCGGCGTGGCGCCGTTCACCTTGCTGCTGCCTCATGTGGACCTGTTCTGGACCAGCATTCTGAGCGTGGTGATCGGCTTTATCCTGGCCTCGGCGTTCTCGGCAATTGTGGTGTATGCGCAAGAGTTGGTGCCGGGCAATGTGGGGATGATCGCCGGGGTGTTCTTCGGTTTGATGTTCGGTTTTGGCGGGATCGGTGCGGCGCTGCTGGGGCACCTGGCAGACATCCACGGCATCGAGTACGTGTACACGCTGTGCTCGTTCCTGCCGCTGTTCGGGGTGTTGGCGATTCTGTTGCCGCGTACCAAAAAGGCCTGATACCAGGTCAATCGAGTCGGGCAGATATCCCTGCTGCCCAACGCTTGCGTCAAACGGGTAAATCAACTGCTCCTGCAAAGGGTGTCGGCGTTGCGCCGGTGCCCTGATTTACGCCTACAGCGGGTTGTAGGTGGCCCGCTTCAGGTGTTCGCGCGCCCGGGACAAACGTGAGCGCACGGTGCCAATGGGGATGTCCATGGCGTCGGCGGTGTCCTGGTAGCTGCCGTCGGTCTCCAGTGAGGCGTACAGCGTTTTACGCATTTCCAGCGGCAAATCCGTGATCGCCCGCAGGGTTCTTTCGAGCTTGCGGTTGACCTCGAACTGCCAGTCCAGGTTGTTGTTGTCTTCCTGCCCATGCCACAGCGCCTCATCGAACTCGCAATGCACCGGCTTGGCATACATGCGCCGAAAGTGATTGCGGATCAGGTTCTGGGCAATCCCGCACATCCACGTGCTGATGGTGGCCTGGCCGCTGAAGCGGTCTCGGCTGCGCCAGGCCTCCAGGTACGTCAGTTGCAGAATATCGTCTGCATCTTCCGGGTTGAGTACGCGTTTATGAATGAAGCGCCGGAGTTTCTTGTGGTGGTCTTCCGACAGGTTCTGGATGGAGCGGTGCGGGTCAGGTGTAAGGTGAACTAAAACATCGATAGGGATATCCATGATTTTTTCCTCAGGGTAGACACGGTCGAAATGATTTCGACGGGAACCCTCTTAGCACTGCCTGTGCCAAGGGAAAAAAATTCATAAGCAATTGATTTATATAAATAAATATCTTGTTTCCAGGCTTTTTTGTGCAAGGTTTTGCACAAGTGGCTGCGGGCGCGTGCCGATCTTTTCACATGCCCGGTATCGTCGATAAACATGGAACCGTAACGGGATTGCCAGCCACACAAGGAAACGAAACTTCCTGTCCAGGCATCTCCATGAAACTTGATCCTTCTATTGATGTGCAAAAAAACCAGAGCCTGGATCAGCCTGTTCCAGCGAGTATTGATAACCCGCCAGTTCGCCAGGCACCCGCCGGGACGGCGGTCGACAATTTCGAGGCGCTGTTCGGCCTGGAGGTTGAACTCAACAGCAAGGCCTTGAGCCGGCGTATGTTGGGGCTGGGCGTGACGCCTGTGGCGCAGTTGACACAACTCTATGAGCAACTGGGCCATCCCGCTCAGGCAACACTGGCGACCATTGCGCGCTCCATCAGGGTTCAACTGTTGCTCAAGCCCAGCCTCGAGAAGTTGCTGGAGCTGACAGGAAACGACCCGGCCCGTACGTTTGTTGTACTCAAGCAGGTGGCTGCGCAGGCACAAGCTGAAGCGCGTACCTCCGAGGCGGCGCTGGCCAGCGATGCCCTGGCGCGGCTGGAGGTCCGCTTCAAGCCGCAGATCCAGGCCGGCTTGAACATCGCGCAGGCCTTGCAGGCAAGCAATGACGACCCGAGTTTGCGGCAGGCGGTACGCAGTGTGTATTACGCCAGCGTGGTCGCCCGGCAATCGCTCGCCAGCATGATGCAGGCGCTGTTGGGGTTGTTCGGTGGCGATGAGTTTGGCCGCGGGTTGAAATTGATGCGTCGGGCCCTGGCAGACGACATTGCGGCGTATTGCCCTTCGCTCCCCACCGCCCAGCTGCGCACCTTGCTGTTGGGGTTGAGCAGTTGTGGTCAACTGGGCAGTGTGCTGGCCAGCTGCCGTGACTTGATCGATCGGCTGGCCGTATTGCACCCCGAAATTGATCGGGACACCGTAGCGCTGCTGCAGCGCATTCTCGGTTACGCGGGCACGGGCATCGCGTCTGCCGAAGTCCAGCGCCTGGCCTGCGAGTTGGGTGGGCCGGCATCATCCGTCCAGATTGTTTCGCTCAATGCCCTTTACCCCGTGCTCGGGAGCCTGCCCCTGGCGTTGTGGCGCGACAGCAAGGGCCGCCAGGAAGCGTTGCACAATTTCATGGTGGTAATGGATGAGTACGCTCGCATCGAACGAGGCTCCCGGCATGTCGGCGCGCTGCCGATAAACCACTCATGAGTGCGCTGCGGGCAGTCAACGCGATACTGCTCAAGGTTGCACAACGCGCCGAGGTGCTGGGTGCGGTCGTGATCCTGGGCATTGTGTTCATCTTTATCGTGCCGTTGCCGACCTGGCTGGTGGATATCCTGATTGCCGTCAACATTTGCATTTCGTGCCTGTTGATCGTGCTGGCGCTGTACCTGCCCGGGCCGCTTGCGTTTTCCTCGTTTCCGTCGATCCTGCTGTTGACCACCATGTTCCGCCTGGCGTTGTCGATTGCGACCACGCGCCTGATCCTGCTGGAGCAGGACGCCGGTGACATTGTGGAGGCCTTCGGCAACTTCGTGGTGGGGGGTAACCTGGCGGTGGGGTTGGTGATCTTCATGATCCTGACCATCGTCAACTTCCTGGTGATCACCAAGGGTTCGGAGCGTGTCGCCGAAGTGGCGGCGCGCTTCAGCCTGGATGCCATGCCCGGCAAGCAGATGTCCATCGACAGCGACTTGCGTGCCGGCCTGATCGATGGTGGACAGGCGCGCGACAAACGCGAGCAGTTGTCCCGTGAGAGCCAGCTGTTCGGGGCGATGGACGGGGCCATGAAGTTCGTCAAGGGCGATGCCGTGGCCGGGCTGATTATCGTGGTGATCAACTTGCTGGGCGGGTTCAGCACCGGCATGTTCCAGCATGGCATGAGCGCCGCCGACTCCATGGCGCTGTATTCGGTACTGACGATTGGCGATGGCCTGATTGCGCAGATTCCCGCACTGCTGATCTCCCTGACGGCCGGCATGATCATTACCCGTGTAGCACCGGCCGGGGCGAATAAAGGGGCCAATAACATGGGCGCCGAAATCGCCCGGCAAATGACCAGTGAGCCCAAGAGCTGGATCATTTCTTCGATCGGCATGCTGGCTTTTGCAGCGCTTCCGGGCATGCCGACGGTGGTCTTTATCCTCATTTCGCTGATGACGGGCTCGCTGGGTTATTACCTTATGCGTCAGCGTCAAAAGCAGGACGCGCCCGCAGATGCGGCGGCTGACGCCGTCCCGGCGGAGATCAACGGTGACGAAGACCTGCGCGCCTTTGATCCATCCCGGCCTTACTTGCTGCAGTTTTCATCGGGCCTGCAGGGCTCTGACCGAACAGCGCAAGTGGTTCATGGCATTCGCCAGGCCCGAAACCGCCTGGTTGCCCATATCGGCCTGACACTGCCGCCCTTTAACGTCGAGTTTATTCCCGCCTTATCCGACGATGAGTTTCGCTTTTGCGTGCACGAAGTCCCTGTGATCAAAGCTACCTTCGGTGATCGGGTCGCGGTGGAATCGGCGGCGCTGGGCGTCGAGCCACAAGCAGGTACCCAGGGTCTGGCGGAGCGAGACGAGCAAGACTGGTTATGGTTGGCGCCCGATGATCCGCTGCTCGACGATGCACAGCTTGAGCGCCATACCGCCCATGACTTGATCATCGAGCGCATGACACGCGCGATGCTGCTCAGCGGGCCGCAGTTTCTCGGTATCCAGGAGTGCAAGTCGATTCTCAGCTGGCTCGAGTTCAACCAGCCGGAGCTGGTTCAGGAGCTGCAGCGGATCATGCCGCTTTCGCGCTTCTCTGCCGTGTTGCAGCGCCTGGCCAGCGAGGGCGTTCCGCTGCGCGCGGTGCGGTTGATTGTCGAGTCGTTGATCGAGTACGGCCAACATGAGCGTGAAGCGGATGCCCTGGCCGACTATGCGCGAATCGCCCTCAAGTCGCAGATTCTGCACCAGTACAGCGAAGCTGATGGCCTGCACGCCTGGTTGTTGTCACCGCATACCGAGAATGTCCTGCGCGAGGCGCTGCGCCAGACCCAGACCGGGGTGTTCTTTTCCCTCGACAACGACAGCAGTGCGACGCTGGTGAGCTTGCTCAAGCAAGCCTTTACCGTGCGGGCCAAGAGCAAAAGTGTGCTGCTGGTTGCGCAAGACTTGCGCAGCCCCCTGCGGACATTGCTTGTGGAAGAGTTCAACCATGTGCCGGTGTTGTCGTTTGCCGAGTTGGGCAGTTCGTCGAAGGTCAAGGTGCTGGGGCGGTTTGACCTGAGTCATGACGATCTGCTGCGTGGGGCCGTGGCATGAGTACTGTTTTGGCGATTGCGCATTGCCTTGAAACGGACGGTGCTGCGTGGGGCCGGTTGGTCCGTGCGGCCATGAGGGCCTGACAATGTTTGAGCTACGAGTACTCGATGGTATGCACCAGGGGGCTGCGTTGCCGTTGTTCGGCGAGCAATGGAGCATTGGTGCGCACCCTGACGCTGACCTGGCGCTATACGACCCGGGCATTGCCGAGCGTCATGTGCGATTGCAGTGTGTTGACCAGCGCTGGTTGGTGCAGGCCGAGGGAGGGGTGATGCAGGATGCCGCCGGCCTGATCCTGGCGCAGATTGCCGACCTGGCACTCAACACGACATTTTCGATTGGCAACGTTCGGCTCTGCGTCACCCGCGCCGACCAGCCCTGGCCTCAGCCGACGGTGACTGCCGAACAGGCGCCCACGCCTGCGGCCGAGCCCCTCGTGCCGCTGAAGCTTTCTTCAATTTCGAGCACGCAGCAGAAACGCTTGATCAGCCTGGTCGTCGTCGTTGCGGTCATCATCACCGCGCTGGGCATGACCACTAGCGGTGACCGCGAAGCCCAGGCGTCGTTGATGTCACCGGTGATCCGCAAGAACGAGCTGGCCTCACCTTTCGAGGTGCGCCAGCAGTTGCTCAGGATGCTCAGCGAGCGCGAATTGATCAACCGTATAAGCATCCAGTTGGTCAATGACCAGGTGCTGCTCGACGGCGATGTACTCCAGGAAGACATGGAGTTGGTATCGCGCATGCTCAGCCGGTTTGGCGAACAGTTCGATACCGTGGTGCCGGTGATGAGCCGGGTCAGGACTCGCGACGGAACGTTCCCTTTCAAGATTTTGCAGATTGTCGGCGGCCCCAACGGTCACGTGGTTCTGGAGCAGGGGAACCGACTGTTTGTGGGGGATGAAGTGGACGGCTTGCGACTGGTACTGATCGATAACACCAAAGTGGTGTTCGACGGTAAGCAACGCTTCGAGGTGCGCTGGTGAGCCAGGACCTGCAAGCCCGTCTTGAGGCCTGGGAGCAACGCCAGTCGAGTGCGCTGGTCAGCTTCGCGCCGGTGTCGGTGCGCGGTCGTATCCAGCGGGTGAACGGCATGTTGTTGCAATGCCGGCTGCCCCAGGCGCGCATCGGTGATTTGTGCCAGGTCGAAAAGTCCATCGGTGAATACATGCTGGCGGAGATCATCGGTTTCGACCAGCAGGATGCAGTGCTCAGTGCGTTGGGCAATCTTGAAGGCGTGCGCGTGGGTGCCAGTGTGCAACGCCTGGGGGTGCCACACCGGGTACGGGTCGGCGACGATTTGCTCGGCCAGGTGCTCGATGGGTTTGGCCGGCCGATTGCGGGCGATGGCCCCAGCGCCTTTGTGGAGGCCGACATCGCAGAGGCGAGCACGGTGTTGTGCGAGGCGCCGTTACCTACCGAACGCCCGAGGATCAGCCGGGCGTTGTCCACCGGCGTACGCTCGATCGATGGATTGATCACGCTGGGAGAAGGCCAGCGCGTCGGCCTGTTCGCCGGCGCGGGCTGCGGCAAGACCACCTTGTTGGCCGAGATCGCCCGAAACGTCGAGTGCGATGTGATCGTGTTCGGGTTGATTGGTGAGCGCGGCCGCGAGCTGCGGGAATTTCTCGACCATGAGCTGGATGATCAATTGCGCGCCAAGGCGGTGCTGGTGTGTGCCACCTCCGACCGCTCGAGCATGGAACGCGCCCGCGCGGCGTTCACTGCGACAGCGCTGGCCGAAGGGTTCCGGCGCAAGGGCCAGCGGGTACTGCTGCTGATTGACTCCCTGACCCGATTTGCCCGGGCCCAGCGTGAAATCGGCCTGGCCGCGGGCGAGCCCCTGGGCCGCGGCGGCTTGCCACCGTCGGTATACAGCCTGATGCCGCGCCTGGTGGAGCGGGCCGGGCTGACCCGTGACGGAGTGATTACCGCCATCTACACCGTGCTGATCGAGCAGGACTCGATGAACGATCCGGTAGCGGATGAAGTGCGCTCCCTGCTCGACGGCCACATCGTGTTGTCACGCAAGCTGGCCGAGCGTGGCCACTACCCGGCGGTGGATGTGCTGGGCAGCCTTTCGCGGATCTTGAGCAACGTCGCCACGCCCGAGCATATAAGGGCGGGCACCGCCTTGCGCCGCTTGTTGTCGGCGTACCAGCAGATCGAACTGATGCTCAAGTTGGGCGAGTACCAACCCGGCAGTGATGCCCTGACCGACCTGGCGGTGGACAGCCGCCAGGCCGTCGATGGCTTTCTGCGCCAGGACCTGCGTGAGCCGGCCGCGATGGCGATGACGCTGGACCAATTGATGGAGTTGACCACCGATGTCCCTTTCTGAAATCGATACCTTGCGGCGTTTGCGCAAGCACCGGGCTGACCGGGCGGAGCGCGCGCTGCGTGCCGCCAAAAGGCAACAGCAAGCGCTGCTGTTGCAGATCCGGCAGGCGGCGGATGCCCTTGAGCAGACGCGGCTGGACGAAGCCCGGAAAACCGCTGAGTTGCTGAGCAAGCATCAAGGGCAAGTGATCTCGTTCCAGGACATCAAGTCCTGGAATGCCCAGGAGCGCACGTTGTCCGCCGACACCCGCCGCGAAGAAGGGCAGTTACATGAGCTGCACGGCCAGCGCGATGAGCAGTTGATCCACATCGACAGCGCGCAGAAGCAGGTTACCCAGTGCTTGCGCGAGGTTGAAAAACTCCAGGAACTGTCCCTTTTGTTGGGGCAGGAAGAAGCCGTGCAGGAAGAAACATGACGCAAGTTCCAGTGAACAGTCCTGAGCGCCCGCGTCCGGGCGAGCCTCGGGATGAACGTGAACCCGGCCTGGGGGCGATAGTGCCATGGGAGCACGGACGGTTATTTGCCCAGCTGTTTGGCAACGATGATGAAGGGGGCGGTTTCGGTTCCGCCCTACCGGGAACTCCTGCATCAAGTCATGCCGCGATGATCGCGGCCATGACCGAGCAGTTGGCACCGCGGATTCACGCCGCTGTTCAGTGGCCTTTGCACGCTGTGCTTTACCTGCCGAGCCTGGGGCGGATCAACGCCAGCGTGCGCCGCGAGCAAGGTACCTGGAACGTTGAGCTGGAGGCGCAGGAAGAGCGCACCGCGCGCTGGCTGCCTGGGGTGCGCCAGCACCTTGAGGACGGGCTGGCCGGCGCGTTGGCGCAGCCTGTCACCGTACACCTGGCACCTGTGGACCCGGCATGATCATGCCGTTTTTAACCTTGCCGGTGGTCAGCGGCGCCAATGTCGCGGCGCGGCGCAGGCTGGGGCGCGGCTTGCGCATGGCGTTTCAGGTCGCGGGGCAGAACGGTGAACTGTTGATGGAACCGGGCCGTGCCCCCGCAGGCGTCAAGCCGCTGTTTTTCGAGAGCGCCTGCGGGGTGCTGGCTTTCGCCGAACCAGGGCCGCTGTTCAGCCTGCTGGGGGAGTGCCCGGTGACGCTGGCAGAGGCCGATAACGATCCAGACTCGTGGTTCTGGGAACTGTTCCAGCACCACCTGAGCCCGCAGGTGCGGGGGCTGTTTGGCTTCCTGCGGTTGCTGCCGGCACCCAGGAAATTGAACTTCGGTTGTCGCTTCACGGTGACGCTGGGGAAGTCCAGGGTCGTGGGTTACCTGTGGCTGACTCCAGAGCGCTTGCTGGCACTGTGCGAGGCCGGTCCGTGGCAGTCGATAGCGGGGCCATTGCCGGCGTCGTTCCAGTTGGCAGTGGCGATGACCCTGGGCCGCCTGAAGCTATCCATCACGCAATTGAGCGGTGTCCGTGCCGGTGACGTGGTGATGCTTGAGCAACCCTTTTTCGATGTGCAGGGCAATGGTCACCTGTATGTCGGCAAGCACCGGCTGCAAGGGTGCATTGATGATGAATCCGGGCCGTTGTGCCTGACGCTTGTTTCGATCGAGGAAACGTCCGTGGACGAGGATTTTGCAACATCGCAGTACCCGGGGGATGAGCTGGATGAACCGGTAGTGGATGTCTTTGGCCACGAGCCTTTCGATGAGTTGAACATGACCCTGACGGTACGTTGTGGCACCCTGAACCTGACCCTGGGCGAACTGCGCAATCTCGCCCCCGGTGCGGTGTTGGGCATTGCCGGGTACGCGCCGGGCATGGCCGGGCTTTATTACGGCGACAGGCCGATAGGGCAAGGGCAGTTGGTGGAAGTAGATGGGCGCCTTGGTTTGCAGTTGTCCCGCGTGATTTTTTCGCGATGACATTTCAGGGGGTCGACCCTCTTGTCCTGGCGCTGTTTTTAGGTTCGTTGTCGCTGATGCCAATGCTGCTGATCATCTGCACATCGTTCTTGAAGATCGTGATTGTGCTGATGATCACCCGTAACGCCATCGGCGTGCAGCAGGTACCGCCGAGCATGGCCATCAACGGAATAGCGCTGGCCGCGACACTGTTCATCATGGCGCCCGTGGGGTACCAGATTGCCGAGAACGTCAAGGCCTCGCCCGTGGACACGAGTAGCGTGCAAAGCCTTCTGGAAACCGGGCAGGCGGCCATACAGCCGTTGCGTGCGTTCATGCTGCGCAACACCGATGCCGATGTGTTGACTCACCTGCTGGAAAACAGTGCGCGCATGTGGCCGCCTGAAATGGCGCAGAGCACCCAGCGCGAAGACTTGATCCTGCTGGTCCCGGCCTTCGTGCTGTCGCAACTGCAGGCGGGGTTCGAGATCGGCTTTCTGATCTACATTCCGTTCATCGTCATCGATTTGATTGTGTCCAACCTGCTGTTGGCCCTCGGTATGCAGATGGTCTCGCCCATGACCATTTCGCTGCCGCTCAAACTGCTGTTGTTCGTCATGGTTTCCGGGTGGTCGCGGCTGCTCGACAGCCTGTTCCTTTCTTACCTCTGAGTGCCCTATGGAACCGATCGTGCTGTTCAAGCAGGGCATGTTGCTGGTGGTGGTGCTGTCGGCGCCGCCGCTGATCGTGGCGGTGGTCGTCGGTGTGTTGACGTCGCTGGTGCAGGCCCTGATGCAGATACAGGACCAGACGCTGCCCTTTGGCATCAAGCTGGTTGCGGTGGGCATCACGCTGATTTTGACCGGTCGCTGGATTGGCGTGGAGCTGATCCAACTGATCAACCTGATGTTCGACATGATTGCCCGCTCGGCATTGAACTGAGGGCCTGCGTGTGCTGCTTTATCTTGAATTCCTGCCCAGCCTGCTCGTGGCCATGGCGCGCATTTATCCCTGTGCATTTCTGGTGCCTGCGTTTTGTTTCCAACATATACGCGGTATGCCCCGCCACATCATCGTGATGGTCATGGCGTTGATTCCGGCGCCCGGCATTCATGCCGTCCTGGCTGCCAAGGATTACTCCGCGCTGATGATCAGCGGGTTGGTACTCAAGGAAGCTGCCCTGGGGTTTTTGCTGGGGATTCTGTTGGCCATGCCGTTCTGGATGTTCGAGTCAGTGGGCGCACTGCTGGATAACCAGCGGGGGGCTTTGGCGGGTGGCCAACTCAACCCCTCGCTGGGGCCGGATGCGACGCCGATCGGGCACCTGTTCAAACAGTTGGTGATTTATTTGCTGATTGCCGTCCTGGGCTTGAGCGTGCTGACCCAAGTGATCTGGGACAGCTACCTGATCTGGCCGCCAACCGCCTGGTTGCCGCTGCCGGCGGTCAATGGGTTCAGTGTATTCATCGGGCTGCTGGGCGATACTTTTACCCACATGATGCTGTATGCCGCACCGTTTATTGCCGTGCTGCTGTTCCTGGAGTTCGGCTTCGCCTTGTTGGGCCTGTACAGCCCGCAATTGCAAGTCTCTACCCTGGCAACGCCGGTCAAGAGCCTGGCGGGGCTGGTTATCCTGCTGCTGTACTTCCCGCTGTTGCAGGACTTGATCGTCGGGCGCATGGCGCAGTTGGGAGACCTCAAGCATTCCCTCGGCCTGATGTTCAGGGGCTCGGGACATGAGTGATTCGGGTGAGAAAAAACACGCGGCCACGCCCAAGAAACTCAAGGATCAGCGCCAGAAAGGCCAGGTCGCCCAAAGCCAGGACGTCGGTAAGCTACTGGTGTTGACCGCCCTCAGCGAAATCGCGTTGTTCACCGCCGAAACCAGCATGCAGCGCTTCCAGCAGTTGCTGGTGTTGCCCATGTCACGTTTCGGGCAGCCCTTTGTGCGGGCGCTGGAGGAAGTGCTGACGGAAGGCTTGATCGTGTTTTTTTCCTTCGCCTTGCTGATGGCCGGATTGGCGATCGCGGTGAAGTTGATCAGCGGCTGGATTCAGTTCGGTTTCCTGTTTGCGCCGGAAAGCCTGAAGCTGAATTTCAGCCGTCTCAACCCACTCAGCCAGGTCAAGCAGATGTTCTCTGCCAAGTCAGTGACGAACCTGTTGATGGGGTTGGCCAAGGCGCTACTGCTTGCGCTGATTTTGTACGTGGTGATCAGGCCGTCACTAGGGGCCTTGATCAATCTGGCCACCAGCGACCTGCAGAGTTACATCCTCGCGCTGATCATCCTGTTTCGCCATCTGCTGCACGCTTGCCTGGGATTGCTGCTGGTCCTGGCATTGATCGACATGGCGCTGCAGAAGCACTTCTTTGCCAAGAGCATGCGCATGACTCAGGTCGAGGTGGTCAAGGAATACAAGGACATGGAGGGCGATCCTCACGTCAAGGGGCAGCGCCGCGCCCTGGCCCAACAGCTGGCCCAGGAGGAGCCGAAGGTCAAGTTGCCCAAGCTGGAGGAGGCCGACATGTTGGTGGTCAACCCGACGCACTTTGCTGTCGCGCTGTACTACCGGCCGGGCAAAACGCCGCTGCCGCTGCTGGTGGATAAAGGCACGGATGCCGAGGCCCGGAAACTGATAGACCGGGCCAAGGCGGCCGACGTGCCGGTGATCCAGTGTGTATGGCTCGCGCGCACGCTGTACGAGAAGAAGCTTGGGGCGAACATTCCCCGGGAGACGTTGCAGGCGGTAGCGTTCCTCTACCGCACCCTGCGTGAACTCAATGACGAGGCCAAGCGTGAAACGCTGGAGTTTCCGGAGCTTAAGCAACGTTAACGGTAGCGGTGCACGTCCAGCATATCGAGGCAGCCCAGCGAAAGCAGCTTGCCGATGATCTCATCTGCCTCCTCTGCACCTGCCGGCAGCGCGTGCCAGATCACCAGGGCATCCCTGGCATCGAGACAGGCAAAGCAGCCGTCAAACGCCACCGCCTGTTCAAAAAGCCGCTCCAGTACCCGTTCCAACTGTCCGGCTTCCAGCGCTCCACGGTCGACCAGCAACGCAAGCCCGGGTTTACCACCGGCCTTTAACCGGCACACGCTTATGCCCGGGCCGAGGGACAGGTGGGCGTCCTTGCCGCCCACCAGGTTATCCAGGAATACCTGGCGAGACGACGTATCGTTCGGCCCCATGGAACTTACCGTTCCAGTGAGATCGTTTGATAGTCGGAGCGCTCGCCGGCAGGGCCCGATTCGACGCGCATCTGCGGCGGCCACCAGACCACCAGCTTATCGGCGCCCGATTGCGGGCGTGAACAGGAGTCGCCCTTGCACGTCGGCGTACAACCAACGATAAGCAGGGCCAGGCCGAGGAGGGTGAGTAGGCGTTTCATGGCGCGTTCTTCCGGGTGGGGGTGATCAGGGAGGGGCGGGACACACCGATGTGTTCATCTTTGACCACGGGCCGCATGGCGATAAATACCTCCGCCTCTTCTCCCGGCTTGAGCCAGGCACGTGGCCAGACGCTGACGGCCAGGGTCTGGGAGTTGCTGCATTCTCTTTCATCGATGCGCACGTTACGGTTGAACTGATTGCGTACCACCACCACGGCCACATTGAACTGCGGGCCTGCATACCATTGGCTGCGTTCGGTGTTCAGGGCCAATAGCTCGCGGGTGCTGCACAAGGTGTCCAGGCCCAGTGGCATGGGCGCGGCCTTGAAGGCCGTGGGTACTTGCCCGCTGACGAGGTGAGCCAGGGTGCTGGTGATGTCGCTGCGCTTGATCACCGGTTGATGCTCGGCATACCGCCGGGCCAATGGCTTGAGTGCGGCCTGCAGTTCGGCTTGATCCTCCTGGGGCAAGTAGCGTGAAGGATCAGCCTGATCGCCGATCACGCGCGGCGTCAGGATAAACAGGCGTTCGCGCCGGTTGTTCTGGCGCTCGGAGGAAGAAAACAGGGCCTTGCCCAGCAGCGGAATGTCTCCCAGCAGAGGGATCTTGCTTTGTTTGTCGGTGCGTTCAGTGACATGGAAGCCACCGACCACCAGCGAACGTTTTTCCGCCATGACCGCCTGGGTGCTGACTTTGCCGCGGCGTACATCGGGGCTGGTGCGCGCGGGGTTGGACTCGTCGAAGTTACCGTCCTCGATATCAACCACCAGGTGGATCTGGTGATTGCCGCGGGTAGTGATCACCCTCGGTACCACCTGGAAGCTGGTGCCGACCGTGATGGGCAGGATGGTTGCAGTCTCGGTGCCGGCGGTGAGGTATTGGGTGCGGTTGAAATCGATCACCGCCGGCTGGTTTTCCAAAGTAAGCACCGACGGGTTGGACACCATGGTCGCCAGGCCACGTTGCTCCAATGCGCGAATATCGGCGTTGAAACGATCACGGTGCTCGATCGACAGCTGTGATGAAGACCCGGGCGCCATGTTCACGCCACCCCGGAAACGGCTGTTTTGAAAACCCCATCTAATCCCGAATTCCCGCAGTTGAGTGCGCTCGATATCAAGAATGATCGCATCGATTTCCACCAGCTTGCGGGCTACGTCGAGCTGGCTGATCAGCTCACGGTACATCGCCTGGCGCTCCGGCAGGTCGTAGATCAGGATGGCGTTGTTGCGCACATCGGCTTCGACTCGGATTTTGCTGGTGGAGACCGGTGCCCGAGGGGTGAGTGACATGCCGGTGTCCGACGGCACCGGGTTCATCGCCTGGCCGAGCATTTGCCCCAGCATCGGGTTACTCAGGCGCGGAAATACCGGGGTTATGGGTGAGGGTTGGGAGGCAGAGGGAGGGCGTGGGCTCATCCCTGAAAGCGTCGAGGCCGTGCGAGGTTCCAGCAGCCCCCGCAGCATGCTGGCAACGCCTGGGATGGTCAGTTTCTCGCCGCGATAATCAATCTGGCGGTCCGCCGCATTGGCGAACTTCAGCGGGTAGCTGAGGACGCTCTGCTTTTCATCCGGGGACTTGCGCTGGCTGCTGAACTGCTTGATCTGTTCGATATAGCGCTTGGGCCCGGAGACCAGTACGACGCCGTCCTCAGGCAATTCGCCCCAGCCGAAGCGGCTATCGAGCAAGCCTATATCGGTGAGGGCCTGCTTGAGGTCGGCGATGGTCTCGGAGGAGACCTCCAGGCGTGCAGATTCCTGTTGGTCCAGGGTGCTGACGTACAGCGTGTTGTTGTACAGGTACCACTGGAAGCGGTGCTCTACGCCGAGCCTGTCGAGAAGCGATTGTGGGGTATTGGCGCGTATCTTGCCGTTGACGTTGCCTTCGAGGAGGCCGTCGATTTGCAGTTGGGTGCCGAAGGTCTGGGCGAAGTCTTCCAGCACATCCCGCAGGGGCTTGTGTTCGGCCTCATAGGCATAGGCGGTGTTTTTCCATTCGCTGGGGACGGCGGCCAGGGTGCTTTCCAGGGGCGCCAACAACCAGGGCATGAGGATCAGGTAGCGCCAACGGGCAGGCTTTACGGCGGCGGCAGGCGAATTGACGCGCAAGCGGATGTGCTTGTCGATCTTGTTAGGCATTGAGAATTCTCTGTTTTAGTGACGCAGCGACCGAAGCGAAGTAGGCCTAAGTTTCCGGGCTGGGCTGGCAAGGTGCGCAACAATGCCCCGCCAGGTATCACGCTGGTTCAGCAGGGTTTCGAGTTTGCCAAGCAGGTGGGGCAGGGCACAGTCGCCAGGGAGTTTTTGAAGCAGCCAAAGATGACCAGTCATTGCTTCCTGCGCCAAGGCACCCTGGAAATGCCTCAGACTTTCCAGTCCGAGGCGCATCCACGCCTCCAAGGCTCTTTTGTCGACCCGATGGTGGGTCAGTTGAACACTGATCAAAAAAGCTTGTTGGTCGCGCCGCACCTTGATTTCGTCATTATCTTCAAACAACGTGATCAGCGGTTCGCTGCTACTCAACCAACGACCGAGTAACGCTTCCACTCACTGTATGCCTTCGATAACGGTCTTGGCTGTTTCGCTCATGTAATTGGTGTAGGTGGAACTGGCTGATAACGTGGCCGCGAGGAAGACTTTTTCGTCATTCATTGCCGCCAGGGCTTCGTCGTTGTTCAATCCATCGCGTTCTATCTTTTCAAAGCGCTTTTGCGAATTTTCCAGTTGCCTGTAGAGATTCGCTTGCAGGCGATAATCAAAGCTCATTGGTTTTGCTCCAGAGGATGTTACGTCCTGTGTGGCTCGACGCGTGATTCCAGTTCCACGGGTATTTCGTTAAACGTCAGCGCTCGTTGAACCGCAGCCCCTGCGTGTTATTGGGTTGAACCCGACGTGCCGGAATTCCATAGGGTTTCCACCATCGAATCCCAGTCGATCCGAAATCCACCTTCGGGCGTTTCCAGAATGAGCATTTGAGGTGCGATGTTCTCCTCGGTGCGCAGTGTCCAGGGAAGGTCTGTGTGCCTGCTCAGCCACTGGTCTACGTTTTTACGGTCCAATGGATTGCAGAGCAAAGTGGCTTCGATTCGCGGGACCTGGGTGGCCAGTAATTGCTTTAGCAGGACGCTCAGGCGTTGGGGGGAGACTGTTTCCTCCAGCAGGTTACGAATGGCCAGGCTGGTGATGGAGGCGGCAATGGGTTCAATGTTGTCGCAGATAGCCTGGCGTTCAATCTCCCAGCGTTGCAACTGAGTGTTGGCGCGTTCCCAGAACTCACGGCAAGCATTTGCGTAAAGTATTTCGCGCTGCTCTTCGGCCTGGCGTAGTAGTTCGCGCGCTTCGGCTTTGGCGCGAATAAGTAATGTGCCCGCCTGAGCACAGTCGATAAGCATCTCTCGGGCAATCAGGGTTTGTGGCAGGTCCTGGCCTTTATTCAGCTCAATTTTACGTCGGCATAACATGCAGGTTGTTTGCTCCTGATCAGGGCCACGCGTGATCATTCGTGATGGCGGTAGCTCGCCAGATGACGGCTCGCCACAGAGTATCCAGCCGACCATGACGGTCGGGCAGGTTGGAATATCTCTCCAGGTCGACTACCCGTTTATTCGCAAAGCCAAGTCGTAGGCGTTGCCATACCGCAGGCTCAACCCAGGCGCGCAGGTACTGCAGAGGATCGTCTGTGTTCAGTACCCGTGAGTCCGCAGGGAGCGCTTTGGCAAGGCGCTGACACCAGAGGTATTCATCCTCCTCCAGCAAGTGGTCGCGTACAGGCTGGCAGACACTGCCGATCAGCGTCAGCATGCGTTCGCGTTGTGGTGGGGAGGCTTGCACCAGGTGCAGCAAGGCAGGGGAGGGTGAGGGTGGCAGGCAGGGGGTGATGGCCAGTGCGGTGCTCACTCGTTCATGCCGGCTGCGACATAGATCGGTCGAGGCGATATATGGGCTGAGGACCTCCCAGTCACACGCTGGCGTTTCCCATGGGCGGGCCCACCATCGAACCCACGCCAGCTGATTACTCATGAACAGACGGGTTTAGTGAGGCATGAGCCGGTACGACAGATGAGTCATGTTGTTGATTCACCCCCCGCTTGCGCCAGATAAACGCGCCAGCCCCCGCAAGCGTCATTATGATGAGGAATGCGGTAAGACTCATGCGCCAGAAACCGAGATCGTTATCCTGAACCAGGAACGGACCAAAATAGGTCAGACGTTGCTGCTCCAGATACGCCGCGGCGGGGACAAACACTACGGTTAATTTTTGAGTGTTTTCTACAGCAGCTGCCATGCCGGGGATACTGCTGGCCACCATCCTGCGTACTCGGGGTCGGATATTATCAGGCTCAAGTCGTGGATCATGTTTGATGAACACCGAGGCTGATGCCGGTTGTACGGGCTCACCCGGGGCAATCCGTTCGGGGAGCACGACATGGACTCGAGCGACGATGACCCCGTCGATGTTCGACAAGGTTGCCTCCAGCTCCTGAGACAATGCATAGATATAGCGGGCACGTTCTTCCAGCGGTGTTGAGATAACGCCTTCTTTACGGAAGATATCGCCCAGGGTCGACCGGGCCAGTTTGGGCAGGCCAGCGGCCTCGAGCGTCCGGACCGCCCTGCTGATGTCCGACGCGTTGACGCGCACAACAACGCCGTCTTTGGCTGGCACTTTTTGGGCCCGGATTTGTTTATCCGCGAGTTCTGCAACAACCTCATTAGCCTCCTGTTCGGACAGTCGGCTATGGAGTTCTACTTTTTCACCGCAACCGGCCAGCAGCAATGCCAATGATAAAACTAATGGGGTGGTGATCCAGCGGAGCATGACTTACCTACTGAAGGTTGGTTATTTTCTCGCAACATTGCACGGTTTTGCTGATGACCTTGACTGACATGGACAGCTCCCGATGGGCGTCTGAAAGTGACTTGGCAATTTGATGCATTTCCGTTGATTTTTTATTAAGGCTCAGGTCACGCAAACCTTTGGTCGCACGTTTTGATAGCCTCGTTAAATGAGAAGACTGTTCGGATAGCGCGTTCGTACCGACCATTGAATTTTGGCTACCCGGGGAAGACGCGCGATCAACCAGGCTGGCTTGGAAAAAATTCATGTCGGAAGCAGAGGTATCAATACCTCGTGATTCAACCGTTCGTGAAACCGGGCGTTCTGTGAAGTCGTCAGCGAGCACGCGCATGTAAACCTCCGGCAAGACGCTAGGAACGTTCTTGTTGGTTTGGGAGTAATGTTGGTTTTTTTCGACGGTTCAGCATGAGCCATGCTAGCAAACGGGTTGCTTCCTCTATGTTTAATAGAGGAAGCAAAGGTTTAAAACCTTAGTTTGCCTATGTTTTCGAGTTCTTTTGTCATTATTTCGTTTTTAACCTCCTCTATTTTTAGTCGACGCATTTCAGCTTTTTTTGCCGCTTCGATATCGGAATTGTCTCCGCCACCAAGACTGCTGGCAGTAACCCGCTCGTTAACATCGATTTTACTCATAACATCACCTCTGAGTTGCTTGATTTAAATTTTTTGTTTGTTTGTGCGTTGATGCTTAACCACGAACGTAGACCCATCGTTGCCCGTCAGGCATATGAACCAAGCACATGGCTGGCCCGATCGGCGAAGTTGCTGATCATGTAGATGGCCTTTCCTTGAGTGGTTAAATGAAGATTTCAGTTCCAGAAAAACTGCTGGTCCTGGGTTTAACCTGTTCCGCCGAGTGATATATCCAGTTGTTTCATCCTGTAGTACAGCGTGCGCTTGGCAACCCCCAATTCCCCGGCTACTACATCCACGTTGCCGCCGTGACGGCGCAGCGACTCTTCAATCAGCGATTTCTCGATTTGCTGTAGCCGCGCCTTGAGGTTCATCTCTATGTCCTGATGGTCCCTCATCGACTCTGAAAGCGGCGGAAGATCCAACACAAAGCGCTTGGCTGTCGAGCGCAGTTCGCGGACGTTGCCCGGCCAGGAATGGCATAGCAATTGTTGCAGCAGCGAGCTGGATGCCAGGGGTATCGGGTATTTAAAGTACTCGGCTTCCTGGCGGACGATGTTCAGGAACAAGGGGATAATCTGCTCGCGACGTTCGCGCAGGGGAGGGAGGCTGATGCTGATTACGTTCAGGCGAAAATACAGGTCGCGCCTGAACAATCCTTGCTCGACCATTTCGTGCAGCGAATGCTGGGCGGACGCGATAACGCGCATGTCCACCGGGATAAAGCGGGTAGAACCCAATCGTTCAACGCCCCGGGACTCCAGTACCCTCAGCAGTTTGGCTTGCAGGGTGAGGGGCATGCTGTCTATTTCGTCGAGGTACAAGGTACCCAAGTGTGCGGCTTCGACAAAGCCTGCCCGTGATTGCATCGCACCGGTGTAGGCGCCGCTGTTGACCCCGAACAGTTGGCTTTCCGCCAGGCTTTCGGGAATTGCAGCACAGTTGACGGCGACGAAGTTGCCTCGCCGGCCCGATAAGCGATGGATGCGTTGGGCCAGGGTATCTTTACCGGTGCCGGTTTCCCCCAGCAAAAGTATGTCGATGTTTAAAGCCGCAGTATTGTTGATAGTGGCTTCAATGGTTGGGCATTCAGTAAATGGATCATCCGTTTCAAACGTGCTTTGATAGGAGGCCGACATATCGCTGTTGCTCCTATTGTTTCTCATTGTTTTACTGAGGGGCTTCCCTGCTGATATGGATAAGTAGAACGGAATTTAGCTGATTTGTCATTCTGTCGGAGAGTGCGAAATAGACGTTTGTGATGTGTGAAAAACCAAAAAATCTTAAGTTAAATATTATCAAGTGGGCGCTCGCTCGTGATTGCCTGATAATGGGTCGGAATAATCTTAAACTCGGGGGTGTCAGGGAGGATTGACGTATTTTTACGTATTGAGAGCTGTGGTTGTTTTATATGTTTGCCGTATTAAGATGTCAGGGGATATTTCAAAGTCGATCTTTGTAGAAAGTTGCAAACATCGCCCACAAAAAAGCCGATGCAGTGCATCGGCTTTTTGTTTTGCGGCATAGGCCGCAGGTAAAGCTTATACGTTGAAGCGGAAGTGCATCACGTCGCCATCCTTGACGATGTATTCCTTGCCTTCCAGGCGCCATTTACCGGCTTCCTTGGCACCGGCTTCACCCTTGAACTGGATGAAGTCGTTGTAGGCGATGACTTCGGCGCGGATGAAGCCTTTTTCGAAGTCGGTGTGGATCACGCCAGCCGCTTGCGGGGCAGTGGCACCGACCTTGACGGTCCAGGCGCGTACTTCTTCAACACCGGCGGTGAAGTAGGTCTGCAGGTGCAGCATTTCGTAGCCGGCACGGATCACGCGGTTCAGGCCAGGCTCTTCCAGGCCCAGGGCCTCGAGGAACATGTCTTTCTCTTCGCCGTCTTCCAGCTCGGCGATTTCCGCTTCGATCTTGTTGCACACTGGAACAACCATCGCGCCTTCTTCTTCGGCAATGGCCATGACCACGTCGAGCAGCGGGTTGTTCTCGAAACCGTCTTCAGCCACGTTGGCGATGTACATCACCGGCTTGGTAGTCAGCAGGTGGAAGCCCTTGATCACCGCCTTTTCGTCGGTGCTCATGTTCTTCATCAGGCTGCGTGCCGGCTTGCCCAGAGTGAAGTGGGCAATCAGTTGCTCCAGCAAGGCTTTCTGGACCACTGCGTCCTTGTCGCCGCCCTTGGCGTTACGCGTGACCTTTTGCAGTTGCTTCTCGCAGCTGTCGAGGTCGGCGAAGATCAGCTCCAGGTCGATGATCTCGATATCGCGTTTCGGGTCGACGCTGTTGGAGACGTGAATCACGTTCTCGTCTTCGAAGCAGCGGACCACGTGGGCGATGGCATCGGTCTCGCGGATGTTGGCGAGGAACTTGTTGCCCAGGCCTTCACCTTTCGACGCGCCGGCTACCAGGCCCGCGATGTCGACGAACTCCATGGTGGTCGGCAGGATGCGCTTTGGATTCACGATGGCCGCCAGGGCGTCCAGGCGTGTATCGGGCATCGGCACGATACCGGTGTTCGGTTCGATGGTGCAGAAGGGGAAGTTCTCCGCCGCAATACCGGATTTGGTCAGGGCGTTGAACAGGGTGGACTTGCCGACGTTAGGTAGGCCGACGATGCCGCAATTGAATCCCATGGTGTTTCCCCTCGGGTAAAGAGTCAGGCCTTCTGGCTGTGCAGGTTTTTCATCGCACGGTTCCATTCACCGGCGAAGATATCCGGCAGCACGCCGAGGGCAAAATCGATGCTGGCATCGAGTTTTTCCTGTTCGGCGCGTGGCGCACGACCCAGGACGAAATTTGAAACCATACTGGCAACGCCCGGGTGGCCAATGCCAAGCCGCAAGCGGTAGAACGTATTCTGATTGCCCAACTGCGCGATGATGTCGCGCAGGCCATTATGCCCGCCATGGCCGCCGCCTTGCTTGAGCTTGGCAACGCCGGGTGGCAGGTCTAGTTCGTCATGGGCCACCAGGATTTCTTCGGGTTTGATCCGGAAGAAGCCCGCAAGCGCCGCGACAGCCTGGCCGCTGCGGTTCATGTAGGTGGTGGGAATCAACAGACGAACATCCTGACCCTGATGCGAAAAGCGTCCGGTCAGGCCAAAATATTTGCGATCGGCCACAAGATTGACGCCTTGGGCGTGGGCGATACGCTCAACAAAAAGGGCCCCCGCGTTATGCCGGGTCTGTTCGTATTCGGCGCCTGGATTTCCCAGGCCAACGATCAGTTTAATGGCAGTCACGACAGGGGCCCTTCCTTTGGAGTTGTGGATAACATCGCCGTTGGTGCGGCGAAAGTGGACGACAAAAACTCATTAACCGTTAGAGGCCAACTTCGCATTCTCGCCCGCTTTCTCGCTACGTTCCGGTCCGCGATGTTTCCTCAAGCTCCGGCATTACAGAGTGAATTACTCTGCAGCGCCTTCTTCAGCTTCTGGTGCAACGCGTGGAGCGTGTACGTTTGCAACAGCTTTGTCGTCACCGTGAGCCAGTGCAACGAACTCAACGCCTTTAGGAGCCTTGAGGTCGGACAGGTGAACGATTGCGCCGATTTCCAGAGCCGACAGGTCGACTTCGATGAACTCAGGCAGGTCTTTCGGCAGGCAGGTCACTTCGATCTCGGCGATAACGTGCGAAACTTCGCCGCCTTTCTTGACCGGAGCTTCTTCACCAACGAAGTGCACAGGCACGATAGCGGTCAGTTTCTGACCAGCTACTACGCGTACGAAGTCAGCGTGCAGCACGTGGCCTTTAGCTGGGTGACGTTGCAGTGCCTTGATGATGACGTTCTGCTTGGTGCCGCCAACGTTCAGCTCGATGATGTGGCTGTAAGCCGCGTCGTTTTCGAGCAGTTTGGCGATTTCTTTAGCCAGCATGCTGATGGATTCAGGGGCTTTTTCGCCACCGTAAACTACAGCTGGAACCAGGCTTGCGAGACGACGCAGGCGGCGGCTCGCACCTTTCCCCAGGTCGGAACGCAGTTCAGCATTCAAAGTAAAATCGTTCATGTTGTATCTCCAAAATAACCACATTCGCCCTAGCGTTTGCGACCAGCGCTAAAGGCGATATGGGCAAAAAAGCCCCGCCCCAACAGAATGCTGGGGCGGGGCGCTTTTCGTCAGGTTGATGCTGCTAAGGTTTGACCCTTAACGGAACATCGCGCTGATCGATTCTTCGTTGCTGATGCGGCGAACCGCTTCGGCAACTACCGGTGCGATATCCAGTTGACGGATACGCGAACAGGCTTGAGCGGCAGCGGACAACGGGATGGTGTTAGTCACCACCAGTTCGTCCAGCATTGAGTTCTCGATGTTCTCGATCGCTCGGCCCGACAACACAGGGTGTGTGCAGTAGGCGAAGACTTTTGCTGCACCGTGCTCTTTCAAGGCTTTCGCCGCGTGGCACAGGGTGCCGGCGGTGTCGACCATGTCATCAACCAGAATACAGGTACGCCCTTCGACATCACCGATGATATGCATCACTTCAGAGTGATTGGCTTTCTCGCGGCGTTTGTCGATGATCCCGAGATCCACGCCCAGGGATTTGGCAACAGCCCGTGCACGCACGACGCCACCAATGTCCGGGGACACGATCATCAGGTTTTCAAAGCGCTGGTCTTCGATGTCATCCACCAGGACGGGGGAGCCGTAGATGTTATCTACCGGAATATCGAAGAACCCCTGGATTTGGTCAGCGTGCAGGTCAACCGTGAGAACACGGTCGATACCTACCACGGTCAGCATGTCAGCAACGACTTTCGCGCTGATAGCCACACGTGCGGAACGCGGACGGCGATCCTGACGGGCATAACCAAAGTAAGGGATTACAGCTGTGATTCGAGTCGCTGAGGAGCGGCGGAAGGCATCAGCCATCACGACGAGTTCCATCAGGTTATCGTTGGTCGGAGCGCAAGTCGGCTGAATAATGAAGACATCTTTACCGCGGACGTTTTCATTGATCTCGGCTGTAATTTCGCCGTCGGAGAATTTACCGACAGAGATGTCACCGAGAGGGATATGCAGCTGACGTACAACACGCCGAGCCAGATCGGGGTTAGCATTCCCCGTAAAGACCATCATCTTGGACACGCGCAGTACCTAGAGGCTGAGGGTAACCTGGATGAGTATAGAAAATGGCAGGGGCGGCTGGATTCGAACCAACGCATGGCAGGATCAAAACCTGCTGCCTTACCGCTTGGCGACGCCCCTGTATCTGTTGCAACGAGTACCCAGTACTCGGTTCCTTTAGAGCAGACTTTGCAGCTTGCGATGCAACATCGAAACGTTGCTTCCCTTTGCTACAAACCCTGTAAGGGTCTCTGTAAGAAGGGCCGAGACTTTATCAGCTTCAGCTTTGCTTGGGAAGCCCCCAAACACACAACTTCCAGTTCCGGTTAATTTTGCTTCGGTAAAATTACCTAACAAATTCAAAGCGTTACGTACATCTGGATAACGCCTTGCTACAACCGGTAAGCAGTCATTTCGACTGTTTCCCTTGGGAACGGGGCGCACTTTAATGGGAGGAGAGTTACGTGTCAACAGTGGATCTGAAAAAATTTCTGCTGTACTTACAGATACTTGCGGAACAAGCACGACATACCACGGCTCTTCGGGGTCTACAGGGGTGAGTTTCTCCCCCACGCCTTCGGCAAAAGCGGCGTGCCCACGCACGAAAACCGGGACGTCCGCGCCCAGTGTCAGGCCCAGCGCCGCCAGGCGATCGTGGTCCCAACCCAGTTGCCACAAGTGATTCAGGCCGAGCAATGTCGTTGCGGCATTTGAGCTGCCGCCACCGATGCCGCCGCCCATGGGCAGGATTTTTTCGATCCAGATGTCGATGCCCAATGGGCAACCGGATTGTTCCTGGAGTTTTTTCGCGGCCTTCACAATCAGGTTGCTGTCGTGAGGCACGCCGTCGAATTCGGTGTGCAACTGGATCACGCCGTCATCGCGAACGGCGAAGGTCAGCTCATCGCCGTAGTCGAGAAATTGAAAAATCGTCTGCAACTCGTGATAGCCGTCTTCACGGCGACCGAGAATGTGCAGCATCAAATTCAGTTTGGCCGGGGAGGGCAGGGTCAGGCGTTGCTCGTTCATCTCACTGCCCCAGCTTGCGCGGTTGCCAGTCCTTGATCACCAGCGTGACGTCAAGGTCGGTGCCATGCAGCTTGATGCGCTCGGGCAGCCAGTAACCGTTCTGTTGCACATAGCTCAGGTATTCGACCTGCCAGCCATCCTGTTCCAGCGAAGCCAGGCGGCTGTCGCCATTGAGGCTCAGGCGGCTCTTGCTGTCTGGCGCAGGAAGACCGCGTACCCACCACACCAAGTGCGATACGGGGAGTTTCCAGCCCATCTGTTCTTCCAGCAGGGCTTCCGGCGTTGGCGCTTCATAGCGGCCCTGATTGGCCACTTCCAGGCTGACTTGCCCCGGCCGGCCGGTCAGGCGAGCCGCACCGCGGCCCAGCGGGCCAGACAGGCGAATGTCGTAATAGTCCTGGCGTTGCAGCCAGAACAAGGTGCCGCTGCCCGAATCTTTCGGGGCGCGAATGCCCACCTTGCCCTCGATCTGCCAGCCATCAAGGCTGCTCAGTTGATCCTTGTGCTGCTGCCACTGCGCCGGGTTGCCCGGGCCTTCGACAGATTCACGGGTGCCAAGACCGGAACAGCCGGCAAGCAGGGCAATAAAGCTGAAAACGATAACGTGGCGCAAAAACATAAAATTAAAGGGTCTCGGATCCGGTCAGGCGCTTGATGGTGCTGCGCAGGATTGGGCTTTCGGGCTGTTCCTTGAGGAACTTCTCCCAGATTTGTCGCGCTTCACGCTGCTTGCCATTGGCCCAGAGCACTTCGCCCAGGTGTGCGGCGACTTCCTGGTCGGGGAAGCGCTCCAGCGCCTGGCGCAGCAAGCGTTCGGCTTCGTCCAGGTTGCCCAGGCGGTAATTCACCCAGCCGAGGCTGTCGAGTACGGCCGGGTCTTCCGGGTTGAGCTGGTGAGCCTTTTCAATCAGCTCCTTGGCTTCGGCGTAACGCGTTGTACGGTCGGACAAGGTGTAACCCAGGGCGTTCAGTGCCATGGCATTGTCCGGGTCGCGCTTGATGATAAGGCGCAGGTCTTTTTCCATCTGCGCCAGGTCATTGCGTTTTTCCGCCTGCATGGCGCGGGTGTACAGCAGGTTCAAGTCGTCCGGATACTGCAGCAAGGCTTGCTGGAGGATTTTCCAGGCGCGATCGCCCTGCTTGTTGGCCGACAAGGTCTCGGCCTGGATCAGGTACAGCTGGATCGCGTAGTCCGGTTCGGCATCCCGTGCGGCAGCCAGGCGTTTTTCCGCCTCGTCGGTACGGCCGTTGTTCATCAGGATATCGGCCTGGCGCAGTTGCGCCGGCAGGTAGTCATTGCCGGCGCCGACCTGAGCGTATTCAAGCAATGCAGCCTGCGGGTCGTTACGCTCTTCAGCGATGCGGCCCAGGTTCAGGTGCGCCGAATCCACGTGGCTCTCGCGGGCGATCAGGTCTTCCAGGTAACCCTTGGCCTCATCCCAGGCCTTGGCTTCCAGGCACACCAGCGCCAGGGAGTAGCGCAATTCGTCATCGTCCGGGTATTGCTGCACGAGGTTGGCGAACTGCACCTTGGCGTCTTCCATGCGGTCCTGTTCGACCAGCATGCGGGCATAGGTCAGCAGCAGGCGCTTGTCGCCCGGGTACTTCTTGATGCTTTTTTCCAGCAGCGGAATCGCTTCCTTGCCGCGGTTGAGGTTTTGCAGCAGGCGGGCGCGCAGCAGGATCGGCGCGATCTCGCCCTCTTCCGGCGGGTGTTGCTCCAGCAGCTTCAGCGCAGCCTCGGGCTCATCATCCTGTTGCAACAACAGCGCCTTGCCGAAAATCAGCTGGCTGTTGTTCGGGTGTTTTTGCAGCAGGCGGTCGAAACTCTTCATCAGGCCGTTGCGGGTGTCCTGATCGGTGTCGGCGGCCGACAGCGCGAGGAAGTCGAAATGCGTGTCGCCCTTGCCCTGCAGGACCTTCTCCATATACACCATGGAGTCGTCATAGCGTCCGGCGCGGGCCAGTTGAATGGCCGCTGCCCGTTGCGCCTCGAGATCGTCCGGGGCGTTTTTCGCCCAGATCAGCGAGGAGTCCAGGGCCGCCTGATCGGCGCCCAGGTACTCGGCGATGCGAAACGCCCGCTCCGAAATCCCCGGATCCTGAGTATTAATGGCCTGGGTCACGTAGTTATCCAGGGCAATGTCGAAACGATTGCGCTGGCCGGCCAGCTCCGCGCTCAGCAGGCTGAAGATCGTCTCTTCACTGAACGAGGAATAAACCTTGGGCTTTTCAGGGGCGGGGGTGCTGTCTTCTACCGGCGGCGTACCGTCCGGCGACACGGGTGCCATGGCCTGGCAGCCGCTGAGAAAGACAAAAGCAAGGAGCAACGCGGAAGATCTATTCATATAGGAAGAGGACGACTAACCTGCGGTCGGATCATCATGACACAAGCCTTCGGCCAAACATAACCGTGTAGGAGCGAGCTTGCTCGCGAAGAACCAGAGGACAACGCGTTTTATCCCGTAAGCCAGCGTTATCGTTAACGACCATCGCGAGCAAGCTCGCTCCTACAGATGGCCTTTATAGGCGTAAGCTACTAGGACAATAGCCTACGGTGGTTGTTCTGAATCATTCGAAGTAGGACAATTGTCGGCTTCCCGACATCATCAGCGATATTGAATGGCCTTCCTTGCACTCGGTATTAACCACAAGACTGCTTCTGTAGACGTCCGCGAGCGCGTGGCTTTTACTCCCGAGCAGTTGGTTGAGGCCTTGCAGCAGCTCTGCCGGCTCACCGACAGTCGCGAAGCTGCGATCCTTTCGACCTGTAATCGCAGCGAGCTCTATATAGAGCAGGAACATCTTTCAGCGGATGTGGTGCTGCGCTGGCTGGCCGATTACCACCATTTGAGCCTCGATGAGCTGCGCCAAAGCTCATATGTGCACGAAGAGGATGCGGCAGTTCGTCACATGATGCGCGTCGCCTCCGGGCTGGATTCGCTGGTGTTGGGCGAGCCGCAGATTCTCGGCCAGATGAAGTCCGCCTACGCCGTGGCCCGCGAGGCCGGCACCATCGGCCCGCTGCTGGGGCGCCTGTTCCAGGCCACCTTCAACTCCGCCAAGCAGGTGCGCACCGACACCGCCATCGGTGAAAACCCGGTGTCCGTGGCGTTTGCCGCCGTCAGCCTGGCCAAACAGATTTTCAGTGACTTGCAGCGCAGCCAGGCCCTGCTGATCGGCGCCGGCGAGACCATCACCCTGGTCGCCCGCCACCTGCACGAGCTGGGCGTAAAGCGCATCGTCGTCGCCAACCGTACCCTGGAACGCGCCAGCATCCTGGCCGAGCAGTTCGGTGCCCACGCGGTGTTGCTCTCCGACATCCCGGCCGAGCTGGTGCGCAGCGACATCGTCATCAGCTCTACTGCCAGCCAGTTGCCGATCCTCGGCAAGGGCGCGGTGGAAAGCGCCCTGAAACTGCGCAAGCACAAGCCGATCTTCATGGTGGATATCGCCGTTCCCCGGGATATCGAGCCTGAAGTCGGCGAGTTGGACGACGTTTACCTCTACAGCGTCGACGACCTGCACGAAGTGGTCGCCGAAAACCTCAAGAGTCGCCAGGGCGCTGCCCAGGCTGCCGAGGAAATGGTCAGCACCGGTGCCGACGATTTCATGGTGCGCCTGCGTGAACTGGCGGCAGTGGACGTGCTCAAGGCCTACCGTCAGCAAGGCGAACGCCTGCGGGACGAGGAATTGATCAAGGCCCAGCGTATGCTCGCCAACGGCAGCAGCGCCGAAGACGTGCTGATGCAACTGGCGCGCGGCCTGACCAACAAATTGCTGCACGCTCCCAGTGTCCAGTTGAAAAAGCTTACCGCCGAAGGCCGCCTCGATGCGCTGGCCATGGCTCAGGAACTCTTTGCCCTCGGTGAGGGCGCGACAGAAAGCTCTTCGGATAAAAAACCGCAATGAAAGCGTCACTGCTCAATAAACTGGACGTCCTTCAGGACCGTTTCGAAGAACTGACCGCCTTGCTCGGCGATGGCGAGGTCATCTCCGATCAGACCAAGTTCCGCACCTATTCCAAGGAATACGCGGAAGTTGAACCGATCGTGGGCACCTATAAACAGTTGCTCAAGGTTCAGGCTGACCTCGAAGGCGCCCAGGCGCTGCTCAAGGACAGCGACCCGGACATGCGCGAAATGGCCGTTGAAGAAGTGCGAGAAGCCAAGGACAAGCTGATCGAACTGGAAGGCGACCTGCAACGCATGCTGTTGCCCAAGGACCCGAACGACGGGCGCAACGTATTCCTTGAAATCCGCGCCGGCACCGGCGGTGACGAAGCGGCGATTTTCTCCGGCGACCTGTTCCGCATGTATTCGCGCTATGCCGAGCGTCGCGGCTGGCGTGTGGAGATTTTGTCCGAGAACGAAGGCGAACACGGCGGCTATAAAGAAGTCATCGCCCGGGTTGAGGGCGAGAATGTCTACGGCAAACTGAAGTTCGAATCCGGCGTGCACCGCGTGCAGCGGGTGCCGGCCACGGAATCCCAGGGCCGTATCCACACCTCGGCGTGCACCGTGGCCGTGTTGCCCGAGCCCGACGAGCAGGAAGCCATCGAGATCAACCCCGCAGACCTGCGGGTCGACACCTACCGCTCATCGGGCGCCGGTGGCCAGCACGTCAACAAGACTGACTCGGCGATCCGTATCACTCACTTGCCTTCGGGCATCGTGGTGGAGTGCCAGGAAGAACGTTCCCAGCACAAGAACCGTGCGCGGGCCATGTCCTGGCTGTCGGCCAAGCTGAATGACCAGCAGACCAGCGCCGCCGCCAATGCGATTGCCAGCGAGCGTAAGTTGCTGGTGGGCTCGGGCGACCGTTCCGAGCGCATTCGTACCTACAACTTTGCCCAGGGCCGGGTCACCGACCACCGCGTCAACCTGACGCTGTACTCCCTGGACGAAATCCTCGCCGGTGGCGTCGATGCGGTAATCGAGCCATTGTTGGCTGAATACCAGGCCGACCAGCTTGCGGCGATAGGTGAATAAATGACCATTATTGCCAGTTTGTTACGCGCCGCCGACCTGCCGGACTCGCCGACTGCGCGCCTGGACGTGGAATTGTTGCTGGCCGCTGCCTTGGGCAAGTCCCGCAGCTACCTGCACACCTGGCCGGAAAAAATCGTCAGCAGTGAACACGCGCTGACCTTTACCGACTACCTGCAACGCCGTCGTGCCGGCGAGCCCGTGGCCTACATCCTCGGCCAGCAAGGCTTCTGGAAGCTCGACCTGGAAGTGGCACCGCACACGCTGATCCCGCGTCCGGAAACCGAGATGCTGGTGGAAGCCGCCCTGGAATTGCTGCCTGCCACACCGGCCAAGGTCCTGGACCTGGGCACCGGCAGCGGTGCGATTGCCCTGGCCCTGGCCAGCGAACGCCCGGCCTGGCAAGTCACGGCGGTCGACCGCGTGCTGGAAGCTGTGGCCCTGGCCGAACGCAACCGCCAGCGCCTGCACCTGAACAACGCCACGGTGCTGAACAGCCATTGGTTCAGTGCCCTCGAAGGCCACACTTACAACCTGATCATCAGCAACCCGCCTTATATAGCCGACACCGACCCGCACCTGGTGGCCGGTGACGTGCGCTTTGAACCGGCCAGCGCGCTGGTATCCGGGCATGACGGCCTGGACGACCTGCGGCTGATCATCGCCCAGGCGCCTGCGCACCTCGACGCCGCGGGTTGGTTGCTGCTGGAACACGGTTACGACCAGGCGCCCGCCGTGCGCGACCTGCTGCTGGGGGAAGGCTTTGAAGAAGTCCACAGCCGCATCGACCTGGGCGGCCACGAACGCATCACGTTGGGACGCCGCCCGTGATGAACGACCAGGAGCTGTTGCGCTATAGCCGGCAGATTCTGTTGCAGCATGTCGACATCGAAGGCCAGTTGCGCCTGAAAAACAGCCGCGCGCTGATCGTCGGCCTGGGTGGCCTCGGTTCGCCGGTGGCGCTGTACCTGGCGGCGGCGGGTGTGGGTGAGCTGCATTTGGCGGATTTCGACACTGTCGACCTGACCAACCTGCAACGCCAGATCATTCACGACACCGACAGCGTCGGCCTGAGCAAGGTCGACTCGGCGATTCGCCGCCTGAGCGCGATCAATCCTCAAATACAGCTGGTTGCCCATCGCAGCGCGCTGGATGAGGATTCCCTCGCGGCCGCCGTGGCGGCGGTCGATGTGGTACTGGACTGCAGCGACAACTTCTCCACCCGCGAAGCAGTCAACGCTGCGTGTGTCGCTGCCGGCAAGCCTTTGGTGAGCGGTGCGGCGATTCGCCTCGAAGGCCAGCTGTCGGTGTTCGACCCTCGTCGCGCCGAAAGCCCCTGCTACCACTGTTTATACGGGCACGGCAGCGACGCCGAACTGACCTGCAGCGAAGCTGGTGTCATCGGCCCGCTGGTGGGTTTGGTCGGCAGCCTGCAAGCCCTGGAAGCCTTGAAATTGCTGGCCGGTTTCGGCGAGCCGCTGGTGGGGCGGCTGTTGTTGATCGACGCCCTGACCACGCGTTTTCGCGAGTTGCGGGTCAAGCGCGATCCCGGCTGCAGCGTCTGCGGTAGCCAACATGGTTAAGGATGCGCCGATTGGTGTGTTCGACTCCGGTGTCGGCGGCCTGTCGGTACTGGACGAAATCCAGCGCCTGCTGCCCCATGAGTCGCTGCTGTACGTGGCGGATGGCGGGAATATCCCCTACGGCGAGAAAACCCCGGCGTTCATCCTCGATCGTTCGCGACAGGTGGCGGCGTTCTTCCGTGAGAAGGGCGCCAAAGCGTTTGTGATTGCCTGCAACACGGCGACCGTTGCGGCGGTTGCCGATTTGCGCCAGGACTATCCCGACTGGCCATTGGTGGGCATGGAACCGGCAGTCAAACCCGCGGCTGCCGCGACCCGCAGTGGCGTCGTCGGCGTTCTGGCGACCACCGGCACCCTGCAAAGCGCCAAGTTCGCCGCCTTGCTTGACCGCTTCGCCACCGATGTGCGGGTGATCACCCAACCCTGCCCGGGCCTGGTGGAGCTGATAGAAACCGGCGACCTGGACAGCCCGGCCCTGCGCCTGCTGTTGCAAGGCTACGTGGAGCCGCTGATTGCGGCCGGTTGCGACACCATCATCCTTGGCTGCACCCACTACCCGTTCCTCAAGCCCCTGCTCGCCGAGATGCTCCCGCCGACGATCATTTTGATCGACACCGGGGCGGCAGTAGCGCGTCAATTGCAACGTCTTTTGAGTGATCGCGAACTGCTGGCCACTGGCAATCCGCCGCCTGTACAGTTCTGGACCAGCGGCGATCCGCAGCATCTAAGAAATATCCTACCGACCCTATGGAAATCTCCCGGAGTTGTGCGTAGTTTTGGCGTGTGAAAAAAACGTGAAATAACGCCTTTATCCGCTGAACTTCTGGCTATACGGCAGCTTCTATAGCAAGTTAGCCGGTACAAAATCATACAACTTCGTTCGGAAGGGATGTTTCTCTATGAAGCGCTTGTTCTGTTTGGCTGCGATTGCGGCCGCAATGTTGGGGCACTCTTTTTCCGCACAGGCGGCAGGCCTGGAACTTGGGGTGGGAAGTACGAGCGATTCGACCATGACCTATCGGTTGGGGCTGACCTCGGACTGGGATAAAAGCTGGTGGCAGACCGATACGGGGCGCGTGACCGGGTACTGGAGCGGCGCCTACACCTACTGGGACGGTGACAAGCGGGCCAGCGTCAGCAGCCTGTCGTTCTCACCCGTGTTTGTGTATGAGTTTGCCGGGGAGAGGGTGAAGCCGTACATCGAGGCCGGCGTGGGTGTGGCCATGTTCTCCCGCACGCGGGTAGAAGACAACAATATCGGCCAGGCTTTCCAGTTTGAAGACCGGCTGGGCTTTGGCTTGCGCTTTGTCGGTGGCAGTGAAGTGGGGATTCGGGCCACCCATTACTCCAATGCCGGGATCAGCAGCAATAACGATGGTGTAGAGAGTTATTCGCTGCACTACACGCTGCCGTTGTAGTTTTTTAAGCACACTGCAAAACCATTGTGGGAGCGGGCTTGCTCGCGAAAGCGGTATATCAGCCACGAATCAGTTGACTGACACACCGCTTTCGCGAGCAAGCCCGCTCCCACATTGGCTACTCATTGGTTCCGAAATCAGCGATACACCGTCGCAATCCCCTGGCGCTCATCGATGCACTCCGGCGCGCCCATCTCGAATTCCCGGCAGATCAGCGGCCGCTTCTCGTAAATCGTGCACATCATCGTGTCGCGGTCCAGCGCCGCGCACCAGCCGTCATCCAGGCGCAGCATGACTTCGCCGCCCCAATCGTCGGTATCGATAAAGCGATCGGGCACGCCGGTGTCGGTGATCAGCATGACTTCCAGCTGGCAGCAGCACGCGGCGCAGGTGGAGCAGGTGACGGCAGGTTCGGCGATTTGGGTATGGGGGATGTTGGTCATAGGCGCGCAGTGTAAGGCAAGCGGCTCATAGGTGTGTGAAAGGCCTGACGGACGTCAATGTGCCAACTGCCTGGCGACCCAATGCAACAACGGAAAAATCATCCCCCAGAGTAACGCCAGGCCGATGACGGTCGGCACGGTGCCATAGCCGAAACTCACCCCGGCCAGTTGGCTGCCCGCGTAATAGGACAACGGCCCGCCCACCGCCCCCAACAAGCTCGCACGCCACCAGGGCTGCGCGCTCCAGGCCAGGCAATGGCGTAGCGTGGTCGCTAGCAATGCCCACAACAGGATCAGCCACCATGGTGCCAACGGTCCGGGCAGGCTGAAATGAAACACGCCGAATGCTCGTAGCACGGTGTCGATCACGGTGCCCAACATGGTGACGGCAAGAATCACCTGGCCTTCCGCTGACCACGAACTTATCCACAGCAGGTGGATTACCAGCACCGCCAACCCCACCAACAGCCACAGACTGTCGCCGCCCAGCACACAGGCAAACCAGCCGCACTGGAACAGCACGGCATTTGCCAGTGGTTTAAGCATCAAAGCGCCCGAGCAGTGGCTGGGTCAGCGCCGCCGGCTTGGCCAGCAGCATCTGCGCGGTGCCGATGGTGCGCTCCATAAAGCCGCCTTCGCAGTAGCACAGGTAAAACTCCCACAGCCGCAGGAAGTATTCGTCGTAGCCCATTTCCGTCAGGCGGCTGTGGGCGCGGCGAAAGTTCTCATGCCACAGGCGCAGGGTTCGCGCGTAGTGCAGGCCGAAGTCTTCCATGTGCAGCAGGTTCATGTCAGTGTCGCGGCTGACGACCTCCAGCATCTTCTGTACACAGGGCAGGGCGCCGCCGGGGAAGATATAGCGCTGGATAAAATCCACGCTGCTCTTGGCTTGTTCGTAGCGCTGCTCGCGAATGGTGATGGCTTGCAGCAACATCAGGCCGTTGCTCTTGAGCAACTGCGCGCACTGTTTGAAATAGGTCGGCAGGAAGCGGTGGCCCACGGCTTCGATCATCTCGATCGACACCAGCTTGTCGTACTGCCCGGTCAGGTCGCGGTAGTCCTCCAGCAGCAACGTCACCTGATTCTGCAAACCCAGGGCCTCGATGCGTTTTTCAGTGTAGGCAAACTGCTCTTTGGACAGGGTCGTGGTGGTGACCTTACAGCCGTACTGCTGCGCGGCATAAATCGCCATGCTGCCCCAGCCGGTGCCGATTTCCAGCAGGTGGTCGGACGGTTTCAGCGCGAGCTTCTGGCAGATGCGTTCCAGCTTGTTCAGTTGTGCCTGTTCCAGTGTGTCATCGGCGGTGAGGAACTGCGCGGCCGAATACATCATGGTCGGGTCGAGGAATTCCTCGAACAGGTCGTTGCCCAGGTCGTAGTGGGCGGCGATGTTTTTCTGCGAGCCCTTGCGCGTATTGCGGTTGAGCCAGTGCAGGCCCTGGGTGAAGGGCCGCGCCAGTTTGGCCAGGCCACCTTCCAGCGCATCCAGCACGTCGAGGTTACTGACCATCACTCGTACCACGGCGGTCAGGTCCGGGCTGCTCCAGTAACCATGGATAAATGCCTCGCCGGCGCCGATGGAGCCGTTGGCCGCCACCAGCCCCCACACGGCTGAATCGAGGATCTGGATCTCCCCCAGCAGGTGCGCTTCCCGTGCGCCGAAGACTTGCCGTTCGCCGTCCTCGATCACCACCAACTGGCCGTGGCGCAGTTGGCCGAGCTGGCGAAGCACGGCTTTGCGCAGCAGCGCGGCGGTCATGCCGTTGACGTTCAAGCGGTTGGATTTGACCGATAAGCTAGGGGATTTCATGGCGGCGATCCTTGGTGTAACCGACTGCGGTGCGAGAAGCGCCTTCGGCGGCGTGATGGGAAAAAATCGGCGTGCGTTTAAGCAAGAGGCGCAAGGCCTGCCAATAAATGGCCAGGCAGGTCTTGGCGGTCATCCACGGGAAGCGCCACAGGTAGCGGTGCAGGCTGGCGCGGTTCAGGGCTTCGCGTTGCAGGCTCAAGGTGGCGTCGAAGACTTTCAGTTCGCCCTGCCAGTCGGCCATATGCACGCCGAGCCTGGCGGCGGGCGGGCTGAAGCTCATGCGGTATTCCAGGTCCCGGGGCAAGAACGGCGACACATGAAACGCCTTGGCCACGGCGAAGTGCTGATGCTCACCGGCAGGCAGCGCCTGGGCTGGCAGCACGTAGTGATAGCGCTCGCGCCACGGGGTGTTGGTCACTTCACAAAGGATCGCGGCCAGCGTTCCGTCGGCCTCGAAGCAGTAGAAGAAACTCACCGGGTTAAAGGCCAGGCCCCAACTGCGGGCCTGGGTCAGCAGGCAGATAACGCCCGAGGGGATGCGCCCCAGGGCCTTGCCGACTTCTTGGCGTACGGCATCGGTCAAGCTCATGCCGTGACGGGTCAATTCACGCAGGTAATCCTGCTGGCGAAACGCGAACGGCGCCCAGCGCTCGCCCGCCAATGGCGACAAGCCGAACACTTCGTCCTGTTCGCTGAGGTCCAGGTACAGCAGGCCGATCCGGTAGCGGAAGGCATGGCCCTTTGGCGTAAACCGCCGATGGGCGATCCAGCCGCTGTACAGGGCGCTGTTCACAGGATTTCCCCGAACGCCTTGGCCACGCGCAATGCGCTGACCACGCCGTCTTCGTGGAAACCGTTGGCCCAGTAGGCGCCGCAATAATAGGTGTGCTGCGTGCCGTGCAGTTCTTCCCAGCGCGCTTGGGCGGCCACGGCGGCCAGGCTGTATTGCGGGTGGGCGTAGGTGTAGCGGGCGAGGACTTTGAGCGGGTTGATCAGCGCCGTTTGGTTGAGGCTCACGCAAAAGGTGGTGGTGCTGTCGATGCCCTGCAGGATGTTCATGTCGTAGGTCACCGCCGCCTGTTTTTGCGCGCGGCCATCCAGGCGGTAATTCCAGCTGGCCCAGGCCAGTTTGCGGTCGGGCAGCAGACGGGTATCGGTGTGCAGGACGACGTCATTGTCGGCGTAGGGCAGGGCGCCAAGGATCTGTTGCTCGGCCAGGCTCGCATCCCCCAGCAAGGCCAGAGCCTGGTCGCTGTGGCAGGCGAACACCACCTTGTCGAATGCCTCGCTGCCGGCGGCGCTGTGGATAACTGCGCCGATGGCTGAACGCTCAACCCGGGTGACCGGGCAATTGAGGCGGATATTTTCGCGGAAGGACTGGGTCAGCGGTTCGATATAGCGGCTGGAACCGCCTTCGATCACGCACCACTGCGGCCGGTTGCTCACCGACAACAAGCCATGGTTCTTGAAGAACCGCACGAAGAATTGCAGGGGAAACCCGAGCATGTCAGCCAGGGACATCGACCAGATCGCCGCGCCCATCGGCACGATGTAGTGCTGGATAAATCGCTGGCCGTAGCCGCCCGCTTGCAGGTACTCGCCCAGGGTCATCTCGGCGCTGATGCGTTGCTCTTGCAGGTCCAGGGGCGCCTGGCGGTTGAAGCGCAGGATATCGCGCAACATGCCCCAGAACCCCGGCGACAGAATATTCCGGCGCTGGGCAAACAGGCTGTTGAGGTTGTTGCCGTTGTACTCGAACCCGGCGTTCGGGTCGCACACCGAAAAGCTCATCTCGGTGGGTTTGTACGTCACGCCAATTTGCCCCAGCAGCTTGATGAAGTTGGGATAGGTCCAGTCGTTGAACACGATAAAGCCGGTGTCCACCGCATGGCTTTTGCCTTCCACCGTGACATTCACCGTGTGAGTGTGCCCGCCGATGCGGTCGCCCGCTTCGAACAGGGTGATGTCGTGGCGGCGACTGAGCAGGTAGGCGCTGGTCAGCCCGGCAATGCCGCTGCCGATAATGGCGATCTTCACAGGTCGTCCTTTCTCGGCGGCGGGCTGCGCAGCATGCGTTTGCCAATGATCAACTGGACGCGGTTCGGCAGTTTCGACAGTGGCCACAAGGCGGCAATAAACAGGGCAGGGAAGGCAATTTCCAATGGGCGGTTTTGCAGCTTGGCGAAGATATGTCGCGCGGCCTTGTCCGCCGGCCAGCTCAGGGGCATCGGGAAATCATTGCGGGCGGTCAGCGGCGTGTCGACAAACCCCGGGCTGACCACGGTGACGTCGATCCCTTCAGGTGACAGGTCGATACGCAGGGACTCGAACAGGTAACGCAGGCCTGCCTTCGACGCACCATAGGCTTCCGCCCTGGGCATCGGCAGGTAGGTCACCGCACTGGCCACACCGACCAGGTGCGGTGTATGACCGGCACGCAACAGCGGCAGCGCGGCCTCGATGCAGTAACTGCTGGCCAGCAGGTTGGTGCGCACCACGTGCTCGATGATCGAGGCGTCGAACTGCCTGGCATCCACGTATTCGCAGGTGCCGGCATTCAGGATCACCGTATCCAGCGAACCCCAGGCCACCGCGATGTGTTCACCGATCTCGCGTACGGTCTGGCTGTTGGTCAGGTCGCCGGCCACCACCAGCACTTGCCCGGGATATTGCTGGGCAAGCTGTTCCAGGGGCGCCTTGGAGCGGGAACTGAGGGCCACATGGGCACCGCTTTCGAGCAGCGTCTTGGCCAGTTCGGCACCGATGCCGCTGCTGGCACCGGTCAACCAGTAACGACGTGGAAGGTTAAGGCTCATCCCATTCTCCTTTTCAGCCAGCTGACCACACCGCCAAGGAACGGCACGTGTTCATACAGCAACTGTCCAGCGTCAAAATAATCCCGGTGGCGATACACCTTGTCGCGCCACAGCAGGTGCGAGCAGCCTTCCACACGAATCACTTCGCCCTTGGCCAGGCGCGGGTGGCAGAAGCTCATTGTCCAGCGCAGGTAGCCTTCGCCTTCCGCCACTTGATCAAAGCCATGGAAGTCAAAGCGCAATTGGGTAACGTTGTCGTACAGCTCGGCGAAGTAGCGGTGCAACGCCGGTAGCCCGTGCACCTCGTGCAGTGGGTCGGTGAAACTGATGTCCTGGCTGTACAGGCCGTCGAGCAGGTGCAGGTTGTGCTTGTCCACACTGGCGAACACCTGGGCGAAGCGGCGCAGGAAATCACTCATAAGCACCTCCGACCGCCTGGCGTGAAGGCAGGCTGCGGAAAGCGGCGAGGGCGCGCTCGCGGGATTTTTTCAAATCGACGATAGGACGAGGATAGTCGGCCACACCAAACAGGCCGCCCACGGCGTCGGGGTTGTGCACTTCCTTTTTGTTCATCGCCGACAACTGTGGCAGCCAGTGCTTGATAAACACACCTTCGCCGTCGAATTTTTCCGATTGGCTCAAGGGGCTGAAAATCCGGAAGTACGGGGCCGAGTCGGTGCCGGTGGACGAGCTCCACTGCCAGCCACCGTTGTTGGCTGCCAGGTCGCCGTCGATCAGGTGACGCATGAAAAAGCGCTCGCCTTCGCGCCAGTCGATCAGCAGGTTTTTGGTCAGGAACATCGCCACCACCATGCGCAGGCGATTGTGCATCCAGCCGGTTTCCAGCAGCTGGCGCATGGCGGCGTCGATGATCGGCAGGCCGGTGCGTGCTTCCTGCCACGCTTTCAAGTCTTCCGGGCTGTTGCGCCAGGCCACAGCTTCGGTCTCCGGGCGGAATGCGCGGTGGCGCGAGACCCGTGGGTAGCCCACCAGAATATGTTTGTAGAACTCGCGCCACAGCAGCTCGTTGATCCAGGTAATCGCGCCGATGTCGCCGCTTTCGAATTCACCCTGGTTGCTTTGCAGCGCGGCATGCAGGCACTGGCGCGGTGAAACCACGCCCGCTGCAAGGTAGGCCGAAAGCTGGCTGGTACCGGGCTTGGCCGGGAAGTCGCGTTCGTCCTTGTAGTAGCTGATTTGTGCGTCGGCGAACTGGTCGAGACGGCGCCGGGCTTCGGCTTCGCCGGCAGGCCACAGGGCGCGCAAGGCTTCGCTCGGGGTAGCGAAGCCCTCGACGTGATCCGGAACCTCGTCGCTTTTGAGTTTGAGCGGTGCCTGCGCCTTGGGAGTGGCGACCAAACGCGGCAAGGCGCCATGCAGGCGGCTGTAGCAGACCTTGCGGAACTGGCTGAACACCTGGAAGTAGGTGCCGGTCTTGGTCAGCACGCTGCCGGGCTGGAAAAACAACTGGTCCAGATAGGTGTGGAACGTGATGCCTTGAGCTTCGAGGGCCTTGGCCACGGCGGCGTCGCGGCGCTCTTCGTGGATGCCGTATTCGTCATTGACGTGTACCGACTCCACCGCCAGTTCCTGGCACAGGCCTGCCAGGACTTCAGGTGCTTGATCCCAAGTGTCGGCATGGCGGATCAATAACGGAATGTTCAACTCGCCCAGCGCCGAGCTCAAGCGCTGCAGGTTGCGCAGCCAGAAATCGACCTTGCACGGCGCGTCATCGTGGGCCAGCCATTGCCCGGGGCTGATCAGGTAGACGGCCGCTGTCGGGCCACGCTGTGCGGCGGCGGCGAGGGCGGTGTTGTCATGTAGGCGCAGGTCGGTGCGCAGCCAGATCAAGTGCATTTAAATAAGTCCACGCTGGATCAGTACCTGATGGGCCGACAACGGGTCTTCGGCCAGGAGCAATTCAGGAATCTCTTGGGTTAATACGGACAGCTCCGCCTGGTGGATGCATACCGTTGGTCCGGTTATCAGTTTTGGGCAACTGAAGCCGCTCAACAGTTTGCCCAGCACCGAGGTATGGAGTGCCTTGCTCGAATACAGCAGTACCGCGCGGGGTTGCAGATGCTCGACGGCCAGGGCCAGTTCGCCCACCGGCAATGGCCAGTCGAAAACTTCCACCGGGCAATCGGCGCTGCTGGCGAGCCAGGCGGTGAGCCACAGGTGCGGCTCCAGCGGCAGGTCGGAATGATTGATCAGCAGCAGGGGGGCGCCGTTGAGCTGGCGGTTGTTGTGATACATCCGCGCACCGAATTTGCTGCGCAGCCAGGAATAGAAAAATACCCGTTCCATCTGCGCGCCGAACTGGCCTTGCCAGCGCAGTTCGAGCTCCTTGAGCAACGGCAATAACAGTTGCTCGCACAAGGTGCGCGGCGGGTACAGCGCCATGGCCTGGTTGAAGGCATCATCCACCCGGCGCTCGGCCAGTTCGCTGATGGCCTGCACCAGGTGCTGGCGGCGGTTGTGCCATTCGTTTTCCACCGGCGGTTCGCTGGTGGCTTGCGCGGTGTCGATCAGGCTCTTGACCTGGCTGACCGGCACACCGCGGTTGAGCCAGGTCAGGATGGTATGGATGCGTTGCACGTGCTCGGCACTGAACAGGCGGTGCCCCTTGGGCGTGCGCTGGGGCACGATCAGGCCGTAGCGCCGCTCCCAGGCGCGCAAGGTCACGGCGTTGACGCCGGTCTGGCGCGCCACTTCGCGGATCGGCAGCCAGCCTTGTTCGATGGCCTCGGCGATGTCTTCGCCAGGTTCTTGCAGGGGAAAAGTCATAGGTTAAATCGCATTACGCAGGCTGAGGTTTTCCGGGTGCGGTTGCAGGTAGGCCTGCTGCGCGATATAGCGGTCCGGATGCTGGCGAAAGTGGTGCTTGAGCAGCGTCAGCGGTACCACCAGCGGCACGATGCCCTGGCGGTATTGGCTGATGATGGTCTGCATTTCCTGTTTGTCTTCGGCGCTGATGGCTTGCTTGAGGTAGCCGCTGATGTGTTGCAGCACGTTGGTGTGGGTGCCGCGTGTGGCGCACTGGGTCAGGGCGCTCATCAGTTCGCTGAAGTAGCCGGCGGCCAAGGCGCCCAGGTCGACGTCCCTGGGCATGCTGCCCAGCAGGTTGCCGAGGCTTTTGTAATGCACCGGGCTGTGGGCCATCAGCAGGTATTTGTAGCGCGAGTGAAATTCCAGCAGGCGGTGACGGGTCAGGCCTTCGGCGAGCAGTTGCTGCCAGGTGGCGTAGACGAACACCCGGGTCAGGAAGTTTTCCCGCAGCACCGGGTCATTCAGCCGACCGTCTTCTTCCACCGGCAGGTTGGGGTGGCGCGCACAAAACGCCTGGGCGTAGATGCCGCGCCCGCCGCCGTCGATGGGCATGCCGTTGTCCTGATAGACCTTGACCCGCTCCAGGCCGCAGGACGGGGATTTCTGCATGAAGATGTAACCGCAGAGGTCGGTGTGTTCAGCAGCCATTTGCTGGCCGTAATCGTCCAGCGGCTGGGTCACGTTAAGTTCGCGGTTTACGGTGCCAACGGCCTGTGGATTGAGCGGGTCGCCCACCAGGCGAATCGGTTCGCGGGGGATGCCCAGGCCAATGGCGACTTCAGGGCACAGCGGCACGAAGTCGAAATAATCGGCCAGGGTCTGGCTACACAGCTGGGATTGTTTATGCCCGCCGTTGAAGCGCACGTTCTCGCCCAACAGGCAGGCGCTGATGGCGATTTTCGGTTTGCCGGTGGCGGGCAGGGTGCTGGACATGGCCAAACCTCGATGAAATTCCTGTACAGAGTTAAATTTCTGTACAACTTAATCTCATCATAGGTTTGAAGCTGTACAAGTCAAATAATTTGTACAGGTATTTGCGGAATGGCTATTTCCAGCCGATTTTCCAGTCTTCGGCGTTCTGCAGGGTTTGCCAGGCCAGGCGCTGCACGCGATGGCTCATCACGGCTTCCAGCTCGATTTCCTGCACATCGCCTTCGTCATCACGCAGCAGTTTGGTCACCAGAAAATGTTTTTCCTTGTGCTGCGGGCGAGCTGCTGTCCACTTCGACAGCAGCAGCTTGGCGGGATTGATGCGGTTCATCGCAGGTGCTCGATCAACCGCCGCGCCGCCTCCTGGCCGCTGAGCCACGCACCTTCCACGCGGCCTGACAGGCACCAGTCGCCACATACATACAGGCCCAGGTCGGCGTCGGCCAGCACGCCAAATTCATGGCTGGTGGACGGCCGCGCGTACAGCCAGCGGTGGGCGAGGGTGAAGGATGGCGCCGGCATGGCGCTGTGCAGCAGCTCGGCGAAGGCGCCGTGCAGGTGTTCGATCACGGCTTCCTTGGACAGGTCCAGGTGTTGCTTGCTCCAGGTGCTGGTGGCGTGCAAAACCCAGGTGTCGAGGGTGGTGTCGCGCCCCGGTTTGCTGCGGTTGCGCGCCAGCCAGTCCAGCGGGCTGTCCTGGACGAAGCAGCCTTCCATGGGCGTATCCAGCGGCTTGTCGAAGGCCAGGGCAATGGCCCAGGTCGGGTCCATCTTGACCCCGGCGGCGACACTCGCCAGCTTGGGCGCAGCGGCCAGCAGAGCGGTGGCCTGGGGCGCCGGGGTGGCGATGATCACGTGGCTGAACGGGCCGTGGCTTTCGCCGTCGGCGTCCAGCAGGTTCCAGTGATGTTTACCCTGGAACACCTCGGTGATGCGGCAACCGAACTGCACCGGCAAGTCATCGAGCAGGGCGCGGGTGATCGCACTCATGCGCGGCGTGCCGACCCAGCGGATCTGTTCATCGGGGGAGGGCGTCAGTTGGCCGGACTTGAAGTTGTACAGCTGTGGCTTCCATTGCTCGGCGCAACCATTGGCCTGCCAGCGTTGCACCTCGTTGACGAAGCGCCGGTCGCGGGCGGTGAAGTACTGTGCGCCCATGTCCAGCGAGCCCGCATCGCTGCGCTTGCTGGACATGCGACCGCCACTGCCGCGGCTTTTATCGAAGAGTTGTACAACGTGCCCCGCGTCTTTCAACGCTCGGGCGGCGGAGAGACCGGCGATGCCGGTGCCAATGATCGCGATGGGAACAGTCATGGGAGGCCTCGTTTTACCGTTGGGTACAGACTACGCCGACACCAATAGCTGTACAATATTGTTTTTTGGTATAAGTTTTGGCGTACCTGATCGTTTGGCGTGACCTATGGTTAAACCTGAAGGTTTAACCAGCGTTGCGCCCGATTAAAACATCCCTGTTTATAAAATAGACTAACGGTGGTCGGCGAACGTTACACGAGGAACAACTCATGCACATTTTGCTGACCGGCGGTACCGGTTTGATCGGCCGTCAACTTTGCCAATACTGGCTTGCCCAGGGCCATCGCCTCACGGTCTGGAGCCGCCATCCCGAACAAGTGGCTAAATTGTGCGGCGCCCAGGTGCGTGGCGTCGCCCGCCTGCAAGACATAAACGAGGCGGTGGACGCGGTGGTCAACCTGGCCGGCGCGCCGATTGCCGACCGGCCCTGGACGCATAAACGCAAGGCGCTGTTGTGGAGCAGCCGTATCGGCCTCACCGAAACCCTGCTGGCCTGGCTTGAGGACCTTGAGCACAAACCGGCGGTGTTGATCTCCGGTTCCGCGGTGGGCTGGTACGGCGACGGCGGTGAGCGCGAGCTGACCGAAGACAGCGGCCCGGTGCAGGACGATTTCGGCAGCCAGTTATCCATTGCCTGGGAAGAAACCGCCCAGCGTGCCGAGGCATTGGGCATCCGCGTGGTACTGGTGCGTACCGGGCTGGTGCTGGCGGCGGAGGGCGGCTTTTTGTCGCGGCTGTTGCTGCCGTTCAAACTGGCGCTGGGCGGGCCTATCGGCAATGGTCGGCAGTGGATGCCATGGGTCCATATAAAGGATCAAATCGCCCTGATTGATTTTCTTCTGCACAAGACCGATGCCAGCGGTCCTTATAATGCCTGCGCGCCACACCCGGTACGCAACCTGGAGTTCGCCAAGACCCTGGGCAAGGTGCTGCACCGCCCGGCGTTCATGCCCATGCCGGCGTTTGCCTTGCGTATCGGCCTGGGCGAGTTGTCCGGTTTGTTGCTGGGTGGCCAGCGGGCTTTGCCGCAGCCGCTGTTGGCGGCCGGTTTCACTTTCCAGTTCACTGAGTTGCATGCGGCCCTGGACGACTTGTCCAGCCGCCTCTAGAGATAGGATGTTGCATGACGGATCACGCGTTGTTACTGGTCAACCTGGGTTCACCGGCGTCCACTTCGGTGGCGGATGTGCGCAGCTACCTCAATCAGTTCCTGATGGACCCTTACGTCATTGACCTGCCATGGCCCGTTCGGCGTTTGCTGGTGTCGCTGATCCTGATCAAGCGCCCGGAGCAATCGGCCCATGCCTACGCCTCGATCTGGTGGGACGAAGGCTCGCCGCTGGTAGTTCTTAGCCGTCGCTTGCAACAACAGATGACTGCACAGTGGACCCAGGGGCCGGTGGAGTTGGCCATGCGCTATGGCGAGCCGTCGATTGAAAGCGTACTGACCCGGCTGGCGTCCCAAGGCATCCAGAAAGTGACCCTGGCGCCGTTGTACCCGCAGTTTGCCGACAGCACCGTGACCACGGTAATCGAAGAGGCCCGGCGCGTGGTGCGGCACAAAAAGCTGGCGATCGAGTTTTCGATTCTGCAGCCGTTCTACGATGAACCGGAGTACCTGGACGCCTTGGCCAACAGCGCCAGAGCCTATGTGGAAGAGGATTTCGATCACCTCCTGCTGAGCTTTCATGGGTTGCCCGAGCGCCACCTGAAAAAGCTCGACCCTACGGGGCAACACTGCTTCAAGGACGCCAACTGCTGCCAGAACGCCTCTCCCGAGGTGCTTGCCACGTGCTATCGCGCGCAGTGTTTCAGCGTTGCGCGGGATTTTGCCGAGCGCCTTGGCTTGCCGGATGGCAAATGGTCGGTGGCGTTCCAGTCGCGGCTGGGCCGGGCCAAGTGGATCGAACCGTACACCGAGGCACGCCTTGAAGCGTTGGCTCAGCAGGGCGTGAAGAAGCTGCTGGTGATGTGCCCGGCGTTTGTTGCGGACTGCATCGAGACACTGGAGGAAATTGGTGATCGCGGCCTGGAGCAATTCCGCGAGGCGGGGGGCGAGGAGTTGGTGTTGGTGCCGTGCCTGAACGATGACCCGCAGTGGGCGGCGGCGCTCAATACCCTGTGTGAAAGAGCGCCGGTCGCGCTGTAGTCAAGCCGGGTGAGGCCTGAGTGTGGGAGCTGGCTTGCTCGCGAAGGCGGTGGGTCAGTTAATGAAGATGGCGACTGACACACCGCCTTCGCGAGCAAGCCCGCTCCCACATTGACTGTGCCCACTTTGGATTTGCGGGGTTACTCGTGATGCGGCTCGCCCAGGAAGGTCAGGGAACTGGAAAGAGCGCCGGTTGCACTGTAATCAAGCCGAGTGAGGACTAAATGTGGGAGCGGGCTTGCTCGCGAAGACGGTGGGTCAGTTAATGAAGATAGCGACTGAAACACCGCTTTCGCGAGCAAGCCCGCCCCCACATTGACTGTGCCCACTCTGGATTTGCGGGGTTACTCGTGATGCGGCTCGCCCTGAAAGCTCAGGGAACTGGAAAGAGCGCCGGTCGCGCTGTAATCAAGCCGAGTGAGGACTGAATGTGGGAGCGGGCTTGCTCGCGAAGACGGTGGGTCAGTTAATGAAGATGGCGACTGACACACCGCTTTCGCGAGCAAGCCCGCTCCCACATTGACTGTGCCCACTTTGGATTTGCGGGGTTACTCGTGATGCGGCTCGCCCAGGAAAGTCAGGGAACTGAACAGTCCGCGAGTCGCGACATCAGCATTGTCTTTGAGCGGGATTTCCACCTGCGCCGCAATCACATTCAATCCTTCATTTCTCACCAGCACCTGGGCGCGACCGTCTTTATCGGTCTCGGTGCTCAGGGTGTTCGGTGCGTTGCGATAGTCTCCGATCAGCTTGACCCCAGCCGCCGGCTTGCCATCCAGCAGCACCCGTACCGGCAGTGATTTACCCGGGCCGACCGTCAGCGGATCAACTTCCGGCAAGATCAGTAGCTTGATCTGATCCAGCTTCGGCAACTTCGCCCCCGGCTGGTAGATCGCCAGGCTGTACTTGAAGGTCTGGGTCGACTCAATCGCCCCCGGCACCTTGCTGCGGCCCTCGTTGATCCACTTCTTGTCAGGCGTCTGTGACCACATCCCGTTATCCAGGGCGACCGCCAGTACAGCCGGCGATTTGAGCGGCTTCAGGCGCGCATGGTCGGGCAGACGTTCCACGGTCACCGGGATCATTTTGCCGCTGGCGTCATAAGCCCAGGCGCCGCTGATTTTCTGCGCCTTGAACGCGTTGTCTTCGGCGCCGTGGCCGTAGATCACTTCGATGTTGCCGCGCCGTTGTTCGGTCCACAGTCCGTGGGCCGAGACTTGGGTGGCAAACAGCAGGCCGAGCACGGCCAGGGATTTGAAGGCTTGCATGGTGACGTCCTTTTACAGGTTGAGGGTCAGGCTGACGGTGAAGTTGCGCGGCTCGCCGGGATTGACCCAGTAGTTGCTGTAGGAGCGCTCGTAGTACTTTTCATCGAACAGGTTGTTGAGGTTCAGGCCCACGGTGACGTTGTCGCTAGCCTTGTAATGGGCCAGTAAATCGACGGTGTGGTAGGCCGGTAATTCAAAGCGGCCCCCGGCTTCACCGGAGCGGTCGCCGACGTAGGTAAAGGCCGCGCCGAGGTCGGAGCCACGCAACAGGCCGTCCTGGAATTCATACACGCCGAGCAAGCTGCCGCTACGTTTGGCTACGCCGAGAATCCGGCTGCCGGTGGGGATGGCTTTGTCGCCTTTGGTCACTTCGGCGTCGATGTAGGCAAAGGCGCCGATCACCCGTAAGGCGTCAGTCACCTGGCCGGTCAGTTGCAGGTCAAAACCCTGGCTGCGGGCCTTGCCCATGGCGCGCTGTGTGTCGGTAGCCGGGTCCAGGGCCAGGACATTTTCTTTCTCGATATGGAAGGCGGCGAGGGTGGTGCTCAGGCGGTCGTCGAACAGCTCGCTCTTGATCCCGATTTCATACCCCACGCCTTCTTCCGGCTTGAAGGATTTGCCGCCGGCGTCCAGGCCATTGTTGGGTTTGAACGAGGTGGAGGCGTTGGCGAACAGGCCCACTTCAGGCGTCAGTTGGTAGAGCAAGCCGGCGCGTTGGGTCAGGGTGTCGTGGGTCTGCCGGCTTTTGGCATGGTTGCGGCTGAAGTCGTCGGTGTGTTGCTCGAAGTGTTCGAACCGCGCGCCGATCATCCCGCGCAGGCGGTCGGTGAAGATGATCTGGTCTTGCAGGTTCAGCGCCTGGCTTTTCACCTGTTCGAAAAAGTCAGTGCCGGAGCGCTTGCCGTTCGGTTTGGGCTGGCCATAGACCGGGTCATAGATGTCGATGGCGTAATCGCCGCCGGCGATGGCGGTCACCCGTTCTTTCTTGCGGTAGTCCTCGTACTCGGTGCCGATCAGCAATTCGTGCTGCCAACTGCCGATGTCGAACCGACCGCGCAGTTCGAGCTGGGTGATGCTGTCATGCCAACCGGTGGAGCGCTCGCGGTAGCGGCGGCTGAGGGTGTGGCCATCGGCATCCAGCGCGCGGTTTTCCGAGGCGTTGCCCCACAGGCTGCCTTGTTTGTAATGGCTGGCCAGGCGCAGTTGCCAGGCATCGTTGAGGTGATGCTCGAGGCTGGCTTGCAGGCGGTTGTTGTGGTTGCGGATATCGCCGTCGTCGGGCTCGCCGAGAAAGGTCGAGCGGGAGACGCCGCTCCAGCGGTTGTTGGGCGCGACGATGCCGCGGTCGAAAGTGGAGCGGTGACGCACGAATTCACTTTCCACCAGCAGGTGTGTGTCCGGGTCCAGTTGCCAACTGATGGAGGGCGCGACGAAGACCCGCCTGGCTTCAACGTGGTCGCGGAAGCTGTGGTTGTCTTCCTCCGCCAGGTTGACCCGCGATAACACGTTGCCCTCGCTGTCCAGCGGCGTGTTCACGTCCAGCGCGGTGCGGTAGCGGTCCCAACTGCCGGCGCTGGTCTGCAGTGTGGTGAAGGCCTCGGGCTGCGGCTTTTTGCTGACGATATTCACCGTGCCGCCTGGGTCACCACGGCCATACAGGCTGGCGGCGGGGCCCTTGAGCACCTCGATGCGCTCGATATTCGCCGCGTCCGGCGTGCTCGGGTAACCGCGGTTGGCGCTGAAACCGTCCACGTAAAACTCTGACGTGGTGAAGCCGCGAACGCTGTATTCGTAGAGCGTCAGGCCGCCGAAGTTGTTCTGTTTGGACACGCCGCCGGCAAACTCAAGGGCACGCTCGACGTTGGTGCTGCCCAGGTCGTTGAGTACCGAAGCGGGAATCACGCTGATGGACTGTGGGATATCCCGCAAGGCGGTGTCGGTTTTTGTGGCGCTGGCGGAGCGGGTAGCGCGATAGCCCTTGACCGGGCCGGTGGCTGATTCGTACGCCTCGCTGGTGATGCGGGTGGCTTCCAGTTCAACGGGGGCGGTGTCTTCGGCGTAGGCCGGGTCCACCAGCAAACCCAGGGCGATTCCCGCCAGCGGGGCAAATCTTCGAGACGGCATGATAGAGCGTTCCAATAGCGATATTGAAACAATATAACATGACTAATGAGAATGAATTTCTTTTGAAATATTAGGTAACAGGAGCCCGCGAACGGGCTCCCGAAGCCGTTATTCCTCTTCTTTCACCGGTGCAGGCGGCGGACGCAGGCCGATTTCCGCCGACAGCTTGATTTCCTTGCCATTGCGCATCACCTGGATCGCCACCTTGTCGGTGGGTTTGATCCGCGCCACCTGGTTCATCGACTTGCGACCATCTCCGGCCGGCTCGCCGTCGATGCTGAGGATCACATCCCCCAGTTGCAGGCCGGCTTTCTGCGCCGGGCCGTCGCGGAAGATCCCGGCGACCACGATGCCAGGGCGCCCGGTCAGGCCAAACGATTCGGCCAGTTCCTTGGTCAGCGGCTGGACTTCAATCCCCAGCCAGCCACGAATCACCTGGCCATGCTCGATGATCGACTTCATCACTTCAGTGGCCAGCTTCACCGGAATCGCGAAACCGATGCCCTGGGAGCCGCCGGACTTGGAGAAGATCGCGGTGTTGATGCCGGTCAGGTTGCCGTTGGCATCCACCAGCGCGCCGCCGGAGTTGCCCGGGTTGATCGCCGCGTCGGTCTGGATGAAGTCTTCATAGCTGTTGAGGCCCAACTGGTTACGCCCGGTGGCGCTGATGATGCCCATGGTCACGGTCTGGCCGACGCCGAACGGGTTGCCGATGGCCAGCGCCACGTCACCTACGCGCAGCCCTTCGGAGCGCCCGATGGTGATCGAGGGCAGGCCTTTCAAATCGATTTTCAGCACCGCGAGGTCGGTTTCCGGGTCGCTGCCGACCACGCGGGCCAGGGTTTCCCGGCCATCACGCAGGGCCACCACAATCTGGTCGGCGCCGGTGGTCACGTGGTTGTTGGTGAGGATGTAGCCTTCCGGGCTCATGATCACGCCGGAGCCGAGGCTGGACTCCATGCGCCGCTGCTTGGGCGAGTTGTCGCCGAAATAGCGACGAAACTGTGGGTCTTCAAACAGCGGGTGCGCCGGTTTGTTGATGACCTTGGTGGTGTACAGGTTGACTACGGCGGGGGCGGCGATCACCACCGCATCGGCGTAAGTCACCGGGCCTTGTACCACCGCGCTGGTTTGCGGTGCCTGTTGCAGGTTGACATCAAGGGTCGGCAGGCCGACCAGTTGTGGATAACGCTGAATAATCAGCATCGCGATCAGCACGCCAGCCAACAATGGCCATCCAAAAAAACGCAGTGCCTTGAGCATTAAGAAAAATCCTGACAGGTTGCAGGGGGCGGGAGAGCGCCCATAATGTCGCGCATTATACGAGGCCGTGAGCGCCTCTGAACGGGATATTTAGGAGTCTTTTATGGCCGTTGCCCTGAGCACCTTAGTCGAGGAAGCGGACCGCTACCTTAATAGTGCCAAAATCGCCGATTACTGCCCCAACGGCCTGCAGGTCGAGGGCCGTCCGCAAGTGCTGCGCATCGTCAGCGGCGTGACCGCCAGCCAGGCATTGCTGGACGCGGCGGTCGAAGCCCAGGCCGACCTGGTGCTGGTGCACCACGGTTATTTCTGGAAAGGCGAAAGCCCGTGCATCACCGGCATGAAGCAGCGCCGCCTGAAAACCCTGCTCAAGCACGACATCAGCCTGCTGGCCTATCACTTGCCGCTGGACCTGCACCCTGAGGTCGGCAACAACGTGCAACTGGCCCGGCAACTGGACATCACCGTCGAAGGCCCGCTGGACCCGGACAACCTCAAGGTCGTCGGCCTGGTGGGTTCCCTGGCCGAGCCGGCGTCGCCCCGTGATTTTGCCCGCCGCGTGCAGGAAGCCATGGGCCGTGAGCCGCTGCTGATCGAAGGCAGCGAGATGATCCGCCGCGTGGGCTGGTGCACCGGTGGTGGCCAGGGCTATATCGACCAGGCGGTGCTGGCCGGTGTCGACCTGTACCTGAGCGGCGAAGCTTCGGAGCAGACCTTCCACAGCGCCCGGGAAAACGACATCAGCTTTATCTCGGCCGGGCACCACGCCACCGAGCGTTACGGCGTGCAAGCCTTGGGCGATTACCTCGCACGGCGCTTCGCCCTCGAACACCTCTTCATCGATTGCCCAAACCCGATCTAACGAACACCACCGGACACATGTGGGAGCGGGCTTGCTCGCGAATGCGGTGCATCAGTCGCCATATGCATTGACTGACACACCGCATTCGCGAGCAAGCCCGCTCCCACATTTGATCGAGTTGAGCCAAACCGGGCGGTATATTGATATACCGTTTCGATCTAGCCAGCCCCCTCAATAGAATCAGGCGCTGTGCTAGCATGCCCCGCTCGAACACGGCCCGCTGGCCGTCCATAAGATCGTTTTTCCGTGAGTAACCATGGTCGACAAACTGACGCATCTGAAACAGCTGGAGGCGGAAAGCATCCACATCATCCGCGAGGTCGCCGCCGAGTTCGATAACCCGGTGATGCTCTACTCGATCGGTAAAGACTCCGCCGTGATGCTGCACCTGGCACGCAAGGCCTTTTTTCCGGGCAAGCTGCCGTTTCCGGTGATGCACGTCGACACCCGCTGGAAATTCCAGGAGATGTACAAGTTCCGCGACAAGATGGTCGAAGAGCTTGGTCTTGAGTTGATCACTCACGTCAACCCGGACGGTGTGGCGCAGGGCATCAACCCGTTCACCCACGGCAGCGCCAAGCACACCGACATCATGAAGACCGAGGGCCTGAAACAGGCGCTCGACAAGTATGGTTTCGATGCTGCATTCGGCGGTGCCCGTCGCGATGAAGAGAAATCCCGTGCCAAAGAGCGCGTGTACTCGTTCCGCGACAGCAAGCACCGCTGGGACCCGAAAAACCAGCGCCCGGAGCTGTGGAACGTCTACAACGGCAACGTCAACAAAGGCGAGTCGATCCGTGTGTTCCCGCTGTCCAACTGGACCGAGCTGGATATCTGGCAGTACATCTACCTGGAAGGCATCCCGATCGTCCCGCTGTACTTCGCCGCCGAACGCGAAGTGATCGAGAAGAACGGCACGTTGATCATGATCGACGACGACCGCATCCTCGAGCACCTGTCCGACGAAGACAAAGCCCGAATCGTCAAAAAGAAAGTACGTTTCCGTACCCTTGGCTGCTACCCGTTGACGGGCGCGGTGGAGTCCGAAGCCGAGACGCTGACGGACATCATTCAGGAAATGCTCCTGACGCGAACTTCCGAGCGCCAGGGCCGTGTCATCGACCACGATGGTGCAGGCTCGATGGAAGATAAAAAACGTCAAGGCTATTTCTAAGGGGCTGTCATGTCGCATCAATCTGATTTGATCAGCGAGGACATCCTCGCCTACCTGGGCCAGCACGAGCGCAAGGAAATGTTGCGCTTCCTGACCTGTGGCAACGTCGACGACGGCAAGAGCACCCTGATCGGGCGCCTGCTGCACGACTCCAAGATGATCTACGAAGATCACCTGGAAGCCATCACCCGCGATTCGAAAAAATCCGGCACCACCGGTGACGACATCGACCTGGCGTTGCTGGTCGACGGCCTGCAGGCCGAGCGTGAGCAGGGCATCACCATCGACGTTGCCTACCGCTACTTCTCCACCGCCAAGCGCAAATTCATCATCGCCGACACCCCCGGCCATGAGCAGTACACCCGCAACATGGCCACCGGTGCCTCCACCTGTGACCTGGCGATCATCCTGATCGACGCCCGCTACGGCGTGCAGACCCAGACCCGTCGCCACAGCTTCATCGCCTCGTTGTTGGGCATCAAGCACATCGTGGTGGCCGTCAACAAGATGGACATCAATGGCTTTGACCAAAGCGTATTCGAGTCGATCAAGGCTGATTACCTGAAGTTTGCCGACGGTATCGCGTTCAAGCCGAGCACCCTGGCCTTCGTGCCGATGTCGGCCCTCAAGGGCGACAACGTGGTGAACAAGAGCGAGCGTTCGCCCTGGTACACCGGCCAGTCGCTGATGGAGATCCTCGAGACCGTCGAGATCGCCAACGACCGCAACTACACCGACCTGCGTTTCCCGGTGCAGTACGTCAACCGTCCGAACCTGAACTTCCGTGGTTTTGCCGGCACCCTGGCCAGCGGCATCGTGCACAAGGGCGACGAAGTCGTGGTGCTGCCGTCGGGCAAGAGCAGCCGCGTCAAATCCATCGTCACCTTTGAAGGTGAACTGGAAAACGCAGGTCCCGGCCAGGCCGTGACCCTGACCATGGAAGACGAAATCGACATCTCCCGTGGCGACCTGTTGGTGCATGCCGACAACGTGCCGCAAGTGACCGACGCTTTCGACGCCATGCTGGTGTGGATGGCTGAAGAACCGATGCTGCCGGGCAAGAAATACGACATCAAGCGCGCCACCAGCTACGTGCCGGGTTCCATCACCAGCATTGTGCATCGCGTGGATGTGAACACCCTGGAAGAAGGCCCGGCGAGCGCCTTGCAGTTGAACGAGATTGGCCGGGTCAAGGTCAGCCTCGACACGGTCATCGCCCTGGACGGTTACGCGAGCAACCGCACCACCGGTTCGTTCATCGTCATCGACCGTTTGACCAACGGCACCGTGGCTGCGGGCATGATCATCGCGCCGCCGGTGACCCATGGCAGCGCGGCGCAGCACGGCAAACTGGCTCACGTGGCCACCGAAGAACGCGCCCAGCGCTTCGGCCAGCAACCGGCGACCGTGTTGTTCAGCGGCTTGTCGGGCGCCGGCAAAAGCACCCTGGCCTACGCGGTTGAACGCAAGCTGTTCGACATGGGCCGTGCGGTGTTTGTGCTGGACGGCCAGAACCTGCGCCACGACCTGAACAAGGGCTTGCCGCAGGACCGTGCCGGGCGTACCGAGAACTGGCGTCGTGCCGCGCACGTGGCGCGTCAGTTCAACGAAGCCGGCTTGCTGACGTTGGCGGCGTTTGTTGCCCCGGATGCTGAAGGGCGTGAACAGGCCAAGGCGCTGATCGGCGGTGATCGTTTGCTGACCGTGTACGTGCAGGCTTCGCCTTTGGTGTGTGCCGAGCGTGATCCGCAAGGTTTGTACGCGGCGGGCGGCGATAACATCCCGGGTGAGTCGTTCCCGTATGACGTACCGTTGAATGCGGACCTGGTGATCGACACCCAGGCGTTGTCGCTGGAAGACAGCGTCAAGCAAGTGCTGGACCTGCTGCGCCAGCGCGGCGCGATCTAAGCTTCAAGTGCACAAAAAAGCCCGCCATGTTGGTGGGCTTTTTTTATGGGGCCTTGGAAACAACTCGGTCAAATGGGGGAGCTGGCTTGCTCGCGAAAGCAGAGTGTCAGCCGCCACATGTATAGGCTGGCACACCGCATTCGCGAGCAAGCCCGCTCCCACATTTTGATCAGTGACTGGCGGGATAATCTGTGTGCAATTTGGCGAGCAACACATCCTTCTCTTCCCACAACCGGTTGATCCAGCCCTGGAACGCCAACCGATACTCCCCATCCTGCTCGTAATTCTTGCCGATAAACTCGGCCGGAATCCGCACCTCTTCAAACTGCACGACAACGTCCTTCACATTCCCGCACAGCAAATCCCAATAACCGGGGCGCCCACCAGGATAGTGAATGGTCACGTTCACCAGCGACTTCAGCTGTTCACCCATGGCATCCAGCACAAAGGCAATGCCGCCGGCCTTGGGCTTGAGCAGGTAGCGAAACGGTGACTGTTGCTGTGCATGCTTGCCCGGGGTAAACCGCGTGCCTTCGGCAAAGTTGAAGATTCCCACCGGGTTGTGGCGAAACTTCGCGCAGGTCTTGCGGGTAGTTTCCAGGTCCTTGCCTTTCTTTTCCGGGTGCTTTTCCAGGTACGCCTTGGTGTAGCGCTTCATGAACGGGAAGCCCAGCGTCCACCACGCCAAACCAATCACCGGGACCCAGATCAGCTCCTGCTTGAGGAAGAACTTCAGCGGGCGAATGCGCCGGTTGAGCACGTATTGCAGCACCATGATATCGACCCAGCTCTGGTGGTTGCTGGTCACCAGATATGAGTGTTCATAGTCCAGGCCTTCCAGGCCTTTCAGGTGCCAGCGGGTGCGTCGCACCAGGTTCATCCAGGCCTTGTTGTTGCTGATCCAGGCCTCGTGGGTCTGGTTCATCAGCCATTCGCTGAAGCGCTTGGCAAACGGCAGCGCCTTGAACAGCGCCACGATAAACAGGAACGAGCACAGCAAAATCGTATTCAACGCCAGCAACAGCGAGGCGATCACCCCGCGCACGGCGGCAGGTAGAAAATCCAGCATTCAGACATCCATCGGTCGGTTGGCGGCTTGAATCGCGGTCAATGCGATCGTGTACACGATGTCGTCCACCTGCGCCCCGCGGGGCAGGTCGTTCACCGGTTTGCGCAGGCCTTGCAGCATCGGCCCCAGGCTCACGCAATCGGCACTGCGCTGCACGGCCTTGTGGGTGGTGTTGCCGGTGTTCAGGTCGGGGAACACGAACACCGTGGCCTTGCCCGCCACCAGGCTGTTGGGCGCCAGTTGCCGGGCCACGGTTTCGTTGGCGGCGGCGTCGTACTGCAACGGGCCGTCGATCAGCAGTGAGCTTTGGGCTTCGTGGGCGAGCAGAGTGGCTTCGCGGACTTTCTCGACTTCTTCGCCCGTGGCCGAATCACCGCTGGAGTAACTGATCATCGCCACCCGTGGCGTGATACCGAATGCGGCGGCCGAGTCGGCGCTTTGCAGGGCGATTTCCGCCAGCTCCGCCGCGCTGGGGTGCGGGTTCATCACGCAGTCGCCGTATACCAGCACTTGCTCGGGGAACAGCATGAAAAACACCGACGAGACCAGGGTGCAGCCCGGCGCGGTCTTGATCAGTTGCAAGGCCGGGCGAATGGTATTGGCAGTGGAGTGGATGACGCCGGAGACCAGGCCGTCCACTTCATCCAGGGCGAGCATCATGGTGGCGATCACCACGGTGTCTTCCAGTTGCTGCTCGGCCATCGGCGCGTTGAGGCTTTTGGTTTTGCGCAGGGCCACCATCGGTTCCACGTAGCGCTGGCGAATCAGGTCGGGGTCGAGAATCTCCAGGCCTTCGGGCAGCTCGATGCCATGGGCGCGGGCTACGGCTTCCACGTCGGCCGGCTTGGCCAACAGTACGCAACGGGCGATCCCGCGTGCCTGGCAGATGGCGGCGGCCTGCACGGTCAGCGGCTCGCTGCCTTCGGGCAACACGATGCGCTTGTTGGCCGCCTGGGCGCGCTGGATCAGTTGATAACGGAACACCGCCGGCGACAGGCGCATCTCCCGCGGCGTGCCGCAGCGTTGGTGCAGCCAGCGGGCGTCGAGGTGGCTGGCGACGAAATCGGTGATGATCTCCGCACGTTCGCGGTCATCAATCGGGATTTCCTTGTTCAGGCTGTTGAGCTGGTTGGCCGTGTCGTAGGAACCTGTGCTCACCGACAACACCGGCAGCCCGGCCTGGAACGCGCCACGGCACAGGTCCATGATCCGTGGGTCGGGCAGGGTGTCACTGGTCAGCAACAGGCCCGCCAGCGGCACGCCATTGATGGCGGCCAGGCTGACGGCGAGGATGATGTCGTCGCGGTCGCCGGGTGTCACCACCAATACGCCGGGCTTGAGCAGCTCCACGGTGTTGCGCATGGTACGGGCGCAGATGATGATCTTGGTCATGCGCCGGGTTTCGTAATCACCGGCATTGAGGATCTGCGCGCCCATCAGGTCGGCCACGTCGCGGGTGCGCGGGGCGTTGAGTTCCGGTTGGTAGGGAATGCAGCCCAACAGGCGAAAATCGCCGCTGCGCAACAAAGGCGAATGCTCCTTGAGCCGCGCCGAGAAGGCTTCCATGCTTTCGTCGGTGCGCACCTTGTTGAGGATCACACCCAGCACTTTTGGATCTTTCGGGCCGCCGAACAGCTGGGCCTGCAATTCCACGCGGCCGGAGAGTTCGGTCAGCACTTCGTTTTCCGGGGCCGAGACCAGGATCACCTCGGCGTCCAGGCTCTTGGCCAGGTGCAGGTTGACCCGGGCCGCATAGCTGGCGCTGCGGGTTGGCACCATGCCTTCGACGATCAGCACGTCCTTGCCCACGGCGGCTTGCTGGTAAAGGGTGATGATTTCTTCCAGCAGCTCGTCGAGCTGGCCGTCGCCGAGCATCCGTTCGACATGGGCCAGGCCCAGAGGCTGGGGCGGTTTCAGGCCGTGGGTGCGGGCCACCAGCTCGGTGGAGCGCTCGGGGCCGGTGTCGCCGGGGTGCGGCTGGGCAATCGGTTTGAAGAAGCCGACTTTCAGCCCGGCCCGTTCAAGAGTGCGCACCAGCCCAAGGCTGATGGAGGTCAGACCCACACCAAAATCGGTGGGCGCGATAAAAAAAGTCTGCATGCGAATTCTCTGGAGGTGCATGGCTTCGGTGGCGGCCTATGGCTGGCTGCCTACCGGGAATCAGGTGCCAAGGTTATCTTTATCTGAGCCTTGCGCACACCAGCCGCACGTAAAGGGCTTGTCTATTTTTTCAAGGCGTTGCGCCGGGTCCGTGACCCAGGCCCGGGATTGCCACGGTGGCTGGTGGCGCAGGTGCTGGGTGTGGCCGCAGGAAAGCTCGACGACCCAGTGCCGGTCTTCGTCCTGGTGAAATCCGACGACCGTCGGGTCAGTTGTTCGACCCCGTCCGTCCGGGTTGTGTTCGCTTTCGGGCAAATCCTTGTTTAGACTTGTCCGTTCTTCATTCTTCTGCAAAAGGTCTCGCCCCATGCCGATCGCCGCCAATAAGGCTGTCTCCATTGACTATACCCTGACCAACGACGCTGGTGAGGTCATCGACAGTTCTGCCGGCGGCGCGCCGCTGGTCTACCTGCAAGGTGCAGGTAACATCATCCCGGGCCTGGAAAAGGCCCTGGAAGGCAAAGAGGTCGGTGACGAACTGACCGTTGCCGTAGAACCTGAAGATGCCTACGGCGAATACGCTGCCGAACTGGTCAGCACCCTGAGCCGCAGCATGTTCGAAGGTGTCGACGAGCTGGAAGTGGGCATGCAGTTCCACGCTTCCGCTCCGGACGGCCAGATGCAAATCGTCACCATCCGTGACCTGGACGGCGACGACGTGACCGTCGACGGCAACCACCCGCTGGCTGGCCAGCGCCTGAACTTCCAGGTGAAGATCGTCGCTATCCGTGACGCTTCCCAGGAAGAAGTGGCCCACGGCCACGTGCACGGCGAAGGTGGTCACCACCATTAATTGACTGAGCGACGCTCTGTCAGTTGGAAAAAGGCGCCTTCGGGCGCCTTTTTCATTTGGCGGCTATTCTTGCCGACTTGGCGGCTGTAATCTCGAATGGCCGTTACGAAGAACATGGGATATCTGGAGTTCGTCATGAGTGCTTTCCACGACCTTAAACTCAAAGCCCTGGATGGTCAGGAGCTGCCTCTGGCGCCCTTCAAGGGGCAAGTCGTGCTGGTGGTCAACGTCGCCTCCAAATGTGGGTTGACCCCACAGTACGCCGCGCTGGAAAACCTCTATCAGCAATACAAAGACCAGGGTTTCACCGTACTCGGGCTGCCGTGCAATCAATTTGCCGGGCAGGAACCGGGTACTGAAGAAGAAATCCAGAAATTCTGCAGCCTCAACTACGGCGTGACCTTTCCCCTGGGCAGCAAGCTTGAGGTGAATGGCCACGATCGCCACCAGCTGTATCGATTGCTGGCGGGCGAGGGCGCCGAATTTCCCGGGGACATCACCTGGAACTTCGAGAAGTTCCTGTTGGGCAAGGACGGCCGGGTGCTGGCGCGTTTCTCGCCGCGTACACCGCCGGATGACCCCTCCATTATTCAGGCGATCGAAAAAGCATTGAGCTGATACTTTCAGCATTGTCGAGTGAGTTTCTGTGGCAAGGGAGCTTCCTGTGGCAGGGAGTTTCCTATGGCAAGGGAGCTTGCTGTGGCGAGGGAGCTTGCTCCCGCTGGGCTGCGAAGCAGCCCCATGCCCTCCGCTTTTACCCCTTAATCACCCCAATCAATAGTGCTATCCAACACGCTGCACACTCCATATTATCCACATCATAAATTCCTTTCCGATGGAGTGCTCCCATGCCTGTCCAAGCTTTGTTCAAACCGTTCCAGCTCGGTGCACTGCAACTGCCGAGTCGCGTGGTCATGGCGCCGATGACCCGTTCCTTTTCTCCGGGTGGCGTGCCCAACTCCAAAGTGATCGAGTACTACCGCCGCCGCGCCGCCGCCGGTGTCGGCCTGATCATTACCGAAGGCACCGTGGTCGGCCACCCGGCTTCCAACGGCTACCCGAACGTCCCGCATTTCTATGGTGAAGCCGCCCTGGCCGGCTGGAAGAAAGTAGTCGACGCGGTACATGCCGAAGGCGGCAAGATCGTTCCGCAACTGTGGCATGTGGGCAGCGTTCGGCGCATCGGCACCGAGCCGGATGCCAGCGTGCCGGCTTACGGCCCCACCGAAAAACTCAAGGACGGCAACGTCGTCGTCCACGGCATGACCGTGCAAGACATCAAGGACGTGATTGCCGCATTCGCCCAGGCTGCCAGGGATGCCCAGAGCATCGGCATGGACGGCGTTGAAATCCACGGCGCCCATGGTTACCTGGTGGACCAGTTCTTCTGGGAAGGCACCAACCAGCGCACCGACGAATACGGCGGCAGCCTGGCCAATCGTTCGCGTTTCGCCATCGAATTGATCCAGGCCGTCCGCGCCGCCGTTGGGCCGGGCTTCCCGATCATCTTGCGTTTCTCCCAGTGGAAGCAGCAGGACTACACGGCGCGCCTGGTGCAAACCCCGGAAGCCTTGGGTGAATTCCTCAAGCCACTGTCTGACGCCGGCGTGGATATTTTCCACTGCTCCACCCGTCGTTTCTGGGAGCCGGAGTTCGAAGGCTCCGAGCTGAACCTGGCCGGCTGGACCCGCAAGCTTACCGGCAAGCCGACCATCACCGTGGGCAGCGTCGGCCTGGATGGCGAGTTCCTGCAGTTCATGGTCAACACCGATAAAGTGGCGCAACCCGCCAGCCTGGAAAAACTACTGGAGCGCCTGAACAACGACGAGTTCGACCTGGTCGCTGTGGGCCGTGCGCTGCTGGTGGATCCGGATTGGGCGCTGAAGGTTCGCGAAGGCCGTGAAGGCGACATCCTGCCTTTCAGTCGTGAGGCGTTGACGACCCTCGTTTGACGCGCACACGTTTAACTGCGTGGCTGCAAAAAATGCCTGGAACCAGTTTCCAGGCATTTTTGCCAAGTTGCCTTGAGTTGTATTAAAACTTCAGCTGGTTTTTTTCCTGCTCCTGCTGCTTCTGCTGCTGCTGCAATGCAAGGAGGCCTGCTTGTTGATCGTCAGGCCGCTTGCCGCGAATACCCCCGTTCTCTAAGCCCGAAGGCGCAGGAGGCAGACTGAACGACGAAGGCTGGATGCTGTTGAGTGGCATCGACATGGGAGAACTCCACATATTTTATCTAAGAGTATTTGGGCTTTATGGCTGGTTCTTCCTATGACCCTGAACAACCGCCACTGATGTTGTGGCGTTCACCTGCGCACTAGTTCCCAACTGCAACTCGCAACATTCCCCCTCACGCAGCACTGAGTTGGCTTGTCTACTGGTCATTCAAGGGTGTTCGCTTGGGCAGATCAAAAATATCTACATCGAATACTAGACATTCATAGTGCTGCTGCCGACTTTGTACACACTCGATATCCCCCTGCATACATCCAGTAACTTGCTTTCAAACTGCTCAATAATTGCCGGCCAGCCCTGGCGACTGGCGTGTTGTCGGGCATTGAGCCTGACCCTGCGCAAACTTTCACGCTCCTCCAACAACCAGTTGGCGGCATCACAAAATGCCTCCTCGTCCCCAGGCATCGCCAGCACACCGTTGTAACCATGGCGAATATGCTGGGTTGCAGCTGCCTGGTCGTAAGCCACCACCCCCAACCCTGCGGCCATGGCCTCTAACACTACATTGCCAAAGGTTTCGGTCAGGCTGGGGAACAGGAACAGATCCCCTGAGGCGTAGTGCCGAGCCAGCTCCTCATCGCGTCGGGTACCGCAAAAAATTGCCTGAGGCAGCGATTTCTCAAGCATTGTCCGTTGGGGGCCATCGCCGACAATGATCAGTTTCAACCGGCGCTGTGGGTAAGTGGTTTGCAGCGAGTCGAAGCAGCGCTTGAGCAGCCCGAGATTTTTTTCCTGGGCCAGGCGTCCGACGTGCAGCACGGCGATGTCTTCATCGCTCAGCCCCCACTGCTCGCGCAGGGCTGGGTCGCGTTTGGCCGGGTGAAACAGCTGGCTGTCGACACCGCGCGCGAGCATGCCCAGGCGCTCGAAATGGCGCCGCTCCAGCTCCAGTCGCTGGCTGGCGCTGGGCACCAGGGTCAGGGTCGAGCGGTTATGGAACCAGCGCAGATAGTGGGTCAGCACCCGGCTCAGCATGCCCAGGCCGTACTGGTTGGAATACTGCTGGAAGTTGGTGTGGAAGCCACTCACCACGCTGATCCCCAGGCGCCGCGCCGCCCGCAACGCCGACAAACCCAGCGGCCCTTCCGTGGCGATATACAACACATCCGGGCGCTGGCGGGTCCAGCGCCGCAACAGCTTGTGCATCGACGACTGGCCCCATTGCAGCCCCGGGTAGCCCGGCAGCGGCCAGCCGCGACAGAGCATCAGGCCGTCGTCGCTGGGCCGGCTCTGGTCGCTGCCCTGGCGCGGGCGAACCAGTTCGACTTGATGCCCACGCGCGCGCAAACCGTCACACAGGCGGCCAAGGGTATTGGCCACCCCGTTGATCTCAGGCGGGAAGGTTTCGGTGATCAGGGTGATGTGGAGCGAAGCTGTCGTCATGACCCACAGTGTCGGCGTGGGCCATGTCGTCATTGTGTCTTTTGGATGATGGATTTGTGACGGCTCAGGCCTTTTTAATGGCCATGGCCTCGGCGCCTTGCTCACGCACCCAGAACAACGTCGCCCCGGCCACCGCTGCCGGCATCATCAGCAGGTTGACCACCGGCACCAGCAACACCAGGTAAACGATCCCGCCAAAACTCATGCTCTGCCAGCGCTTCTGGCGCAGCCAGGCGAGCATTTCGTTCCAGCCCAGCTTGTGGTTGTCGGCCGGGTAGTCGATGTACTGGATCGCCATCATCCACACACCAAACAGCAGCCACAGCGGTGCTGCCACCAGATTGACCACCGGGATGAACGACAGGATAAACAGGCCGATAGCCCGGGGCAGGAAGTAACCCAGTTTGCGCATTTCCCGGGCCAGGGTGCGCGGGACCATGGCCGCCAGTTCGCCCCAGCTGAACGCCGGGAAATCATCGGTGCCGCGCACCACCACTTCGACCTTTTCCGACAGAAAGCCGTTGAACGGCGCGGCGATAATGTTGGCAAGCATGGTGAAGGTGAAAAACACCATCAGCACCACCAGCACCACAAATAAAGGCCACAGCAGATAATTGAGGAAGCTCAGCCAGCTCGGCAGCGTCGGCATGAGTGTGTCGACCCACAGGCTGAACTGATGGCCGGCGAAGTAGATCAATCCGACGAACAGGATCAGGTTGATTGCCAGCGGCAGCAGCACAAACAGCCGCAGGCCGGGGCTGAGTACCAGTTTGAGACCTTCGCGCAGGTACTGTGGGCCTGAAAGAACGGGGGCGGGCATGGATAACTCCGGGCAATAGGGGCGAACGCGCCGACCTTACCGGCTTTGGGAGTACCGGGAAAGCACGGCCCGCATCGCGACATTAACGGTAACAAAGGTGTCGATTAATAGAAGGCATGGGATAGAGACCACCTATGAGCTGGATTGTTAATCCGTATTTCCTTAATCTTGCCTCCCTCTATACGCTGCACCCATTATTTTCAGGATCTGCGAGTTCAAGCCTTCCCCAAGTGCTTCGCGGTCCTTTTTTATTCCAGCCGTTCTGTAGTCCGGGCGGTCGATAGGAGTGAGTCATGTCTGATACCCGTCATTCGCGAGTGATTATTCTCGGTTCCGGCCCTGCCGGTTACAGCGCTGCCGTCTACGCTGCCCGGGCCAACCTCAAGCCGTTGCTGATCACCGGCATGCAAGCGGGCGGTCAGTTGACCACCACCACTGAAGTCGACAACTGGCCGGGCGACGTCCACGGCCTGACCGGCCCGGTGCTGATGGAGCGCATGAAAGAGCACGCGGAGCGTTTCGAAACCGAGATCGTGTTTGATCACATCAACAAGGTCGACTTCTCCAAGAAGCCTTACAGCCTGACCGGCGACAGCGGCGTGTACACCTGTGACGCGCTGATCATCGCCACCGGCGCCAGCGCTCGTTACCTGGGCCTGCCGTCGGAAGAAGCGTTCATGGGCAAGGGCGTTTCCGCCTGCGCGACCTGCGACGGTTTCTTCTACCGCAACAAGCCAGTGGCTGTGGTCGGTGGCGGCAACACCGCGGTGGAAGAAGCGCTGTACCTGGCCAACATCGCCAGCACCGTGACCCTGGTTCACCGTCGCGAGACCTTCCGCGCCGAGAAGATCCTGATCGACAAGCTGCATGCCCGCGTGGCCGAAGGCAAGATCATCCTCAAGCTCAACGCCACCCTGGATGAAGTCCTGGGCGACAACATGGGCGTGACCGGTGCTCGCCTGAAGAACAACGACGGCAGCTTCGACGAGCTGAAAGTCGACGGCGTGTTCATCGCCATCGGCCACACTCCGAACACCTCGTTGTTCGAAGGCGTGCTGGATGCCAAAGATGGTTACCTGATCGTGCAGGGCGGCCGTGAAGGCAATGCGACTGCCACCAACATCGAAGGTATCTTCGCTGCCGGTGACGTGGCCGACCACGTGTACCGCCAGGCGATCACCTCCGCCGGCGCCGGTTGCATGGCGGCACTGGATGCCGAGCGTTACCTCGACGGTTTGAAGGACGCTTCGTTCTAAACCGTAGAAACAAAAAAACCGGCTGCGAGGCCGGTTTTTTTATGCACGGGATTTGATGATCACCGCAGTCCAAATGTGGGAGCGGGCTTGCTCGCGAAAGCGGTGTGTCAGTCACCCGATGTATTGACTGACACTCTGCTTTCGCGAGCAAGCCCGCTCCCACATTTTGATCTATGTCTGACTCAGGATTTGCGGGTCAGTGGCTGTGCGGCAAACTTCACACCCGCCAACCCATGCTCGATCAGCGCACGAATGTTGCCATGGTCACTGCCTTCAGGCGTGGCCAGCACCGAACGGTAATGCTCGCCAAACGCCAACAGCGCTTCCTGGTCGCTCAAGCCTTCCAGCAGCGCCAGGCCCAGGGTCTTGCACGAACCTTCGTTCTGCCCGGCGGCGTTTTCCACGCTGCCATTGGTGAACGCTTGTGGCTGGTAGTCGTAACCCGCAGCTACAAAGGCCAGGGTATCGGCAAAAACATGTTCGCCACTGTTGAGGCTGGCGCGCAGGGTGTTCAGGTCAGTCATGGGGTTTTCCTTTGGCGAATGCCGCTTGCTGTTCGGCACTGGCTTCTTGCTGATATTGGGCTTTCCACTCGGCGTACGGCATGCCGTACACCACTTCACGGGCGTCATCGAGGCTCAGCTCGATCTGGCGCTCGTCGGCCTCGGCCTTGTACCACTTGGACAAGCAGTTGCGGCAGAAGCCCGAGAGGTTCATCAGGTCGATGTTCTGCACATCCTTGCGGCTGTCCAGGTGGGCCACCAGCCGGCGGAAGGCGGCGGCTTCGAGTTCGAGGCGTTGTTGATCGTTCATGATGCTCACTGCAAAGGTAAGGGTTAGCGACTGGCCGCCAGGGTAATCGACACCGATTCGGCAAAACGCAACGCATGGGGTTTGTCGACTTCGACTTCGGCGTACAGCACCGATGTATTGCTCATCACCAGGTCGAGGATCTCCTGGGTCAGGCGCTCCAGCAGGGCAAAGCGGTTGCCTTCCACATGGGCGATGATTGCCTTGGTGATGGTGCGGTAGTTCAGCGCGTGGTCGATGTCGTTGTCGCGCACGGCTTCCTGGGCGGCATACAGGATGGTCAGGTTGATCAACACATCCTGCTTGTTGAGGATTTCATCCTCGTTGATCCCGATAAACGTGCGCAGGCACAGGTCCTTGACCCGGATGCGCGCCATGCCTGGCTGAAGTTGTGGCATTGCTACTTGCTCCGTCCAATCAGTTGCAGGAACTCCATGCGCGTGGTGTTCGACTCACGGAAGGCGCCGAGCATCACCGAGGTGTTCATGGTTGAATTCTGTTTTTCGACACCGCGCATCATCATGCACATGTGCCTGGCTTCGATCACCACCGCCACGCCGGCGGCCTGGGTCACCGTCTGGATGGCGTCGGCGATTTCCCGCGTGAGGTTTTCCTGGATCTGCAGGCGCCGGGCGAACATGTCGACGATACGCGCCAGCTTCGACAGGCCGAGCACCTTGCCGGTCGGAATATAGGCCACATGGGCCTTGCCGATAAAGGGCAGCAGGTGATGCTCGCACAGCGAATACAGCTCGATGTCCTTGAGGATCACCATCTCGTCGTTGTCGGAGGCAAACAGCGCACCGTTGACGATTTCTTCCAGGTTCTGCTCGTAGCCGTGACACAGGTACTGCATGGCCTTGGCGGCACGCTTTGGCGTGTCGAGCAAACCCTCGCGCTCGGGGTCTTCACCCAGGCCCTTGAGGATCTCGCGGTAGTGGTGGGGCAGGGACAAAGTCATACAACATCCTCGCAAACGGCTTACTTGATATGCCGCCCGCCGTTGACGGTCAGGGTGGTACCGGTGACATACGGGTTATCCAGCAGGTAGCGCACGCTCTGGTAAATCACCTCGGGGCCTGGCTCGATGCCCAGTGCCGCCTTGGCCAGGACCTTGGCGCGGTAAGCCGCGTCGTCGCCCTCGTTGAACATCACCATTGCCGGGGCAATGCCGTTCACCTTGATATCCGGTGCAAGCTGCGCGGCAAACGACAAGGTCAGGCTGTCGAGCCCGGCCTTGGTGGCGCAGTAGGCAATGTGCTGGCGGCTGCCCTTGCGGGTCACGTCATCGCTGATGTGCACGATATCCGCAGGCGTGGAGCGTTGCAGCAGGTAAGCACAATGCAGGTTGATCAGGTACGGCGCAAGCATGTGCACGCTGAACATGTCGGTAAAGGCGCGGCTCTCGTCGCCGGGCGCTTCCGCCACCCAGGCCGAGGCATTATGAATGATCGCCCGCAGGCTTTGGGTGTGCGTCTTCAGTTCGTCGATGAAGGCGAGAATACCGGTCTCGTCGGAGAAGTCGGCAAACACACCGATCGCACCGCGTTCGCGCAAGGCTTGCACGCCGGGACGTTCGGTGCGGTAGCTGAAAATCACTGGCTGCCCTTCGTCCAGCAGGCGCTGGGCGCAATGCAGGCCGACGCGCTGGCCGGCACCGGTGATCAGGATCGGGGCGGGTGTTGAAGACATGGGAGGCTCGAGTCGCTGGCAGGCTAAAACTATACCAGCGAGCGGCCTCCCTTGTACTCAAGCAGCGGCTTCGGTGGCCTTTACCCGGGCTGGCGCCGGATGCAGCCAACCGGCCAGCAGGTGGGTCGACAACGGGATAAAGAAGTAAACCATCAATGGCGTGAGCGCGAGGGTGCTGACCAGCACACGGCTCAGCAACCCCAACTCGCTGAGCAGCGGCTCAAGGCCGAAGTTGAACAGCAGCGACACCGGGAAAAATGCCAGCCAGATGGCCACGGCCTGCTTCCAGCGCGGCGGACGTGCGGCGGCGGCGCCAAACCAGCCGTCGATACCGCGTACGCGATGCTCCGACGGCGCAGCAAACAGCTCACTGCCACGCCCGAGCCATGCACCACGGGAGGCGGAAAACTCCCACGCATGCAGGGTTTTTTCGTCGGCGAAGCGGAAAATAATCTGGAACTCGTCATCGTTGGGCGGCGGTGCAAGCACGCCTGAACCCAGGTAACCGGGGAAGTCCGTGGCCAATTGCTCGCCTTCGCGCAGCCAGGCCATCAACTCTTCATAGCGACCCTTGGCCACGCGGCGCGCAACCATCAGGGTGACGGGGGAGGTAGACATTGTGTATCTCCATAAGGATCAGGTGCACTGGGCCGGGTAGGCGGCGCACGAACGAAGCTGCGGGGTAAGCAGCCACGTTGAAAAAACAGGCAAGGATTATTCCTGTTTTGCAGAAATACACCAGCGACATTGGTCGGCTTGTCGAAGACCTTGAATCGGACAGCTGTATGGGCGTTAAATGGGATCCAAGTTCCTGACAGTATATTGATGCCCTGATGTCTGTAATGACTGCTCCACGTCCCGAAATGGCCCTTGGCAACCCTGCCGATTCCGACGAGCTGTTTCCGATTCGCGAAGTCGCGAGATTGACAGGCATCAACCCTGTCACCTTGCGTGCCTGGGAACGGCGTTACGGGCTGATCCACCCGGTTCGCACCGAAAGTGGGCACCGCCTGTATTCGCGCACCGATATCGAGACCGTTCATCGCATTCTTGACTGGATCGAGCGTGGCGTGGCCGTGAGCAAGGTCGGCAAGATCCTCGCCCGCGACGATCATCAAGTCGAAGCGGCGGCTGCTTCGCCGGCAGGTGCAGAGCATGAGTGGGCCCAATGGCAGGCGCAGTTGCGAACGGCCGTCGGTGCCTTCGACGACCGGCAACTGGACCGGTTGTATGGCCAGATTTTCGCCGCCTACCCGGTCGCGGTGGTGTTCCAGGACATCCTGATGCCCCTCTGGCAGCAACTGTTGCGACATCAGGGGTTGTTTGGCCAAACCAGTGAATGGCTGTTTTTTGATGGATTCCTGCGCAGCCGAACCTGGAAACGCCTGCAGATAGGCTGTGCCTCAGCGGCGCCGCGGGTATTGCTGGCGGCCATTGCGGGGGAGTGCCGAGAGCTGGAGTTGTTGGTCGCAGGCCTGTTGATGAGCGGTGACGAGTTGGCGGTCAAGGTTCTGGCTGTGGGCCAGCCGATGGATGAATTGACCCTTGTCTGTGAAAAAACCAGGCCACAAGCCCTTGTGGTGTTCTCCAATCACTCGCCGGCCAATGGCTTGCCTCGGCGCCTTGAACGGCTGGCCCTGACCCTGGATTGCCCGCTGTTGCTGGCCGGCGATGCGGCGGAGTTGGCGCAGGAACAACTGGCGGGTTCATCCGTCGGCTGCCTGGGTAACGAAGGGCGATTGATGCAGCGCCGCTTGCAGCAGTTTCTGCGCGGTAACCTGGATACCTGACTTCAGGCGTGGACTTCGGGGTGAAACAGGCGGTGTTGCTGCAGGATAAACTGGCGCAGGCGCTCGGTCTCATCCACATCGTTCTGGCTCAGGCGGTAGGCGAACAATCCTCGGGCAGTTTCCCGTTCCAGCGTGCCCCGCACCGAAATGCGCTCGTACCCGGACGGACTGAACCACAGCGAAAAGGTTCTTGGCGCCTTGATCCGCCCGCGAATTTCCACCAGCAATCCCTTGAATGACACCTCATGCACCCACAGCGCACCGGGTTGGCCCTTGATGTTTTCCAGGGGTACCGGCTCTTCGAGCGCCAGGCGCCACGGGCGGATCATCGGCCCGTCTTCGAAAATACTCGGTACACCCAGCCGCAGATGCACGGCATGAAACTCGTCTTCCACCAATTGCAGCGGAAACGTCATTTGCTGGTTGTCGAATTGGGCCTGGAGGGTGACATGGTCATGGGCGGCCAGGCGGGTGAGCAGATCTCGAATCTGCGCACCGCCATTGACCGTCAGGCTCGACGACGCGTCCCGCACATTGAGTTGCGGGTTATGGTGCATGGTCTGAATAAAATCCAGCTCGTCCTGCGTCAAAAGCGCGTCGCGTTGCATTGATCTTGCTCAAGAAAAAGGTATTAAAACGCCATTATCTCTTTAAAGACCGCGTTTTCTAGTTTTTGTTAGATCCGCTCGTCGCCTTGAGTGCCGCAAGCTCCGCCTTGAGGTCAGCCAACTGGGCTTCCAGTTGCGCGACACGCTGCTGGGCCTTGACCTGAACGGTCACATCCTTCTGCACACCGACAAAGTAGGTCTGCTTGTCGGCCGGGTTATAAACCGTCGATAACGACAGCTCGTTCCAGAAGTGCGTGCCGTCCTTGCGGTAATTGCGCAGGATTTCCCGGCAGGCGCCGCCACTCTCCAGGGCTTCGCGAATCGCCATCAGCCCCGGCTGGTCACGATCGCCCGATTGCAGGAAGCGGCAGTCCTGATAGAGGATTTCGTCGAGGGTGTAGCCAGTCATGCGCTCGAAGGCCGGGTTCACATAAATCAGTGGCTTGTCCTTGCCTTCGCGCTCGGCGATAACGATGCCGTCGTTGGAAGCGTTGATCACCAGTTGCATCAGCTTGGCGTTAATCATTGAGCGGTCCATGGCTTGTAGTTGGAGTTTGCAGTTTAAGACATGCCGGCAGCCTGTCCATGGGCCCCAGCTGTTAATATCCCAGGCTTTTAGTCAGCTACAGGATCAGATTGATGAAAGTCGCCATCCTTTCCGGCTCGGTGTACGGCACGGCTGAAGAAGTCGCCCGTCATGCTGCAAGCATCCTCAACGCTGCCGGCTTCGACGCCTGGCACAACCCGCGGGCAACCCTCGCCGACGTACAGGGCTTTGCTCCGGAAGCCTTCCTGGCCGTGACGTCCACCACTGGCATGGGCGAACTGCCCGACAACCTGCAGCCGCTGTACTCGACCATTCGCGACCAACTGCCGGCCGCCTGGCGAGGCTTGCCCGGCGCGGTGATCGGCCTGGGCGACGCCAGCTATGGCGACACCTTCTGCGGCGGCGGCGAGCAAATGCGCGAGCTGTTTGCCGAGTTGGGCGTGCACGAAGTGCTGCCGATGCTGCGCCTGGACGCCAGCGAAAGCGTGACCCCGGAAGCCGACGCCGAGCCGTGGCTGGCCGAGTTGGTCACTGCACTGCGCGGTTGACCGGGAACTCGCGCAATAACGCCAGCCAGGCCTGGGCGGCTTTCGACAGGTAGGCACCCTCACGCCAGATAAAGGCAATGTCCCAGCGCAGGTAGTCCGGCGCCTTGAGCGTCAGGCGCACCACGCCGGGCCTTATCAGGCCCCGGGCTACTACGCTGGGCAGCAGCACCACGCCTTGGCCGGCGGCCACCAATGCGGCGAGAAAATCCGCCTGGCCACTGCGCCCGCTTTCCTTCGGGGTGAAGCCCAATTGCTGACAGGCCTGTAGCAGGCGGTCGTTCAACACAAAACTGCGCTGATACATCAGGAACGGCGTGTCAGCCAACTCCTCCAGGCGGATCTGCGCGTTATCGGCCAATGGATGGTCCATCGGCAGCAGGGCATCCAGCGGTTCATCGCAGAATGCCTGCCAGGCGAATGCCGGGTCGCTGGGCATCAGGCTGCCGCCCACTTCCAGCTCTCCGCTCAAGATCGCCTGCTCGATATTGCGGCTGCCGCCTTCCAGCAACTGGATGGTGACGTTCGGATAACGCCGGCGGTATTCGGCAAACAGCCCGGCGAACAACGTGTCGCCGCCCAACTGCGGCAGGCCCATGCGCAACTCGCCACGGGTCAACTGATTCAAGTCATCCAGCTCACTGAGCAACTCGGTTTGCTGGCGCAGCATGGCCTCCGCCCGCTGCAGCACCACTTGTCCGGCAGCCGTCAGGCGAATCTGCGAACCCAGGCGATCCAGCAGCGGCGTGCCCAGGCTTTGTTCCAATTGCGCCACCTGCTTGCTGACCGCGGACTGGCTGATGTGCAGGGTTTTACCGGCTTGGGTAAAACCGCCCCGGTGGATCACTTCGACAAAGCTGCGCAGCTGTTTAAATTCCATTCGCCTGATTCCAGTTTGGAATAGATTGCAGTCTAACAATTCGCTGTGGGGATGCCAGGCGCCTCTTTAAAATGGGTGCCCTGGGAGGACCCAAAGCTCATGAAACGTTTCACCTTCAAATTCGTTGGTCGGTTGCTGGCTGAACTGATCATCCTGCTGGCCATTTACTTTCTTGGCTGCCAACTGGCGGCCTGGCTGAGCTGGCCTATTCCCGGTGGCGTAGTCGGCTTGGGCCTGTTGCTGCTGACCTTCGCCACTGGCCTGGTCAAGCCGGCGGCCCTGCAATTGGGCGCCGGTGTGTTGATGGCGGAGATGCTGCTGTTCTTCATTCCTGCGTTGATGAGCCTCTTGGACTACGGTGGCCTGGTAAAGCACGACGGCTGGCGGATCATGTTGGTGATCGGCTTCAGCACCTTGTCGGTGATGCTGGTGACTGCGTTTACCGTGGAATTCGTCTGCCGCTGGAAGCTGCGCCATGAAGCTTGAGCTGATGCCGATGTTCTGGCTGGCGCTGACCCTCGGTGCCTACGGCTTCAGCCGCTGGATCTACCGGCGCACCGGGCGCTACCTGCTGTCGCCGCTGATCCTGGTGCCGGCGCTGCTGCTGGCGGTGGCCGTGCCGATGAAAACCGCCTATGCCGAATACGCCACCGACACCCACTGGCTGATGCTGGTGCTGGGCCCGGTGACCGTGGCGTTCGCGATTCCGATCTGGCAACAGCGCCAATTGCTGATGCGCCACTGGTCAGCGTTATTGCTGGGGATGGTCGCGGGCAGCGCGGCGTCCATCGCCACTTCGTATGGCCTGGCCAAGGCCCTCGCTCTCGACAGCTCGGTGACGATGTCGTTGGTGCCCCGTTCGATCACCACCCCGTTCGCGATGCCGGTGTCTTCCGACCTGGGCGGCGTGCCGGAACTGACGGCGGTGTTCGTGATGTTCACCGGGGTGTTTGGCGCCATGCTCGGCGGCGTACTGCTCAAGTGGTTGCCGTTGCGCACGCCATTGGCCCGTGGCGCATTGTTTGGCGTGGGCGCTCATGGCGCGGGTGTCAGCCGGGCTCATGAAGTGGGCGGCGAGGAAGGCTCCGTGGCGGGCCTGGTAATGGTGCTGACCGGGTTGCTCAACCTGTTCGCCGCGCCTTTATTGGCGTCGCTTCTCTGACACGCGCAGAACAAAATCGAACTATCCTCAGGACTGACCCGTTCGGTCATCAAGCTGGCTGCCAATGCAACTACGGCGGCCTCGAGGTCTGACTAGACTGCCTCTTCACTCAAAAAAACAATAATAAGCGCGCCAAGGAGGTCATTGCCGTGAGCCTAGCCACTGTTCAATCGACACACAGTGTAAAAGACCAGGTCAGCGCGGCCGAATGGCAGGCCCGCGTCGACCTCGCCGCGTGCTATCGCCTGGTGGCGATGCATGGTTGGGACGACCTGATTTTCACCCACATCTCGGCCAAGGTGCCGGGCACCGAAGACTTCCTGATCAACCCCTACGGGCTGATGTTCCACGAGATCACCGCGTCGAGCCTGGTGAAGGTCGATCAGGCCGGCAACAAGCTGATGGACAGTCCCTACGAGGTCAACCCTGCCGGGTACACCATTCACAGTGCGGTGCACGAAGTGCGGCACGATGTGGTCTGCGTGCTGCACACCCACACCGCCTCCGGCATTGCCGTCTCCGCGCAGAAACAGGGCGTGCTGCCCATCAGCCAGCAATCGTTGTTCGTGTTGTCCAGCCTGGCCTATCACGCCTACGAAGGTGTGGCGCTGAACCACGAGGAAAAGGCCCGCTTACAGGCCGACCTTGGCGAAAACAATTTCCTGATGCTGCACAACCACGGTCTGCTGACCTGTGGCGGCAGCATCGCCGATACGTTCCTGATGATGTTCATCTTCCAGCGCACCTGCGATATCCAGGTGATGGCGCAGAACGGTGGCGCTGAACTGATCAGCATTGCGCCGCAGATATTGGCCGGTGCCCGGGCGATGATCGCCGGGGTCACCAAAAGCGCTCAGGGCATGGGCGGCGCGCTGGCGTGGCCGGCGTTGCTGCGCAAACTCGATGCACTCGACCCCGGGTATAAAAGCTGATGCCACTCGCCGAGATCCCGCTGCGCATCTGGCGCCAGCGTGCCCAGAGCTTTGAGTTTCGCGGCCGCACCATTCGGTACTGGGTGGCGGGGCAGGGCGAGCCGTTGCTGCTGATCCATGGTTTTCCCACGGCCAGTTGGGATTGGCATTACCTCTGGCAGCCGTTGGCCCAGCGCTATCAAGTGATTGCCTGCGACATGCTGGGGTTTGGCGATTCGGCCAAGCCGCTGGACCACACCTATTGCCTGCTGGAGCAGGCGGACTTGCAACAGGCGTTGCTGGAGCATCTTTGGGTGCAGCAGCCGGTGCATGTGCTGGCCCATGATTACGGTGACAGTGTTGCGCAGGAGTTGTTGGCGCGGCATTACGAAGGCCGGTTTCGGATGGGCAGTTGTGTGTTTCTCAACGGTGGGTTGTTTCCGGAGACGCATCGTCCGGCGTTGGTGCAGAAGCTGTTGCTGAGCCCATTGGGTTGGATGATTGGGCGGGCGTTTGGGCGTAATGCCCTGGCTAACAGTTTTGGGCAGATTTTCGGGCCGGCGACTCGGCCCAGTGAGAGTGCGCTGGATGATTTCTGGAGCTTGATCGAGAGCCAGGATGGGCCGCGGATTTTGCACAAGTTGATTGCGTATATTCCTCAGCGTAGGCAGCAGCGGGATCGATGGGTGGCGGCCATGCAGCGGGGGGAGGTGCCGTTGCGGGTGATCGATGGGGAGGTTGATCCGATTTCCGGGGGGCATATGGTTCAGCGTTATCGTGAGCTGGTGCCGCACGCGGATACGGTGTTGCTGGCGAATATTGGGCACTATCCGCAGATTGAGGCGCCGGTGCAGGTGTTGAAGCATTATTTGGCGTTTCGGGAGGGGCTTGGGGTTGGGGCTGCTCGGGTGGCTTATTCTTGATTGGGGTTGAGTACATATCCGTTATTTAGGTAACGGCGGCTTATGGTTCCGCTCTTACAGCGGGTCACTTTTGAAAAGCGCAAAAGTAACCAAAACGCTCTGCCCCGCCTGTCGGC
>NZ_JACAPY010000033.1:0-105900 GCF_013385455.1 Pseudomonas sp. G1002
AAGAGCGGAACCAATATCAGCCGTTACCTAAAAAATGGACAAACACACTCATTCGGCTCCACATGTCAGGCGTGCATGCGAACCCAAACGCTGACCAAAATCGTAGCCGCCATCAACCACGCCACCGCCGCCACCGCCAGCGAAGCCTCCAGACGCATCCGGTCAACCATCACATACAACGTCGCCAGGTACACAAAGTACGGAATGATCGACCACATCCCGAACACGATGGTGGTCTTCAAATCCTCCACCGACCGACCCTTGCCGACAATGTAATGCGCAATCAACGCGAACGTCGGAAACAGCGGCACCAACCCTGCAATGTAGTAGTTCTTGGTCTTGGCCAGCGCCGCCAGAATAAGCACCACCCCCGCACCCAATGCCGCCTTCAACAATAAATCCACAATGCGCTCCTAGTGGCTCAGCCCGTACTTCTTGACCTTGTCGAACAACGTGGTCTTGGCCATCCCCAGTTCCTGGCTGGCCTGGGTCAGGTTGCCGCCGCTGCGTTGCAAGGCATCGTTGAGCAGGTTGCGCTCGAACGCCTCCACCGCTTCGGTAAAGGCCAGCCCATGGTTGCCGCTGCTGGCGCCGCTCTTCTTGAACGCCGGCAAACCGAGGGCAAACCGCTCGGCCACGTTGCGCAGTTCACGCACGTTGCCCGGCCAGTCATGGCTCATCAGGCTGGACAGGGTCTGGTTGTCGAGGTCCGGCGCGGTGCGGTCGAAACGCAGCGACGACTGCTGCAGGAAGTGTTCGAACAACTGCAGGATGTCTTCGCGGCGTTCACGCAGCGGCGGCAGTTCCAGGGTCACCACGTTAAGGCGGTAGTACAGGTCGCTGCGAAACTGGTTGGCGCGGCTCAGGTCGTCGAGGTCGGACTTGGTCGCGGCGATCACCCGGCAATCCACCGCCACGCTCTGGTTCGAGCCCAGGCGTTCCAGGGTGCGTTCCTGCAACACCCGCAGCAGCTTGATCTGCAGGTTCATCGGCATGCTTTCCACTTCGTCGAGGAACAGCGTGCCTTCGTGGGCGTGTTCGATCTTGCCGATGCGGCGCTTGCCGGCACCGGTGAACGCGTTGGCTTCGTGGCCGAAGATTTCGCTTTCGAACAGGTTCTCGGGCAGGCCGCCGCAGTTCAAGGCGACGAACTGGTGGGAGTGGCGCCGGCTGAAATCGTGCAGGCAGCGCGCGACCAATTCCTTGCCGGTGCCGGTCTCGCCCTCGATCAACACGTTGGCCGAGGTGTCGGCGACGTTGGCGATCAATTCCCGCAGGTTCTGCATGGCCGGGGAGCGACCGATGATCCGGCCTTCCAGCGAATCGCGCTCGGCCAGTTGCCGGCGCAGCGACCAGACTTCCCGGGCCAAACCGCGTTGTTCCAGGGCGCGGCGGGCTACGTCCACCAGGCGCTCGGGAGAGAAGGGTTTCTCCATGAAGTCATAGGCGCCGTTGCGCATCGCGCCCACGGCCATGGAGATATCGCCGTGGCCGGTGATCAGCACCACCGGCAGGCTTTTATCCAGGGCCTTGAGCCGGGTCAGCAACTCCAGGCCGTCGATGCCCGGCAGGCGAATATCGCTGATGACGATGCCGGCGAAGTTTTCACCGACGAGGGTCAAGGCTTCTTCGGCACTGCCCACGCCCACGCTGGGAATGTCTTCCAGGGCCAGGGCTTGCTGGCAGCCGAGCAATACATGGGGGTCGTCTTCGACGATCAGGACGGTCAGGTCGGTGGTTTTTTCTGCGTTCATTTCGACTCGACTTGTTGAGGGCTCGCCAGCGGCAAACTCAGGACAAAGGCAGTACCACCGCTGGCCGGATGCTCGACGGCGAGGTTGCCGCCGGTCGCCGCCGCGAGGCTGGCCGACAGCGTCAGGCCGAGGCCCAGGCCTTGTTCGCCGGGTTTGGTGGTAAAGAACGGTTCGAACAAATGCTTGCGGGTCTCGGGATCAATCCCGTGGCCGTTATCGCGCACCCGCAGGCGATATTTGCCGTCGGCGATGTCGCCTTCCAGCCACAGTTCGGGGGCCGGTTGCGCCTGCATCGCGTCCAGGGCGTTGCCCATCAGGTTGACCAGGATCTGCTCCAGGCGTGTCTGGTCGATCTGCAACTGCGCGCTGCTGAAGTGGCGGTGCACCGTCAGCGGCAGGGTCTCCAGGCGACTGCCGAGGATCTGGAACGTAGCGTCCACCGCCTTGCCCAGATTGGCTTCGCCCTGGTCATCGCCACGCCGGGCAAAGGAGCGCAGGCTGGCGGTGATGCGACCCATGCGGTCGATCAGTTCGTTGATGGTCTTGAGGTTGGCACTGGCGGTGTCCAGCGCCCCACGCTCAAGGAAGCGCACGGTGTTGCCCGACAGGGTACGCAGGGCGGCCAGTGGCTGGTTCAATTCATGGGCGATGCTGGTGGACATCTGGCCGATGGCCGCGAGTTTGCCGGCCTGCACCAGTTCGTCCTGGGCCCGGCGCAAGGTTTCCTCGGCCTGGCGCCGCTCGCGAATCTGGCTCTTGAGCCGCTCGTTGCTGGCCCGCAGGTCGGTGGTGCGTTCGGCAATCCGTCGCTCCAGCTGGTTATTGGCTTCCTGCAGGGCTTCCCGGGCGGCGAGGCGGGTGGCAATCACCTTTCGGCGCTCGTTCCAGGCAATCAGCAGGAATGCCACCAGCGCAAAGGCTACGGCCACCAGGATGCCTTGGTTGATGGCGGCCCGGCGCAGGTCGTTCAGCGGGGTGAGCAGGGTGAAATTCCAGGGGGTGTCGTTCAGTGGGCGGGTCTGGGCCAGGTAGCTGACCTCATGCTCGTCGGCCACCACTTCGCTGTTGGCCGGGAAGGTCAATTTCTCGGTGCCTTCGTTGAGGCGTTCGCGGGCCAGTGGTTCCAGCTCGTTGAGCGTCGCCCAGTAGTATTGCAGGCTGTGGGCGAGGCGGTCCTTGGTGTCATCGCTCAATGGCCGCACGGACTTGAGGCGACGGGCCGGGTCGCTGGAGAGAATGATGATGCCGTTCTCGTCACTGACGAAGGCCTCCAGGCGCGCCCGCTGCCAGCGCTCTTCCAGCGCTTCCAGGCGTACCTTGACCACGGCGACGCCGATGATCTTGCCGTGTTCTTCCAGGCCATGGGCCAGGTAATAGCCGGGTTCGCCGTTGGTGCTGCCGATGCCGTAGAACCGGCCGGGCTGGCCGCGTACGGCATTCTGGAAATAGGCACGGAAGGACAGGTCTTCACCCTGGTAACTGTCGGCATCGCGCCAGTTACTGGTCGCCAGCACACGGCCGGTGGTGTCCATCACGTAGATCGCCCGGCTGCGACTGCGCCGGTTCAGGCCTTCGAGGTAGTCGTTGACGGTTTTGCGGGTTTCTTGATTCGGGTCGGCCAACAGCCTGGAGACGCTGGATTCCAGCTCCAGGAGACTGGGCAGGTAGGTATATTTGCTGAGTTCGCTCTCGACGGTGCGGGCGTGCAATTCCAGTTGGCGTTCGCCGGTATCGCTGAGGGTGCGGATCCCATAGAACTCGCTGATCCAGAAGCCGACGTAACCCAGTCCGATCATCAGGGCGATGATCAGCGGCGGCAGGAACAATTGGCGAATCAGACGAGGCTTCACGGCAAGTGATGGCGGCGCGGCGCGAAAGAGGTTGGGGTCGCATTTCATCACAGATGCCTTGGGTCAACCAGTTGTGGTGAGTGGGGTTGCCCGACCCACCACAACAGGGCAGTGCTTAGTGCTGCAGGATTTTCTCGAGGAAGTGCTGCGCACGCTCGGAGCGGGCGCTGATGTCGCCGAAGAATTCCTCTTTCGGGCAGTCTTCGATGATCTTGCCGGCGTCCATGAAGATCACCCGGTCGGCTACCTTGCGGGCGAAACCCATTTCGTGGGTCACGCACATCATGGTCATGCCTTCCTGGGCCAGTTGCACCATCACGTCGAGCACTTCGTTGACCATTTCCGGGTCGAGGGCCGAGGTCGGTTCGTCGAACAGCATGACGATCGGGTCCATCGCCAGCGCACGGGCAATTGCCACACGCTGTTGCTGGCCGCCGGAAAGCTGGCCCGGGTGCTTGTGGGCGTGAGCCGACAGGCCGACGCGCTCCAGCAGTTGCAGGCCCTTCTTGGTGGCTTCTTCCTTGCTGCGGCCCAATACCTTGATCTGCGCGATGGTCAGGTTTTCGGTGATGGTCAGGTGCGGAAACAGCTCGAAGTGCTGGAACACCATGCCAACGCGCGAGCGCAGTTTCGGCAGGTTGGTCTTCGGGTCGGCAATGGAGGTGCCATCGACCACCACGTCGCCTTTCTGGAACGGTTCCAGGGCGTTGACGCACTTGATCAGGGTCGATTTGCCCGAGCCGGACGGCCCGCACACCACGATCACTTCGCCTTTTTTAACCTCGGTGCTGCAATCGGTCAGCACCTGGAAGTCGCCATACCACTTGTTGATATTCTTGATAGAGATCATACGGCAAACCTTTTTTGCAGACGCTTGACCAGCAGCGAGGCGGAAAAGCTGATGATGAAGTAGACGACACCGGCGAAGATCAGGAACTCATTGGAGCGGCCGATGATGTCGCCGTTGGAACGGGCGGAGTTGAGGAAGTCCACCAGGCCCACGGTGTAGACCAGCGAGGTGTCCTGGAACAGGATGATCGACTGTTGCAGCAGCAACGGGGTCATCTTGCGGAACGCCTGGGGCAGGATGATCAGGCGCATGGTCTGGCCGTAGGTCATGCCCATCGCTTGCGCCGCGGCCATCTGGCCCTTGGGGATCGACTGCACGCCGGCCCGCACGATTTCGCAGAAGTACGCCGCCTCGAACATCATGAAGGCCACGACGCAGGAGGTGAACGCACCGATCGGGGTGTCTTCGCCGGTGATCCAGCGCAGCACGAACGGCACCGCCAGGTAGAACCAGGTGATCACCAGCAGCAGCGGGATCGAGCGGAAGTAGTTCACGTAGGCGCCGGCCAGGCGCGACAGCAGTTTGCTGGACGACAGGCGCATCAGCGCGAGGATCGTACCCAGGATGATGCCGCCGACCACGCCCATGACCATCAACTGCAAGGTCATGACCATGCCGTTCCACAGGCCCGGGATGGCGGGGATGATGCCGCTGAAATCGAAGTCCATTATTTACCCCCCACGGAGATCAGGCCGGGCACGGCGACTTTCTTCTCGACCACGCGCATCAGCAGCATCAGGCTCATGTTCAGGGTGAAATAGATCAGCGTGGCCAGGGTGAAGGCCTCGAACAGGTTGGCCGAGAACTCGGCGGTCTGTTTGGTTTGCGCCAGCAGTTCCATCAAGCCGATCAGGGACGCCACGGAGGAGTTCTTGAAGACGTTGAGGAATTCCGAGGTAAGCGGCGGAATGATGATGCGGTAGGCCTGGGGCAGCAGCACGTTCCAGTAGATCTGCGGCAGCTTGAAGCCCATGGCGCGCGCGGCGGATTCCTGGCCCCGTGGCAGCGCCTGGATGCCGGTACGCACTTGTTCGCACACACGGGCAGCGGTGAACAGGCCCAGGCACACGACAACGCTCAGGTAGGCCGAGGTGGTCGGGTTGAGGTCTTGTTTGTACCAGTCCTGCAGGTTCTGCGGCAGCAGGTCGGGTATCAGGAAATACCAGATGAACAGCTGAACCAGCAGCGGTACGTTGCGAAACAGTTCCACGTAGCAGGTCGCGATGCCCGATACGATGCGGTTTGGCACGGTGCGCATGACGCCCAGAATGGACCCCAGCAGCAAGGCGATAATCCATGCCACGACGGCGATGGCAATGGTCCAGCCCAAGCCGGCGATGTACCAGTCGAGATAAGTCTCGCTGCCCACGCCGGTGGACTTGAAGAACACGCCCCAGTCCCAGTTGTAATTCATTAGGGTCTCCCCTCGAGATCGATCGATGTACAAGCACCCGCTTGGGGAAGATCCTTTCCCGCCCGACGGTGAACGCCAGGCACACGCGATCGGCTCGAAAACCGCCAGGTCGAGTGTTCCAAAATTAAAGCCAGCAGGTAGCAACAGACGCCTGAGGGAGGGTTGGCTCCCTCAGGACATAAGCTTAGTCAGGTATCAGATTTTTACGTCAGGCGCTGGCTTGTCGCTTGGGTTGGCGATCAGATCCTTGACCTTGTCGCTCATCGGGAAGTTGAGGTTCAGGCCTTTTGGTGGAATCGGGCTCTCGAACCACTTGCTGTAGATCTTGTTGATCTCGCCAGACTTGTACAGGCCGACGATCGCGTCATCCACGGCCTTCTTGAAGGCTGGGTCGTCTTTGCGAACCATGCAGGCGTAGGCTTCGAAGGACTGTGGAGTACCGGTGATGACCCAGTCGTCCGGCTTCTTGGCCTTGGCTTCTTCACCGGCCAGCAGCGCGTCGTCCATCATGAAGGCAACGGCGCGGCCGCTTTCCAGCATCTGGAAGGACTCGCCGTGGTCCTTGGCGGAGATGACGTTCATGCCCATCTGCTTGTCGGCGTTCATCGCCTTGATGATGCGCTCGGACGTGGTGCCGGCGGTGGTCACGACGTTCTTGCCTTTCAGGTCGGCGAAATCGCTGTAGGACGGCTTGCCTTCCTTGTCTTTCTTGACCAGCAGGCGGGTGCCGATTTCGAAGATATTGACGGTGAAGTCAACCTGCTGGGCGCGTTCGGCGTTGTTGGTGGTGGAGCCGCACTCGATATCCGCGGTGCCGTTCTGGATCAGCGGGATACGGGTTTGCGAGGTGACCAGGTTGTACTTGGTCTTCAGGTCGGGTTTGTTCAGGTCTTTTTTCAGGGCTTCAACGATAGCCAGCTGAATGTCGTGGGAGTAGCCCACGGGTTTGCCCGAACCATCCGCGATATAGGAAAACGGAATGGAGCTGTCGCGGTGAGCGAGAGTGATCGTGCCGGAGTCGTTGATTTTCTTCAGTGTGCCGGTGAGTTCGGCGGCGAAAACTGGAGTGCTGATCAGAGCAGCAGCGATAGCTGCGCCCAGGATATGGGGAACGATGCGCATCAATACTTCCTCGACATTTGTTTTTTTTATGAGACCGGTTGGGACGGCCACGTTTTTATATAAACAGTACTGCGAAAGCCTGTGACGGCTCCTGAGGCGCCTCAGGCAATCGCCTACGAGTGTAGAGCATGAGTCGTGCCAGACCAGAAATAAAAGGTTAACCATATGATTTATATAGAGATTAACTTTGTATTACGGGTTTTTTCTCCTGTTTTGGTCCGGCAAACCGAATAGGTTGAGCTATGGCGTTCGGAAAACCGAATGGCGGCGTGGGCCTGTATCGCCCATGAAAAAGCCCCGAGAGTGTGGCTCCCGGGGCTTTTGGGTGTGGCTCTGTCAGAACGTGTAGTCGGCCGACACCACTGCCGCGCGGCCATCGCCGGGCACTGCCCAACCGTTGTTGCGGATACGGGTGAGGTACTCCTTGTCGAACAGGTTGTTGATGTTCAGCTGCAGGTTCAACTGTTTGTTGACCTTGTAACCGAGCATCGCACGCTGCACCGCATAGCCGGGGGAAGTCGGCGAGTTGGCGGCGCTGACCAGGTACTGCTTGGTTTGCGCCGTGATGCCGTAGCCCACCTGGAAGTCGTAGGGCAGGTCGTACACCGTCCAGATGCTGGCTGCATGTTTGGGGGTGAAGGTCAGCGGCTCGCCTTTCTGCACGTCGATGCCGGTGGTCGCCAGGGTGTAATCGCTGGCGCTGCGCAGCACACGAGTGTTCAGGTAGGTGTAGTTGGCGAAGACCTTCCAGCGGTCAGTCAGCTGACCGCTCATGCCCAGCGCCACACCGTCTGCACGTGCCTTGCCGTCGAGGGTCTGGGTGCCGCTCAGGTTGCTCGGGTCATTGTCGGCGACTTTATAGTTGGTGCGGTCATTGCGGAAGATCGCGCCCGTCAGCGACAGGGCATTGTCGAGCAGGTCCCATTTGGTGCCGATCTCATAGCTGACGGCGGTTTCCGGGGAAACATCGCAGTTGTTGGTGGCGATGCTTGAGCTTTTGGCCGGGGTGTAGCAACCCCCATTGACGCTGGCCTGGGACGGCGTCTTGCTGTTGCCGTAGGCGATATAGAAGCTGCCGTTTTCCACCGGTTTGTAGACCAGCGCCAGGCGGTAGGAGGTCAGGTCATCCGCCTGGCCGTAGCGAGTGCCGGGCGTTTCCACGCCAGTGCTGGAATAGGCATTGGTCACCGAGCTGCCGGCGTTGTGCTCGTAACGCAGGCCGCCGTTGATTTCCCACTGTGGGTTGAGCTTGAGCGTGTCGAAGGCATAGGCGGCGCGGTTGTTCAGCGCGCCGTCAATGTGGGCGGCCCGGGTGAAGTTGACGGGGCCGGACCATTCGGAGTTCGGGTCGCTGTAGCTGACCGGTGGTGGGACGATGGTGCTGCCGTTGGCGTTGGTCAGCCATTTACCGGTATCCGCCTCGTATTCCTCGCGGCTGATGGCGATGCCGGTCACCAGCGTGTGGTCGATGAACCCGGTGCTGAAGTGGCTGGTGACGTCGGTCTGGTTGGTGAACATCTTGTTCTGGGTGTTGCGCTCGTTACCCAGTGAGCCGCCGCTTGGCTGGAAGTAGCCTGGCTGCAGGCCTGCGGCGCAAGGGGCGCCGGTGATCTGGGTGCCGCTGGCCAGGCAGCCGGTCAATGCACCTTCGGGGCCTGAGGCGCGCAGGTCCTGGCGCACCCGCTCGACGCGGGTGAAGTTGCGCACGGACACGGCGTCGTTGAAGTCGTGTTCGAGCTTCAGGCTGAACGAGTCCGAGGTGATTTGCTGGTCATTGATGTTGTGGTAGCCGTAGTAGTCACTCCAACCCACGCCCGGCATGGGCTTGCCGTTGTAGATCGGGATGCCGTACTGCGGCGTGTTGTTGTCTTTCTGGTGCTCGTAACTGACGGTGACGCGTGTCGGCGTGCCCAGGCCAAACGCGATGGAGGGCGCGATGCCCCAGCGTTCGTAATCTTCATAATCGCGGCCAGGTACGTCGTTACCATGGGCCATCAGGTTCAGGCGGAACGCGGTGGTGTCGTTCAGCGTCTGGTTGGTGTCCAGGGTGGTGCGCTTGTAGTTATCGGTGCCGATGCCCGCACTGATGGTGGTTTTGTCGCGTAATTCCGGCTGTTTGCTCACCAGGTTGATGGTGCCACCGACCGCGCCGGAGCCGGAATACACCGAACTTGCGCCGCTGACGACTTCGACCTGCTCCAGGTTGAACGGGTCGGTGCGGCTGTACTGCGCGCTGTCGCGCACGCCGTCCACGTAGATGTCGCCGCTGGCGGAGAAGCCGCGCAGGTTGATGCTGTCGCCATACCCGCTGCCACCTTCGCCGGCCCCGAAGGTGATCCCCGGCACGGTGCTGAGCACGTCGCGCAGGGTCAGCAGGTTCTGGTCATGAATGACTTCCTTGGGCACCACCGTGATGGTCTGCGGCGTGTCGCGCAGGGCCTCGGTGTACTTGGGGGAAGAAGGCGCCACAGGGTTGTAGACGCTCTGGCTCGGGGCCTGGCCTTCGATGCTGGTCGCGCCGAGTTGGATGACCCCTGTGTTGTCTTCTGGTGCGGGCTCCGCCGCGTAACTGAATCCTCCTTGCGCAGCCACTGCCAGGCCCACTGCCGACGCGAGCAAATGCCGCGATGAGAGGGGGGCAGAACTGATGCCGGTAGCCATTGAGTAATCTCTTGTTAGTGTTAGTGAGATGCGATCGTAATTGATAAGCGATCTCAAATGTAATACTTTGTAACCAAATAAATCATGAAACTTTTTGCGGTCCTTGATCGCTACTCGGGGCAGGAATGCAGAGCGCACAGCCAGGCAGCGAGCCCTCGGATATCGGTGATAACCCGCGTGCCTATGTGCGCTGGGTGATGCATGCGGCACAGCTGGGAGATGTCGACGCACAGGCGACCCTGGCCCAGCTGCTGCTCGACGGTCGTGGCGTGCAGAAGGATGAGGCGCTGGGGTTGAGCTGGTTTCGCATCGCTGCGCGGCAGCGTCACCCCATGGCGATCAACATGATCGGGCGCTGCCTGGAGAATGGCTGGGGCTGCGAGGTCGACTTGGAAGACAGTGCGCGGCATTACCGCAAGGCCGCCGATCTGGGGCTGGATTGGGGTTTGTATAACTACGGCCAGTTGCTGACGCGTGGCCGTGGTGTGGAGCGTGACCTTGTCGCGGCATATGAACTGTTCCGCCAGGCTGCGGCCAAGGGGCACGCCAAGTCGATGAACCTGTTGGGTCGGTTCCACCATGAAGGCGTGGTGGTGCCCAAGGATGTTCAACTGGCGCGCCAGTGGTATCAGCGCTCAGCCGAGGCCGGGGATTTCCGCGGGCAATACAACCATGCTGCGGAGCTGGCTCACGACGGCGACGAAGTGCAGGCCTGCCTATGGTTGGAGCGGGCCCTCGCGACGGCCACGCCAGGCTTTTTGCAGGCGGCTTATCCCGTGTTGCTGGGCTCTGCCTTCAGCGGGATTCGTGAAATGGGCCTGCGCTATCAGCGTCATCTGCAGGCATGAAAAAGCCCCTGGACCTTTCGGTGCAGGGGCTTTTTTACGTCGGGCTGATCAGGCCGCTTCGATCTTGCCGCGGTTGTGCTCAACCTTGGACAGGTAACGCTGCACGTTCTCCTGCTCCTGCGGCGTGGTGAACAGGCCCAGCTTGCTGCGGCGCCACAGGATGTCCTGGGGCTGAGTGGCCCATTCTTCAGCGCACAGGTAATCGACTTCGCGGGTGTACAGGCCGCCACCGAGGTGGTCACCCATGTCCGCCAGCGATTGCACGCCTTCCAGCAGGCGCCAGGTGCGGCTGCCGTAAGTGGTGGACCAGCGACGGGCAATCTCGCTCGGCACCCAGTCGTATTTGCTACGGATTGCATCGGCCAGGGCTTCTGGCGTGCTCATGTTTTCGCCGCCGGGCAGGGTGGCTGTAGCCGTCCAGCTTGGGCGCATCTGCGTGAAGTAAGGCGCCAGTTGTGCCATCGCCGATTCGGCCAGCTTGCGGTAGGTGGTCAGCTTGCCGCCGAACACCGACAGCAACGGCGCCTCGCCCGAGGTGCCGGACAGCGCCAGGGTGTAGTCGCGGGTCACCGCCGACGGGTTGTCGGACTCGTCGTTGCACAGCGGGCGCACGCCGGAATAGGTGTGCACGATGTCATCGCGGCTCAGCTGCTTCTTGAAGTGCGCGTTGACCACGTTGAGCATGTAGTCGGTTTCACCTTCGGTAATCGCCACTTTCGCCGGGTCGCCGGTGTATTCGCGGTCGGTGGTGCCGATGATGGTCAGGTGATTCAGGTACGGAATGGTGAAGACGATACGCTGGTCTTCGTTCTGCAGGATGTGCGCGTGGGCGCCTTCATACAGCTTCGGTACGATCAGGTGGCTGCCCTGGATCAGACGGATGCCGTAGGGCGAATCCAGCTTCAAGTCATCCTTGATGAACTTGGCCACCCACGGGCCGGCGGCGTTCACCAGCGCTCGGGCGCGGATCGAGAACAGGCTGCCGTCGGCACGTTCCATGTTCATTTCCCACAGGCCTTTGCTGCGGTGTGCGCTGACGCAACGGGTCTGGGTGTGGATGTGCGCACCCTTTTCCCGCGCAGCCATGGCGTTGAGTACTACAAGGCGGGCGTCGTCGACCCAGCAATCGGAGTATTCGAAGCCTTTGGTGATTTCGCTTTTCAGCGGGCTGTCGGGGCCGAACTTGAGGCTCTTGGAGCCTTCGAGTTTTTCCCGCTTGCCCAGATGGTCATACAGGAACAGGCCGGCGCGAATCATCCATGCCGGACGCAGGTGCGGGCGGTGAGGCAATACAAAGCGCATCTGCTTGACGATGTGCGGGGCCTTGGCCAACAGCACCTCACGTTCAGCCAGGGCTTCGCGCACCAAGCGGAATTCGTAATGCTCCAGGTAACGCAGGCCACCGTGGATCAGCTTGCTGCTCGCGGAGGAAGTGTGGCTGGCCAGGTCGTCCTTTTCGCAAAGGAATACCGACAAACCGCGACCGGCTGCGTCTGCTGCAATCCCGACGCCATTGATCCCGCCACCGATAACGGCGACGTCATAGACTTCGGCAAGCGGTGGGGCAGGCAAGGTAGAAGGGTTCATCGGCTGGCCTCGCAATCTTTTTCGTATTGGAATTCGAACATAAATGTTCATTTGCGAAAATGGTAGCTTATAAACGCAGGTACAGCCAGCCCGCTTCGATTGAAAATACTGATCGAAGGGCGAAGAAAGGAAAATTTGTGAACATCAGGGGGCAGGACACCCCCTGTATAGGCTTACACCACTTCCAGCCGAATCTTGTGCTGATTCAGCAACTGCACCAGTGCCGGGACCGGCTGCTGATCGGTGACTAAACAATCAATCAAACTGATGGGTCCCAGGCGAATCATGGCGTTGCGCCCGAATTTGCTGGAGTCCGCCGCCAGGATCACCTTGCGCGCATTGGCAATGATCGCCTGGGAAACCCGTACTTCCTGATAATCGAAGTCCAGAAGGCTGCCGTCTTCATCGATACCGCTGATGCCCACCAAGGCGAAATCGACCTTGAACTGGTTGATGAAATCAACGCTGGCCTGGCCTACCACACCGCCATCCCGGCGCACGTTGCCGCCGGTCAGGAGTACGTCGAAGTCGTCTTTGGCACTCAGCATCATGGCGACGTTGAGGTTATTGGTGATGATTTTCAGGTGGCTGTGGTTAAGCAGCGCACGCGCGATCGATTCGGTGGTGGTACCGATGTTGATAAACAGCGAGGCGTGATCGGGGATTTGCGCGGCGATGGCTTCGCCGATGCGCTGTTTTTCGTCGCGCATCTGGTCGGCACGCATGGCGTACGCGGTGTTTTCAACGCTGGAGTCATAGGCTGCGCCGCCATGGTAGCGGCGCAACAGATTGGCTTCCGCCAGTTGATTGATATCGCGGCGGATGGTTTGCGGGGTGACAACGAAGAGCTGCGCCATTTCCTCGATACTCACATAGCCGCGTTCGCGAACCAGTTCGAGGATTTGTTGCTGGCGGGGAGGCAGATTCATGGTGCGTCCTTTGGGCTGCCGTAAAAAGTGGCCCATGATGACGCAGGAATCTGCTCCCTGCCAGTTACAACCCTATGCGCGTCCGGCGCTTGGCTTATTCAGCGCCTTCGTGGGGTTCCCAGTCGCGGGTGCGGCTGACTGCTTTCTGCCAGCCGGCGTAGAGTTTTTCCTTCGCCGCTTCTTCCAACTGCGGTTCGAATTGACGCTCGATTACCGCCTTGCCACGCAGTTCGTCCAGGCTGCCCCAGAAACCGCACGCCAGGCCGGCCAGGTAGGCGGCGCCCAACGCGGTGGTTTCGCGCATTTGTGGGCGTTCAACCTGGGTACCGAGGATGTCGGCCTGGAACTGCATCAGGAAGTTGTTGGCGACCGCGCCACCGTCTACCCGCAGGGATTTGAGGCGTTCGCCGGAATCCTGCTGCATGGCATCGAGTACGTCGCGGGTCTGGTAGGCAATCGACTCCAGGGCTGCACGAATGATGTGATCCACGCGTACACCACGGGTCAGGCCGAACAGCGCACCACGGGCATACGGGTCCCAGTACGGAGCGCCCAGGCCGGTGAAGGCTGGCACCAGGTACACGCCGTTGCTGTCCTTGACCTTGCCGGCGAAGTATTCGGTGTCGGTGGCATCGGCGATGATCTTCAACTCATCACGCAGCCATTGCACGGTGGAACCGCCGTTGAACACGGCGCCTTCCAGGGCGTAGGCCACTTCGCCACGCGGGCCGCAGGCGATGGTGGTGAGCATGCCGTGTTTGGATTTCACCGCCTTGTCGCCGGTGTTCATCAGCAGGAAGCAGCCGGTGCCGTAGGTGTTTTTCGCCTGGCCCGGTTCTACGCACATTTGGCCAAACAGCGCCGCCTGCTGGTCACCGGCGATACCGCCGATGGCGATACCGCTTTTGGTGCGACCGTAGATTTCCGAGGAAGACTTCACTTCCGGCAGCATTTCGCGCGGCACGTCGAGAATCTCCAGCATCTTCGCATCCCACTCCAGCGTGTGGATGTTGAAGAGCATGGTGCGCGAGGCGTTGGTGTAGTCGGTGACGTGGGTCTTGCCGCCGGTAAATTTCCAGATCAGCCAGCTGTCGATGGTGCCGAACAGCAGCTCGCCGTTACGCGCACGTTCGCGACTGCCTTCGACGTTGTCGAGGATCCACTTGAGCTTGGTGCCGGAGAAGTACGGGTCGGTGACCAGGCCGGTGGTGTCGTTGATGTATTGCTCGTGACCGTCGCGCTTGAGCTGCTGGCAGATCTCGGTGCTGCGGCGGCATTGCCAGACTATCGCGTTGTAGATCGGGCGGCCGGTGATTTTGTCCCAGACCACGGTGGTTTCACGCTGGTTGGTGATACCGATGGCCGCGACCTGGTCATGGTGCAGGCCGGCTTGTGCCAGGGCCTCGACCATCACCGCGCTCTGGGTGGCGAAAATCTCCATCGGGTCATGTTCGACCCAGCCGGCTTGCGGGTAATGCTGGGTGAATTCACGCTGGGCGGTGCAGACCACGTTGGCGTCACGATCGAAGATGATCGCCCGGGAACTGGTGGTGCCCTGATCGAGGGCAATGATGTAGTTCTTATTCTGAATGTCGGTCATGTCGATTGCCTTGGACGGAGAATAGGGAAGTCAGTAAACAGCCTGGGCCGCAAAAGGGCAGTACGGTCCAGGCTATCGCATCAGGAAGTACGGGTTTTGGCGGTGGCAGCCGCTTCGGTTGCATCAGTTGTAGCAGGTGCGGCGCTGGGCAGGTGACGGGCAATCAGCCCGCGATAGGCGGCAGCACCGAGGCAGGCGCCGACAATCGGCGCAAAGATCGGAATCAGGAAGTAAGGAATGTCGCGCCCGCCAGTGAAAGCCATTTCACCCCAACCGGCGAAAAAGGTCATCAGCTTGGGGCCGAAGTCACGGGCCGGGTTCATCGCAAAGCCGGTCAGCGGGCCCATGGCACTGCCGATCACGGCAATCAGCAAACCAATCAGCAGCGGCGCCAACGGGCCGCGGGGCAGGCCGTTGTTGTCATCGGTCAGGGCCATGATCACGCCCATCAGGATCGCGGTGATGACCATTTCCACCAGGAACGCCTGGGCCGTGCCCAGCAGCGGATGCGGGTAGGTGGAGAACACCGACGCCAATTCCAGGCTGGCCTGGGTGCCGCGAATCATGTGGTGGGTTTGTTCGTAATCGAAAAACAGGTTGCTGTAGAGCGTGTAAACCAACGCGGCCGAACAGAAGGCCCCGGCGACCTGGGCGATGATGTAGAACGGCAGTTTGCGCTTGTCGAAATCGGCAAAGATGCACAGCGCGATACTGACCGCCGGATTCAGGTGAGCCCCGGAAATACCGGCGCTCAGGTAGATCGCCATGCTGACGCCGATCCCCCAGATGATACTGATTTCCCACAACCCAAAGCTGGCACCCGCGACCTTGAGCGCAGCAACACATCCGGTACCGAAGAAGATCAGCAACGCAGTGCCCAGGAATTCGGCCATGCATTGACTTGAAAGTGAAGGCTGTTGAAGAGCAGTTGTCATGGAAAACCTCTGTTTTTGTTGTTGTCTGGCGTTTTGCCGCAACGGGCAATCGGCGATTTTCACCGTGGCGAGGATCCCCATCCTGTTCGCGGCTTACTGCTGTGAATCCGTAGGTGCATTCCTACAGTATTCGTAAACGAAAAAATATAGACAAGAATGACGGCTGTCAAAGGTCGAAAGTGAACGATCGGTCATTTTGTAATTATTGGTGTGATGAATGATCGTGCCGTGGGCGCGGGAAGCGGCAGGGAAGGTGCGCGTGAGCGCGTGGCAGAGGGCTTCGGACTAGAGCCTTTTGCTTGTTGTTGGCCTAGAATTGGCTGTCTGTTTTTTCACCTTTTTGCCAAGCCTGGAGCCCACATGACGCCCGCATTGGACCTGTTGAAAAAAGTTCGCGCCGAACATCGAATTCACAGTTACGAACATGACCCCAAGGCAGCGTCCTATGGTCTGGAGGCCGCGGAAAAATTGGGCCTGGACCCGGCGCAGGTGTTCAAGACCCTGCTGGCCAGCAGTGAAAAAGCCGAGCTGCTGGTGGCGGTTGTGCCGGTCGTCGGAAGTTTGGATTTAAAGGCGTTGGCGCAGGCGGCGGGGGTAAAAAAGGTCGAGATGGCAGACCCGGCAGCGGCGCAACGGGCCACCGGTTACTTGTTGGGCGGCATCAGCCCGCTGGGGCAGAAGAAACGCCTGCGCACCTTCATCGATGTGACGGCGCAGTCGTTTCCGACAATTTTTATCAGTGCGGGGAGAAGGGGGCTTGAGGTGGAGTTGGCAGCGACAGTGCTGGCCGAACACACCCAGGCCAAGTTCGCGGAAATTGGCCGGGCGTGATGCGTTGACGTCAGGAGGCGGTGCTGTAGCGTCGAACGCCTGACTCAACCTGAGGGATTTGTGCTGCGGTGCTGCCTGAGGCCTGGAACAACACCAGGTGCTCGGCTGCCACGCGAATACCCACGTCGGCACCGACCAAGTGATCGGCGTGGCTGGGAAAGATCGACTCCAGCTGAGCGCCTGTCGGCAGCTGCAAGCGATACAGGGTCGACGCGCCGAGGAACGTCTTGCCGACAATCCGCGCCTTCAAGGCGCTGTCCGGTGCATAAACGATGTCGTCCGGGCGCAGCAACACATCCACCGCGCCGCCGGTTGGCCAGGTGTAGGCACGATTGCCGCGCAACTCCCCCAGTTCGGTGGTAACCGATTCCGGCGTGTTCAACTGCCCGCGAATGAAGTAACCCTGGCCAATGAAGCTGGCGACAAAGGGTGTCAGCGGTTCGTGATAGAGGTTGTAGGGCGTATCCCACTGCTCCAGGCGACCCTCCTTGAACACGCCGACATGGTCACTCACTGCGAAGGCTTCTTCCTGGTCGTGGGTCACCAGAATCGCACTGGTGCCCCGCGCCTTGAGGATATCGCGTACTTCGTGGCTGAGTTTGCGCCGCAGTTCGCCGTCGAGGTTGGAGAAGGGTTCGTCCAGCAGCAACAATTGCGGTTCCGGCGCCAGGGCGCGAGCCAGGGCGACGCGTTGCTGCTGGCCGCCCGAGAGTTCGTGGGGGAAGCGCTTGCCGAGGTTCTTCAGGTTCACCAGTTCCAGCAATTCAGCGACCACACGCTCTTTTTGCGGGTGCTTGCGAATCCCGAAGGCGATGTTGTCGGCCACGCTGAGGTGTGGAAACAGCGCGTAGTCCTGGAACACCATGCCGATCCGACGTTTCTCCGGAGCCAGTGTGAAACCGGCGCTGGAAATGACTTCGCCTGCCAGGCTGATCTCGCCTTCATGCACCGGCTCAAACCCGGCAATCGCTCGCAGGGTGGTGGTCTTGCCGCAGCCCGAGGAGCCCAGCAGGCAACCGATGTCGCCGGCGTTGAGGTGCAGATTGAGGTTCTGCACCACCCGTTGGTCTTGATAGCCGCATGCCAGATTGCGCAGGTTCAGCAGTAGTGGCTGGCTCATGCAGGACGGTACGCTGGCGCAACCAGAAACTCGAGCAGGGCTTTTTGTGCGTGCAGGCGGTTTTCCGCCTGGGCCCAGGCTACTGAACGTTGATCGTCCAGCAGGTCGAGACTGATTTCTTCGCCACGGTGGGCGGGCAGGCAGTGCATGAACAGCACGTCCGGCGCGGCCAGGTCGAGCAGGGCGCGGGTGACCTGGAACGGGGCGAAGAGCTTGAGGCGCTTGGCGGTTTCCTCTTCCTGGCCCATGGAGGTCCACACGTCGGTGCTCACCAGGTGTGCGCCGATGACCGCCTCACGCGGGTCGCGGACGATGGTCACGCGGTCGCCGGCCTCGGCCAGGAAACGTGCATCCGGCTCGTAGCCTTCAGGGCAGGCAACGCGCAATTTGAAGTCGAACTGGATCGCCGCTTCTATATAGCTGTTGCACATGTTGTTGCCGTCGCCGATCCAGGCCACGGTCTTGCCCTGGATCGAGCCGCGCTGTTCGAGGAAGGTTTGCATGTCGGCCAGCAACTGGCAGGGGTGCAGGTCATCGGACAGGCCGTTGATCACGGGCACTCGGGAGTTGGCGGCAAATTCGGTCAGGGTGCTGTGGGCGAAGGTACGGATCATCACCGCATCCAGCATGCTCGACATCACGATCGCGCAATCGCTGATCGGCTCGCCACGGCCCAGTTGGGTATCGCGAGGTGACAGGAAGATAGCCTGGCCGCCGAGCTGAATCATGCCGGCTTCGAAAGACACGCGGGTGCGGGTGGACGACTTCTCGAAAATCATCCCGAGCACGCGGTTTTTCAAAGGCTCGAACAGTACGCCGCGGTTACGCAGGTCTTTAAGCTCAATGCCTCGACGGAGCACGCTGACCAGCTCTTCGGGCGTGCAATCCATCAGGGAGAGAAAGTGCCTTGCGCTCATCATTAACTACCTTTTTGCAACAGACCGCAGATACTCAAAGCCTGGTTTATTTTGAAAACGGGCGAGACCTGCGGCGAAAGCCGCACGGGGCGACGAAATAGGGGAAGGCGCGATCTTATAATTAAATGTCGCGTCTTACCAATAGGGCTACAGTTTTTAGGGGAGTTCAAGGACGCGGGGAGGGCGCTTTTGAAGCCTGTTTCCTGACAGCAGCGGGTCATTTGTACACTGGCGCTGCGCCACATTGCAATGCGTGAGGGCGGGCTGAGGCCGGGCTGCGTCGGTTTCAGCGGGCTGCCGAAGGCTTCTGAAACATTTCCTGATGTTTCCTCATGGCCTGGCCTGATGCCCCTGGATTCACACGACGAACGTTGCTGGCGCTGCTGCCCCGGGCGGGCCATAGTTTTCGTCCGAAGCGCCTAGCCCACAATAAAAGAGACTGGCCATGACCAAGACTCTCCACCACCGTGCCTGCCATCTGTGCGAAGCCATCTGCGGCCTCACACTGGAGACCACCCAGGGCGAAGACGCAAGCCTGGCGATCACCTCGATCAAGGGCGACCCCCTGGATACGTTCAGCCGTGGCCATATCTGCCCCAAGGCCGTGGCCCTGCAAGACATCCAGAATGACCCGGACCGCCTGCACCAGCCCATGTTGCGAGTGGGCAGCGAATGGCAGCCGATCCCGTGGGAAGACGCCTTTGTACTTGTAGCCGAGCGCCTGGCCGCGATTCAGACGCGTCACGGGCAGAATGCTGTGGCGGTGTACCAGGGCAATCCGAGCGTGCACAACTATGGCCTGATGACCCACAGCAACTACTTCCTTGGCCAGCTGAAGACCCGCAATCGTTTTTCCGCCACCTCGGTGGACCAGTTACCCCACCACCTCACCAGCCACCTGATGTACGGCCACGGCCTGTTGCTGCCGATCCCGGACATCGACCATACCGATTTCATGCTGATCCTCGGCGGCAACCCGTTGGCGTCCAACGGCAGCATCATGACCGTGCCGGATGTGGAGAAACGCCTGAAGGCCATCCAGGCTCGCGGCGGCAAAGTCGTGGTGGTTGATCCGCGCCGCAGCGAGACGGCGGCGATGGCCGACCAGCATCTGTTCGTGCGCCCGGGCGGTGATGCGGCGTTGTTGTTCGGATTGCTCAATACACTGTTTGCCGAGAACCTGACCCGTGACAGTCACCTGCCGGTGGACGGCCTGGATGACGTGCGCCACGCCGTGGCCGGATTCACCGCCGAGGCCATGAGCCGTCAATGTGCGGTACCCGCCGAGCAGATCCGCCAGTTGGCCCGGGACTTCGCCGCGGCCGATGCGGCGGTGTGCTATGGCCGCATGGGCGTATCGACCCAGGCGTTCGGCACGCTGTGCCATTGGCTGGTGCAGTTGATCAACCTGGTGACCGGTAATCTGGATCGAGTCGGCGGGGCCTTGTGCACCACGCCGGCAGTCGACCTGGTAGCTTCCACCTCCGGCGGGCATTTCAATCGCTGGCAAAGCCGGGTTTCCGGGCGACCGGAGTACGGGGGCGAGCTGCCGGTGTCGGCACTGGCCGAAGAAATGCTCACCGAGGGTGAAGGGCAAATCCGTGCGCTGGTGACGGTGGCGGGCAATCCGGTGCTCTCCACGCCTAACGGCCGGCAGTTGGAACAGGCGCTGGATGGCCTGGAGTTCATGGTCAGCATCGACCTGTATATCAACGAGACCACGCGTTATGCCGACCTGATCCTGCCGTCCACCTCGGCCCTGGAAAACGATCACTACGACACCACCTTCAATATGTTCGCGGTGCGTAACGTCACCCGTTTCAATCGCGCCATCCTGCCGAAACCCGAGGGTGCGTTGCATGACTGGGAAATCTTCGTCGGCCTGGCCCGGGCGTTTGCCGAGAAGACGGGTAATACACTCAAACCGACGATGCCGCCTGCGCAGATGATCGACTTCGGGCTGCGGGCCGGGCCTTATGGTGACAGGTTGTCCATTGCCGCTCTGGCCGATCACCCTCATGGCCTGGACCTCGGGCCGCTGAAACCCAACCTCGCAGGCCGCCTGAAAACCGCCAATGGCCATCTGCAGGCCGCACCATCGGTAATCCTTGCCGACCTGGCGCGCTTTGCCGCGCAGCCGGTGCCCGAGGTGAATGAGTTGCTGCTGATCGGCCGCCGGCATGTGCGCAGCAACAACTCCTGGATGCATAACTACCACCGGCTGGTGAAGGGCAAGCCTCGCCATCAACTGCTGATGCATCCGGATGACCTTGCCCATCGCCAGTTGACTGACGGGCAGCGGGTACGGGTCAGCTCGCGGATCGGCATGATCGAGGTGGAAGTGTTGGCCAGTCTCGACATGATGCCCGGCGTGGTCAGCCTGCCTCACGGTTGGGGCCACGGCCGCCCTGGCGTGCAGATGACCATCGCCAGCGGGCAGCCGGGGGCGAGCGCGAATGACCTGACGGATGAGCGGCAACTGGATGAGCTGTCGGGCAACGCAGCGTTGAACGGCGTGCCGGTGCAGGTGGCGGCGGCGTAAGGATTGTCTGTCGGGGAGTCCGAGCGTCACGCTGGGGTTTGCGTTACAATGCGCCACCGTGCCGACCCATGAGTCGGAAAGTTCCAGCCGAGGTGTTCCATGGATATCATCGAAACGATCAAAGAGCAGATTGCCAACAACACTATTCTGCTTTACATGAAGGGCGCCCCTAACGCTCCCCAGTGTGGCTTCTCCGCAAAGGCTTCCCAGGCAATCATGCAATGTGGCGAGAAGTTCGCCTACGTGGATATCCTGCAGAACCCGGAAATCCGCGCCAACCTGCCGAAGTACGCCAACTGGCCAACCTTCCCGCAGCTCTGGGTTGCCGGTGAGCTGGTCGGCGGTAGCGACATCATCACCGAAATGGCGGCTGATGGTTCGTTGCAGGCACTGATCAAAGACGCAGCGGCCAAAGCAGCTGCGAAGACCGAAGCCTGATTTGTTTTAGGCCGCGGCAATAAAAAGCCCCGCTTCTCGAAAGAGAGCGGGGCTTTTTAGTGGCCGGGAATTGAAGGGTTATTCACCCATCTGCGATTGCAGGTAATTCTCGATAGTCACTTTGTCGATCAGGCCGATTTGGGTTTCCAGCCAGTCGATGTGTTCTTCCTGGTCTTCAAGGATATCTTCCAGCAGTTCACGGCTGCCGAAGTCGCCCTTGGATTCGCAATGAGCAATGGAGGCCTTCAGGTCGGTGTGGCTCTTGCGCTCGAAGTTCAGGTCGCAGTTGATCATTTCCTGGGTGTGCTCGCCGATGTTCAGCTTGCCCAGGTCCTGCACGTTCGGCAGGCCTTCCAGGAACAGGATGCGTTTGATCAGCGCGTCAGCGTCCTTCATGGCCTTGATGGATTCTTTGTATTCACGCTTGCCCAGCTTTTCCAGGCCCCAATCGTCATACATGCGCGCATGCAGGAAGTACTGATTGATCGCGACCAGTTCATTGGCAAGGATTTTGTTGAGTTGCTGGATGACTGTGATGTCGCCTTTCATGATTGGGGTCCTGCCCTGTATTAGCTGTATATAAGGCGGAGTTTGAGCTGCGCATTTACTACTGTCAAACCTAAGTTATTGAATAATAAATGAAAATTAATCGGAATAAGAATGTTTGTGTTCCGCGTCTTGGCGCTAACTGTTTGAATTACGGGCATAAAAAAACCGGACACTCAGTCCGGTTCTTTAAAACATGCCTGTTAAGCGTGTGTAAATTCTGCTGAGTAGGGGATCGCAGCCTGGGCAGTTTGCAGCTGCGTCAGGGTTTCCCGTACCACTTGCTTGGCGAGGCAGGCGCATTTGCCGCATTGGCTGGCAACGCCGGTGGTTTCACGTACTTCCTTGTAGCTGCAGCAACCTTCGTAGATTGCTTCGCGGATTTGTCCGTCGGTGACGCCAGTGCAAAGGCAGACATACATAAGGGAGAACCATCGCGGTTTAAGGCTTAAGTGCGACGGATCTTAATGTTAACGAGAATGATTGTCAAAGTAGTTTCTCAAGCCTTGGTGTTTGCACGCGGCGTCACTGACGAACGGCTTTTTTCCGGTATGATGGTCGGTCTTCACGAAGCGTGATCACGTCACAGGCCTGTCGTTTAGCTGCGGCACACTGGGACGGATCCTTTTACTTCAGTCACCACCATCAGGAGATACCCAATGAGCGTACTCGTCGGCAAACAAGCCCCGGATTTCGACGTACCCGCCGTCCTCGGCAATGGCGAAATCGTAGACAGCTTCAAACTGTCTGAAGCCATCAAAGGCAAATACGGCCTGGTGTTCTTCTACCCGCTGGACTTCACCTTCGTCTGCCCATCGGAGCTGATCGCCCTGGATCACCGCATGGACGATTTCAAGGCGCGTAATGTTGAAGTGGTTGCCGTTTCCATCGACTCCCATTTCACCCACAACGCCTGGCGCAACACCGCCATCAATGATGGCGGCATCGGCAAAGTCAAATACACCATGGCTGCCGACATGAAGCACGACATCGCCAAGGCCTACGACGTTGAGTCCGAAGGCGGCGTGGCATTCCGTGGCGCGTTCCTGATCGACGACAAGGGCGTTGTACGCTCGCAGATCATCAACGACCTGCCGCTGGGCCGTAACATGGAAGAGCTGATCCGTCTGGTCGACGCCCTGCAATTCCACGAAGAGCACGGCGAAGTCTGCCCTGCCAACTGGAAAAAAGGCGACAAGGGCATGAACGCTTCGCCAGAAGGCGTTGCGGCTTACCTGACCGAGAACGCTGGCAAGCTGTAAGCCACGTTCGAAGCAAAAAAAACCGGCCTGAGAAGGCCGGTTTTTTTATGTGCGGGATTTGGCTTCAGTCGCCGAAGTCTTCCCAGCCGCCCATCTGTTTCCAACGGTTGACGATGCCGCAGAACAGCTCGGCGGTCTTCTCGGTGTCGTAGCGGGCCGAGTGGGCCTCACGACCGTCGAAGTCGATACCGGCAGCCTGGCAGGCCTTCGCCAGCACGGTCTGGCCATAGGCCAAACCGGCCAGGGTCGCAGTGTCGAAGCTGGAGAACGGGTGAAACGGGTTGCGTTTCATGTCCAGGCGCGCCACGGCGGCGTTGAGGAAGCCCAGGTCGAAGCTGCTGTTGTGGCCCACCAGGATCGCGCGTTTGCAGCCATTGGCCTTCAGGGCCTTGCGTACGCCACGGAAGATGTCGGTCAGCGCCGCTTCTTCACTGACGGCCATGCGCAGTGGGTGATCAAGCTTGATCCCGGTGAACTCCAGGGCCGCCGCTTCGATGTTGGCGCCTTCGAACGGCTCGACGCGGAAGAAGTGGGTGTGTTCCGGGAACACGAAACCCTGTTCATCCATGCCGATGGTCGTGGCGGCGATTTCCAGCAACGCATCAGTGGCGCAATTGAAACCGCCGGTTTCTACGTCGATGACAACGGGCAGGTAGCCACGGAAACGCTCGGCCATCGGGTGACGGGAACCGCCACCACCGCCGCCGTGTTCCTGGTCGTCGTCGTAATGGTCTTCACTCACGGGTGTTCCTCCAGCAGGCGCCAGCGCAGTGTTTCACCGGCGCGCAGCGGGATAACGGTCAGCTCGCCAAACGGCAGGCTGGTGGGGGCGGTCCAGTCTTCACGGACCAGGGTAATGCGGTCGGTATTCGCCGGCAGGCCATAGAAACGCGGGCCGTTGAGGCTGGCGAACCCTTCAAGCTTGTCCAGGGCGTTGCGTTGTTCGAACGCTTCGGCATACAACTCGATCGCCGCATAGGCGGTGTAACACCCGGCACAACCACACGCGGCTTCCTTGGCGTGTTGGGCGTGAGGTGCAGAGTCGGTACCGAGGAAAAATTTCTCGCTGCCACTGGTGGCGGCATCGAGCAGCGCTACCTGGTGCGTGTTGCGCTTGAGAATCGGCAGGCAATAGAAGTGCGGCCGAATCCCGCCCACCAGCATGTGGTTGCGGTTGTACAGCAGGTGATGCGCGGTGATGGTCGCGCCGACGTTGGCCGAAGCCTCGGTGACGAACTGCACGGCATCGGCGGTGGTGATGTGCTCGAACACCACCTTGAGGGTCGGGAACAGCTCGACAACTCGGCGCATGTGCTCGTCGATGAAGATCTTTTCACGATCGAACACATCGACATCGCCACGGGTGACTTCACCGTGGATCAGCAACGGCATGCCCACTTCGGCCATGGCTTCGATGGCCGGCAGGATCTTGTCGATACTGGTGACGCCGGAATCGGAGTTGGTGGTCGCGCCGGCCGGGTACAGCTTGGCGGCGTGCACGAAACCACTGGCCTTGGCCTGGCGGATTTCTTCGGGCTGGGTGCGGTCGGTCAGGTACAGCACCATCAACGGTTCGAAGCGGCTGCCGGCCGGTCGTGCAGCGAGAATGCGCTGGCGATAGGCGTCGGCTTCCGCGGCGTTACGCACCGGAGGTACCAGGTTAGGCATGATGATGGCGCGGCCAAACGTGCGCGCTACATCGGCCACGGTTTGGGGCAACGCAGCACCATCGCGAAGATGAATATGCCAGTCGTCGGGACGCAGCAGGGTCAGGCGGTCGGACATTGGGGATTCCAGGCGGGTCAATCTGGTGGGAATGCTACCGGAAAAGACTCTTGCAGGCACTCGCTATCAAGTTTTGCAGGATGCGACCGATATCCCTGGGTATGCCTTAACGATGTATGACGCCTTGATGTGTTGTAGAAACCAGTGGAGCCTCCCGTGCGCCAGCATTATTTAGCCCTGCTCAGTGTGTTCGCCAGCCTGCCCGCGATGGCCCTCACGTTCCAGACACGTCTGGAGAATATTGAGTGGAAAGTGGAGGGCGATAAATTCGAGTGCCGCTTGACCCAGCCGATCACCGATTTCGGCTCGGGCGAGTTCGTGCGCCGGGCCGGCGAGCAGGCGACGTTTCGCCTGAAAGCCTTTAACGGCTCGTTGGGTGCCGGTTCCGCAACCCTGTTGGCGGCGGCTGCGCCGTGGCAGCCGGGGCGTGGCGATATCAACCTGGGGGCGGTGCGTGTCGGCAGTGGCGATGTGCTGTTCAACAGCTCCCAGGCCCAGGCCGGGCGTTTGTTTACCGGCCTGCTCGAAGGGCGCAGCCCGACGGTGCGGCACTATAGCCGCGACGGCGGTTACTCCGAGATCCGCCTGCTGCCGGCGAAATTCAGCAAGGCCTACAACGACTACCAACTCTGCACCACCAAGCTGCTGCCGATGAATTTCGAGCAGGTCAAACAGACCGAGGTGGGTTTCCCGGGTGGCGGCATCGAACTGGACGCGGCGGCCAGGAAAAAGCTCTCGGTGATTCTCGAATTCATGAAAGCCGACCCGACGGTTAACCACGTCGAGTTGAATGGCCACTCCGACAACAGCGGCAATCGCCTGACCAATCGCGACGTTTCGCGGCGTCGTGCATTGGCGGTGATGGACTACTTCAAGGCCAATGGCATCCAGGAATCGCAGATTACCCTGCGCTTTCATGGCGAAAGCTATCCGCTGGCGCCGAACACCAACGCGGCCAACCGGGCGAAAAACCGCCGGGTGAATATTCAGCTCGAACGGGTGGCAGCCCCCGAGAAACCGGCGCCCCAGGCCAAGGCGCCAGGCAACGCTGCCGCCACCTCATAAGGTGCGGCGTTTCGTCGCCCGCTCGACATAATCTGTCGCTTTATCTTCATTTGCTGTCGCGCCTCTGTAATTTCACGGTTTTGGTCGGTAGAATCGACGCCTTTCCGTACAACCCCGTGGAGTGATGGCATGGCCGACGTAAACAAGGTCGTTCTCGCGTATTCCGGCGGCCTGGACACTTCGGTGATCCTCAAGTGGCTGCAGGATACTTATAACTGTGAAGTGGTGACCTTCACCGCTGACCTGGGTCAGGGCGAAGAGGTCGAACCTGCACGTGCCAAGGCGCAAGCCATGGGCGTGAAAGAGATCTACATTGACGACCTGCGCGAAGAGTTCGTCCGCGATTTCGTTTTCCCGATGTTTCGCGCCAACACTGTCTACGAAGGCGAGTACCTGCTGGGTACTTCCATCGCACGTCCGCTGATCGCCAAGCGCCTGATCGAAATCGCCAACGAAACCGGCGCCGACGCCATTTCCCATGGCGCCACCGGCAAGGGCAACGACCAGGTGCGTTTCGAACTGGGCGCCTACGCCTTGAAGCCAGGCGTAAAAGTGATTGCTCCGTGGCGTGAATGGGACCTGTTGTCCCGTGAAAAGCTGATGGACTACGCTGAAAAGCACGCGATCCCGATCGAGCGTCACGGCAAGAAGAAGTCCCCGTACTCGATGGACGCCAACTTGCTGCACATCTCCTATGAAGGCGGCGTGCTGGAAGACACCTGGACCGAGCACGAAGAAGACATGTGGAAATGGACCGTCTCCCCGGAGAACGCTCCTGACAAGGCCCAGTACCTGGAACTGACCTACCGCAACGGCGACATCGTCGCGCTGGACGGCGTCGAAATGACCCCGGCCACCGTACTGGCGACCTTGAACCGTATCGGTGGCGAACACGGTATCGGCCGCCTCGACATCGTCGAGAACCGTTACGTGGGCATGAAGTCCCGTGGTTGCTACGAAACCCCGGGCGGCACCATCATGCTGCGCGCTCACCGCGCCATTGAGTCCATCACCCTGGACCGTGAAGTGGCTCACCTCAAAGACGAGTTGATGCCCAAGTACGCCAGCCTGATCTACACCGGCTACTGGTGGAGCCCGGAGCGTCTGATGCTGCAACAGATGATCGACGCTTCCCAGGTCCACGTGAACGGCGTTGTGCGCCTGAAGCTGTACAAGGGCAATGTGATCGTGACCGGTCGCAAGTCCGATGAGTCGTTGTTCGACGCCAACATCGCCACTTTTGAAGAAGATGGCGGCGCCTACAACCAGGCAGACGCGGCAGGCTTCATCAAGCTGAACGCGTTGCGCATGCGCATTGCGGCCAACAAAGGTCGCAAGTTGTTCTGAGTGTTGTAAGTTGCAATGAAAAATGGCCCCTCAAGGGGCCATTTTTTTTGGTTGAAAATACATCCGGAATCATCGGGCGCGCGCCTGTGTTTATTGTTCGCTTCGAAAAAGTTCAGGTACTCCAGGAGATGATCTGGAGTGTTTATATTTTTACGGGGGCAATGTTTATTAATTTCGCTCGATAAGTGATGCATTGTTGAAAGTGAGATTTTTTCTTGTAGGCAGGAACTATGTACTACAGAAAATTCACTCAGAAATGTACCGCGAATATGTCAGATGCTGACATGCCTGTAGGATTTATGGAGCGTTAGTAATTATGTCGAATGGAACTTTTAAAAACCCGGTTTCCCTCCGGGTTCACAGGTCTTCTGACAGCGCACAAGGGGCATTTCCTGAAACTTGTGTACGGCGCGTTTACCCGGGCCCGCGTAATCCTGGGAATTTTCACTCAAAATATGTTTGTGCTCGGAAAGTTCTGAAAGCCCCAACAAAACTGGATAGCTCCGATCTGGCGTTTTTTTGTAGGTTAAATCCTATGTCTTTGTGGGTTAGGTCTCTGCTTGCTGTTGCTTGGGGGGGAGCGCTATGCCAAGCGAGAAACGACTAGGCTATTGTGCTTACTCTTAATAATTCGAACAGCGAAATTGGACTTGCCCATGAATAAAGTGCTGATCGTGGATGATCATCCCGTCATTCGTCTTGCTGTGCGTATGCTAATGGAACGTCATAGTTATGAGGTCGTTGCCGAGACCGATAACGGTGTCGATGCCTTGCAACTTGCGCGCGAGCATATGCCGGACATTGTCATACTGGATATTGGAATTCCCAAACTCGATGGCCTGGAAGTTATATGCCGGCTGTCATCAACCAAACAGGCACATCCCTTCAAGGTGCTGGTGCTGACGTCCCAGGCGCCCGGGCATTTCTCGATGCGGTGCATGCAGGCGGGTGCTGCCGGCTACGTGTGCAAGCAACAGGATCTCACCGAGCTGTTGAGCGCGGTCAAGGCGGTGCTGTGCGGGTACAGCTACTTCCCCAACCAGGCGTTGAACTCGGTGCGCTCCACAATGGGTAACGCCAGCGAAGCGGACATGGTCGAGCGCCTGTCCGGCCGGGAGATGATGGTGTTGCAGCAGTTGGCCCGCGGCAAGACCAACAAGGAGATCGCCGATGGCATGTTCCTGAGCAACAAGACTGTGAGCACCTACAAGACCCGCTTGCTGCTCAAGCTCAACGCCCGCTCGCTGGTGGACTTGATCGAGCTGGCCCAGCGTAACGGCCTGGTGTAGGCCGGCCTCACATTTACATCCAGTCAGAAAAAAGCCTCCGCAAGGGAGGCTTCTGTTTATCGTTGGATCGATTAGAGATCGAAGTCGTAATCGGCCAACTGTTTTTGCAAGCGCCGCTCTTCCAGAAGGTTGTCGATGGTGCGGCGTTTGCTCAAATTGGTCTTGGCCACCTCTACCGGTGCTTCTGCTGCATCATCGTCGGATTCAGCGCCAACAACGTCGTCTTCTACATCCAGTTGTTCTTTGCCAGTGCTCATAAGGTTAACTCCAGGCTAAGACTGCCGTTGGCGCTCCTTATAACGATAATCTCGGGCCTGGTAAAAAAGATTTTTTCAATCGACTCATCGATAAAAGCAATGATGGCTCAATCGTCGGAAGTCTTTTCCTTGTATTCGCACAGGTCTTCGATGCGGCAGCTGCCACAGCGCGGCTTGCGGGCTTGGCAGACATAGCGTCCGTGAAGGATCAACCAGTGATGCGAGTCCAGCAGATACGGCTTGGGCACGAACTTCATCAGCTGTTTTTCCACTTCCACCACATTTTTTCCGCGGGCAATACCGGTTCGGTTGCTGACCCGAAAGATGTGCGTGTCCACCGCCATGGTCAATTGGCGAAATGCCGTATTGAGCACCACATTGGCGGTTTTTCGGCCAACACCCGGAAGGGCTTCCAGGGCTTCGCGCGTTTGCGGTACTTCGCTGCCGTGCAGTTCCACCAGTAGCCGGCAGGTCTCGATGACATTCTTCGCCTTGCTGTTGTACAGGCCGATGGTCTTGATGTATTCGGACAACCCCTCAACCCCCAGCGCGTAGATCGCCTCCGGGGTGTTCGCCACCGGATACAATTTAGCGGTGGCCTTGTTGACGCCGACGTCTGTGGACTGGGCCGAGAGAATCACGGCGATCAGCAACTCGAACGGCGAGGAGTAGGCCAGTTCGGTTTTCGGTTCCGGGTTGTCTTCGTGAAGCCGACGGAAAATTTCCAGGCGTTTTGCGGCGTTCATGGGGCGAGCGGTTCCTTGCGGACAGTCAGTGTGGTTACGAAAAACGGGCCCAATAACCCAAGCAGGATAAACGCGGCGTGCACCGGCAGTACACGCTTCATCACGTGGGGCCGGTGCTCAAGGGGTTCAGGTGCGGGCATCAGCCACCACCAGTGCTGCAAGCGCCTGCTCTGCCGTTTCGAAGTGCTGTTGCAGAATGATCAACTGCGACTGCTGTTCAAAGGTCGGCGGGTGGCCGAAAGCTTTCAGGGATTTGTGTAATTGGGCGCGGCTCATGGCCAGGTTGATCTTGGCCTTCTTCAAGGCGGCGTCCATGGCCGCGGCTTTTTGTGCACGAACCCGCTCAATGGCCGCCTGGACCGGGTTGACCGTGGCCGCAGCTACCGGGGCGGCGCGCTTGGAGCGTGCCTGGCGTTCGGCAAGTTTCTGTTCCTCTTCGCGTTGCAGCCGCGCGTTGCGCTGTTCAAACCGTCGCCGGGCCCGGTCGCGCTTGAGGCTGCGTGCCTCGCGTTCATGATCATTGGAGGCCAGCCCGCCGACAATCGGTACCACGGTGCTCAACGGACGCATTTCGATGCAATCAACCGGGCAGGGTGCTACACACAGGTCGCAACCCGTGCACTCGTCGACAATCACCGTGTGCATCAATTTGGCAGCACCGACGATAGCGTCCACCGGGCAGGCCTGGATGCATTTGGTACAGCCGATGCACTCCGCTTCACGGATAAACGCGATCTGTGCGGGCGCTTCCCCTCGAGATGTGTCCAACTCCAGCACCGGGAGCTTCAACAGCTGCGCCAGGCCTGCGATGGTTTCCTGGCCGCCCGGAGGGCACTTGTTGATCGCCTCGCCTTGGGCAATGCCTTCTGCGTAGGGCTTGCAGCCAGGATGCCCACATTTGCCACACTGGGTTTGCGGCAGCAGGGCGTCGATACGTTGAATCAGGCTCATGGTTTGATCATTGCGTTGGAACCCGGAAAAGCCACAGCCAACAACGGGCCGACAGCAAACAGAATCCGATTATCCGGCAAGCGAGGAGGGGGTACTAGCTTAAACCGCCCCATGGCCGAGACCATGAGGCAGTTAGCCATTGTTACTTGATGCGCTGACCCGGCTTGGCGCCGCTGTCCGGGCTCAACAGGTAGATCTCTTCACCGCCAGGGCCGGCCGCCATCACCATGCCTTCGGAGATACCGAACTTCATTTTCCGCGGCTTGAGGTTGGCGATCATCATGGTCAGGCGACCATCGAGCTTGGATGGGTCCGGATAGGCGCTCTTGATCCCCGAGAACACGTTGCGTTGTTCATCACCGATGTCCAGGGTCAGGCGCAGCAGCTTGTCGGCGCCTTCCACGGCTTCGGCCTTGAGGATCAGGGCCACCCGCAAGTCCACCGCAGCGAAGGCGTCGAAGTCGATTTCCGGCGACAACGGATCTTTCGCCAGTTCGCCATTGCCCGCAGGTGCAGCGTCGCCGGTATCGGTCTTGCTGGCCTCGAGGTCTTCTTTCGATGCGTCGGTCACGGCCTGCACTTTTACCGGGTCGATACGGGTCATCAGCGGCTTGAACTCATTCAACTGATGGTTGCCGAGCAGTGTCGCATGGTCATTCCAGGTCAGCGGCGGCACATTGAGGAACGCCTCGGCGTCGGCTGCCAGCAATGGCAATACCGGCTTGAGGAAGATCACCAACTGACGGAACAGGTTGACGCCTGTGGCGCAGATCGCCTGGACTTCAGCCTGCTTGCCTTCCTGCTTGTTCAGCGACCACGGCGCCTTGTCGGCGATCCAGGCGTTGGCGCGGTCGGCCAGGCCCATGATTTCGCGCATGGCCCGGGCAAAGTCGCGAGCTTCATAGGCATCGGCGATGCTCGGCGCGGCGGCCAGGAATGCATCGGTCAACTCAGGTGCGGCATTTTCAGCCACCAGCACCCCGGCGTTGCCCTTGTGGATAAACCCGGCGCAACGGCTGGCGATGTTGACGACCTTGCCCACCAGGTCCGAGTTGACCTTCTGTACGAAGTCTTCCAGGTTCAGGTCCAGGTCGTCGACACCACGGCCCAGCTTGGAGGCGTAGTAGTAGCGCAGGTATTCCGGCGACAGGTGGTCCAGGTAGGTGCGCGCCTTGATAAAGGTGCCACGGGACTTGGACATCTTCTGGCCGTTGACCGTCAGGTAACCGTGCACGGCAATGCCGGTTGGCTTGCGATAGCCCGAACCTTCAAGCATTGCAGGCCAGAACAGCGCGTGGAAGTTGACGATGTCCTTGCCGATGAAGTGGTACAGCTCGGCCGTGGAGTCCTTGTTCCAGAACGCGTCGAAGTCCAGCTCCGGCGTGCGGTCGCACAGGTTCTTGAAGCTGGCCATGTAGCCGATCGGCGCGTCCAGCCACACGTAGAAGTACTTGCCTGGTTCGCCCGGGATCTCAAAGCCGAAGTACGGCGCATCGCGGGAGATGTCCCACTGTTGCAGGCCGGCGTCCAGCCATTCGGCGATCTTGTTCGCCACGGCGTCCTGCAGGGTGCCGCTGCGGGTCCAGGTTTGCAGCATCTGCTGGAAATCCGGGAGCTTGAAGAAGAAGTGCTGGGAATCCTTGAGTACCGGGGTGGCGCCGGAGATGGCCGACTTCGGATCCTTCAGGTCGGTGGGCGCGTAAGTGGCGCCGCATTTCTCGCAGTTGTCGCCGTACTGGTCCTCAGTGCCGCATTTCGGGCAGGTGCCCTTGATGAAGCGGTCGGCCAGGAACATTTTCTTTTCCGGGTCGAAATACTGGGTGATCGAACGCGTGGCAATGTGCCCGGCGTCCTTGAGGCGCAGGTAGATCTGGCTCGACAGCTCGCGGTTTTCGTCGGAGTGGGTCGAGTGGAAGTTATCGAAATCCACCAGGAACTCGGCAAAGTCGGCGCTGTGTTCAGCCTGGACATTGGCGATCAGTTGTTCCGGGGTGATCCCTTCCTTCTCGGCGCGCAACATGATGGCCGAACCGTGGGCGTCGTCCGCGCAGACATAAATGCATTGATTGCCGCGATGCTTCTGGAAGCGCACCCACATATCGGTCTGGATGTACTCAAGCATATGGCCAAGGTGGATGGAACCATTGGCATAGGGCAGGGCGCTGGTGACGAGGATCTTGCGTGGCTCGGACATGGGGCTCGGCTACTTGATGAAACGGAGGTCGGCCACTATAAAGCGCCGGGAAATTTATTTCACCCCGTGCGGCTGTTTCCGGATTTTCCCACAGGCCGAAAGCGTGCCGCTGGGGCGCTGGAACGGTTAGGATAGCCGCCTGTTTTAGTCAGTCTTTTTTCGGGAGTAGCCCATGAGCGCCGTCAATCGCGCAGCGGTGGAAGCCGTTCTTCGCCAGTACACCGACCCCTACCTGAACCAGGACCCGGTCAGCGCCGGGTGCGTACGCGCCATCGACGTGCAGGGTGACAAGGTTTCGGTCCAGCTTGAGCTGGGTTACGCCGCAGGCCTGTTCAAGAGCGGCTGGGCGCAGATGCTGCAAATGGCCATCGAAGGCCTGGACGGCGTCAGCGCGGCCAGGGTCGACATCCAGTGCGTGATCGCCCCGCACAAGGCCCAGGCGCAGATTCCGGGCCTGGCCAACGTCAAGAACGTGGTGGCCGTGGCTTCCGGCAAGGGCGGCGTGGGCAAATCCACCACCGCCGCCAACCTGGCCCTGGCCCTGGCCCGGGAAGGCGCGCGGGTCGGGATTCTCGACGCCGACATCTATGGCCCGAGCCAGGGCGTGATGTTTGGCATCCCGGAAGGCACCCGGCCGAAGATCAAGGACCAGAAATGGTTCGTGCCGATCGAGTCCCATGGCGTGGAAGTCATGTCCATGGCCTTCCTGACCGATGACAACACACCGATGGTCTGGCGCGGCCCGATGGTATCCGGTGCGTTGCTGCAACTGGTCACCCAGACCGACTGGGGCAATCTGGACTACCTGGTGATCGATATGCCGCCAGGCACCGGCGATATCCAGCTGACCCTGGCGCAGAAAGTGCCGGTGGCCGGCGCGGTGATCGTCACCACACCGCAGGACCTTGCGCTGCTGGATGCCCGCAAGGGTGTGGAGATGTTCCGCAAGGTCAACATCCCGGTGCTGGGCGTCGTGGAAAACATGGCGGTGCACATCTGCTCCAACTGCGGCCACGCCGAGCATCTGTTCGGTGAAGGCGGCGGCGAGAAGCTCGCGACCCAGTACGGCGTGGAACTGCTGGCGTCATTGCCGCTGTCCATGGGGATTCGTGAGCAGGCTGATGGCGGCAAGCCGACGGTGGTTGCCGAGCCCGATGGCCAGATTGCCATGGTCTACCAGGAGCTGGCGCGCCACGTAGGCGCGCGAATCGTCCTGCAGGAAGCAGAGGCCCAGGCAATGCCGACGATTACTGTCAGCGACGACTGATCCACCGGATGGGAAAAAAGCCTCGACCTTGTCGGGGCTTTTTCTTGCCTGATGAACAGCAACGAGGCGTTTTTTACTCTTTTACGTAATTGCTGGTGTAAGCATTCACTTACTTTTTCGTAAGCGTTTGGGTTTTTTCATCGACGGGGGCGTCTTGAATTGATTGCCTATATTTCTATCTAGTTGAAATATAAGGATTATTTATTCGCGTTTGAGCGCGTAAATCGAAAATCCGGCGGGTTGGATCCCGTTGAACTTCCCCGTGAACTCTCTAAGATCAGCCCTGTGTCCACGGATTGACACAGTCATCAAGGAACGATGATTCAGGGAACCTCGCAGGATGCGATTCATCAGGACGATGAAAAGGAACACAGGGACTAGGGAAAAAATGTGGGCGGGTCATACCGCCCCTTTTTTTTGCCTGTAGAAAAGTGAAACCTGCCCCGCAGAAATGCAAAAAGGCCCGCAAGGGGCCTTTTGGAGGGCATCGACGCTATCAGCGTTCGAGGTCGGCAATCTTGCCTTTTTTGCCATCCCACTCTGCCGCATCCGGCATCGGGTCTTTGCGCTCAGTGATATTCGGCCAGATTTCCGCCAGCTCAACGTTCAACTGAATAAATTCCTGCATCTCTGCCGGGACTTCGTCCTCGGAGAAAATAGCGACGGCCGGGCATTCTGGTTCACACAGGGCGCAGTCAATGCACTCGTCCGGGTGGATGACCAGGAAATTCGGGCCTTCGTAGAAGCAGTCCACCGGACACACTTCTACGCAGTCGGTGTACTTGCACTTGATGCAGTTGTCGGTGACGACGAAGGTCATTTCTAATTTTCTCCTCAGGCGGCGGCAGCGAAACCCTTTGTAGCAGGGCTCGCGAGGTTCGGGAGCGATAGTCTGCAGGCCAGGCTAAAAGCCCGCAGCATCCCAAACCGCGCGAGAGTCTACCAGCTTGCAAGCGTCTGCGTTATATCCGAGTCTTCAGTGCATATAACATTTCGAGCGCTTTTCGCGGCGTCACGTCATCCAGGTCAAGCTTAGCCAACTCATCCAGTACCGGATGAGGCAGGCTGGCGAACATGTCGCTCTGGTGCGGCGCGCTGGGTTTGTTGCTGGCCTTGGCCGGGCTGGCCACTGGAATCTCATGGGGCAGCGCGGTTTCTTCCAGGCGGCTCAGGTGCTCGCGAGCACGGGTAATCACCTCGGCCGGCACCCCCGCCAGTTGCGCCACGGCCAGGCCGTAACTCTGGCTTGCCGGGCCGGGCAGCACGTGGTGCAGGAACACGATGCGCTCGTTGTGCTCGGTGGCATTGAGGTGCACGTTGGCTACCAACGGCTCGTTTTCCGGCAGCACGGTCAGTTCGAAGTAGTGCGTCGCGAACAGCGTATATGCCCGCAGGTGCGCCAAACGCTCGGCCGCCGCCCACGCCAGGGACAGCCCGTCGAAGGTGCTGGTGCCGCGGCCCACTTCGTCCATCAGCACCAGGCTGCGTTCGGTGGCGTTGTGCAGGATGTTGGCGGTTTCGCTCATTTCCACCATAAAGGTCGAACGGCCGCCGGCCAGGTCATCGCTGGAACCGATCCGGGTGAAGATGCGGTCCACCAGTGACAATTCGCAGCTTGCCGCCGGCACGAAGCTGCCGATATGCGCCAGCAGCACGATCAACGCGGTCTGACGCATGTAGGTGGATTTACCGCCCATGTTCGGACCGGTGATCACCAGCATGCGGGTATCGTCGTCCAGCGACAGGTCGTTGGCGACGAACGGCGTGGTCAACACCTGCTCCACCACCGGGTGGCGACCTTGCACGATGCGCATGCACGGCTCGCTGACAAAGCGCGGGCAGTTCAGGTCAAGGTTCAGGGCACGCTCGGCCAGGTTGCTCAGTACATCCAGCTCGGCCAGGGCGGCTGCGGTGTCCTGCAACGGCGCAAGCTTGTCGATCAGGCTTTCGAGTAAGGCTTCGTAGAGCATTTTCTCCCGGGCCAGGGCGCGGCTTTTGGCCGACAGCGCCTTGTCTTCGAACTCTTTAAGTTCCGGGGTGATAAAGCGCTCGGCGCCCTTGAGGGTCTGGCGACGCTGGTAATCGATCGGCGCCTGCTCGGCCTGCTTGCTCGGCAACTCGATAAAGTAGCCGTGCACGCGGTTGTAGCCGACTTTCAGGTTGGCCAGGCCCGTGCGGGCTTTTTCGCGGGCTTCCAGGTCGATCAGGAACTGCCCGGCGTTCTCGCTCAGGGATTGCAGTTCGTCCAGCTCGGTGTCGTAACCGGTTTTCAACACGCCACCGTCACGGATGATCGCGGGCGGGTTGTCGATGATGGCTTTTTCCAGCAGTGCCGCCAGTTCCGGGTAGGTGCTGGTGGTGACGGCAAGCTGCTGCAGGTGCGGCGCTTCCAGTTCAGTCATCGCCGCTTGCAGTTGCGGCAGGGCGCCAAGGGCATCGCGCAGGCGTGCCAGGTCGCGGGGCCGCGCGTTGCGCAGGCCGATCCGCGCAAGGATCCGCTCGATATCGCCGATTTCCTTGAGCTGCGGTTGCAGCTTTTCAAAGCGGTATTGATCCAGCAGGCACGTAATAGAAGTTTGACGGGCTTGCAGCACGGTCAAGTCCCGCAGCGGGCGGTTCAACCAGCGGGTCAGCAAGCGGCTGCCCATGGCGGTCTGGCAACGGTCGACCACCGATTGCAGGGTGTTGTCGCGACCGCCCGCCAGGTTGGTGTCCAGTTCCAGGTTGCGACGGCTGGCGCCATCGAGCACCACGGTGTCGTCCAGACGTTCATGACGCAGGCTGCGCAAATGCGGCAGGGCAGTGCGCTGGGTTTCCTTGGCATAGCTGAGCAGGCAACCGGCGGCGCCGATGGCCAGGGTCAGGGTTTCGCAACCGAAGCCCTTGAGGTCTTGCACGGAGAATTGCTGGCACAGGCTTTTCAGCGCCGAATCACGCTCGAAATCCCACGGCGCACGACGCTTGGTCCCACGGCGACGTTCCGCCGGCAGGTCCTTTGGCCAGTCGTCCGGGATCATCAACTCCACCGGGTTGACGCGCTCAAGCTCCGCCAGCAGATTCTCCCAGCCCTTGATCTCCAGCACCGTGAAGTTGCCACTGGTGATATCCAGGACTGCCAGGCCGAACAGGCGTTCGTCCCCCAGTACTGCCGCGATCAGGTTGTCGCGACGCTCATCCAGCAGCGCCTCATCACTCACCGTACCCGGCGTAATGATGCGCACCACCTGGCGTTCCACCGGGCCCTTGCTGGTGGCCGGGTCGCCGATCTGCTCACAGATCACCACCGACTCGCCCAGCTTCACCAGCTTGACCAGGTAACCTTCCAACGAATGATATGGAATCCCGCACATCGGAATTGACTGCCCGGCCGACTGCCCGCGCGCGGTCAGGGTGATGTCCAGCAACTTGGCCGCCTTCTTCGCGTCTTCATAGAAGATCTCGTAGAAGTCGCCCATGCGGTAGAACATCAACTGATCAGGGTGCTGGTTTTTCAGGCGCCAGTACTGCTGCATCATCGGGGTGTGGGAGGACAGATCGGAAGTGTTTTTACTCATTGGATAGTTGGCAAATTCGTTGAAAGTGATGGGGCAAAGGGGGCGCTTGGCCCAGCATTTTTTGCAATGGGCGCAAGGTTAACACGCGCGGTCGGGGCTTCGCAGTGCACAAACGGTCAGGTCAAATTCGCTGCTCCATGCATTAAATATGCAAATTAGCATTTGCCAAGCATCAAAACTGCCTGCACTATCCGCGTTATGCAAAAACGCAACGTTTCTATCGTCTTAAGAGAGCTGCTGGACCGCGACCGGATCTCCCCCACGGAGCTTCACCGGCGTACCGGCGTGCCTCAATCCACACTGTCCCGGATCCTCAGCGGCAAGATCGTTGATCCGTCGGACAAGCACATCTCGCGCATCGCCGATTACTTCCAGGTCAGCACCGATCAGCTGCGCGGGCGCGCAGGGCTGGTGCCGGCGCGGTCGGACGAGCGTGACCCGATGCATTCGGAACTCAAGGACATAAGCCTGTGGGACGACGAAACCCCCGTTAATGATGACGAGGTGTCGATCCCCTTTCTGCGCGAGGTTGAATTGGCTGCTGGATCAGGAAGATTCGTCATCGAGGAAAGCGAGAAGGCCAGCCTGCGATTCGGCAAGCGCAGCCTGCGGCATAACGGTGTGCAGTTCGACCAGGCCAAGTGCGTGACGGTGCGCGGCAACAGTATGTTGCCGGTGCTGCGCGACGGCGCCACCGTAGGTGTCAATGCGGGCAAATGCGGGATTGGTGACATCGTCGATGGCGATCTTTACGCCATCAATCACAACGGCCAGCTACGGGTGAAACAGCTCTATCGCCTGCCTTCCGGGATTCGCCTGCGTAGCTTCAACCGCGATGAACATCCGGACGAGGACTACAGCTTCCAGGAAATCCAGGATGAACAGATCAGCATCCTTGGTCACGTTTTCTGGTGGGGCATGTACGCCCGCTAACCCTTCTGTGTAAGACAAAGCCCGCCAGTGAGCGGGCTTTTTTTCGTCTGCGTAAAACCACCAAACCCTTTGCCTGCGGGGCTATAAATGCACTTGTGCATTTCTTGCGCAAAAATAAATGCATTTGTGCATTGACTGTATATGCATACATGCATATTCTTCATCTCAAGCCAGCCAAGAAGGCCTGGTGGAGGCGGCAAGGATGCTGCCAAGGAAGACAAGGACGTTACGCAACACCGGCAAGGACGCCATCGAAGCGATGGCAAGGATGCCAGGCAATACCGGCAAGGATGCCGACGCTCTTTAGTTTCAAACCGCTTCAAGAACAGGCAGCGATGAACCGGCCTTAACGGTTCAGAGGGTTGGCAACTGGCCCGGGTGTGCAGCGTAAAGCACCAGAAGCAGTTATCCGGCAGACAGGGATCGTGGTCGGAAAAACATTGAGGAAAGAACCGTACCGCGCCAGTAGCGCCGAAAGTTCGAGGACATCATTACTGAAAAGCCCGGGCAACCGGGCTTTTTGGAATGCCTACCTAGAGAACCCATTCAAATTGAAACAAACACCTACAACCGGCGACCTGCCGGTATCACTCATTCCAGGAGGCGTGACATGACAAACGAGCAGCAAGCGTTGGCGGAAATGCCTATCTGGCTGGTCATCGTATTGGCGGTGATTGGCGGGGTTTCCGGAGAAATGTGGCGCGCCGACAAGGAAGGCGCCCGCGGTTGGTCGCTTATGCGGCGCCTGGCCCTGCGTTCGGGGGCCTGCATGGTGTGCGGGGTATCAGCCCTGATGCTGTGCTACGCCGCCGGCATGTCGATCTGGACGGCCGGCGCCATTGGGTGCCTGACCGCCATGGCCGGCGCCGACGTGGCCATCGGCCTTTATGAACGCTGGGCGGCCAAGCGCATCGGCGTCAACGAAGGCCCTGGCCGGGACCCGCAGTAACCGTTGCAAGGACGCTACTTAAATGACACTTATCGAAAAACCCTCCCAATTGCCCCAGGCCATCAGCGAGGCACTGCGCAGGGCGTTTCCGGAACTTAAGGTCGGCACTCATCAGGACTTTCAGGGCGGCGCGAACAACACCGGCGTGTTGATCACGGTCGAAGGCAATGGGCCGGGCCTTCGCTCCCGCGAGGGGCGCAAGGCCCATGCCCTGGGGATTTCACTCAAGGCCATGGTGGCCCCGGGTGCCTTGCCCTTTGATGCCTGCGACCTGGCCAGCCAACTGATGGACCTGGTGCTGGATAACCGCTGGAACCTGCCGCAGGCGCAGTGCGACCTGCCGACCAGCATTGTCGCTGCGCCTTCAATACGCACCAGCGCAGAGACGGACTACGACACCTGGACCGTCACCTTCACCCAAACCCTCTATATCGGGCCGCCGTTGCTCAACGATCCCACAGGCAAGCCGCTTTTTGCCTGCACCTGGGAAGTTTCGAACATCGACGACCCCGACCAATACAAGCCGCTGGCGGAGTAGCCCATGTTCGACGCGCTGTTACGCATGCAACTGGGGCCGATCGTGGAGCGCCTGGCGGAAATGGAAAGCCAGCTCGAAGACCTGTATCGACGCGCCGAAAGTTTCTGCCGAATCGGCGTGTGCCAGGAGGTCGACGCCGCCAGCAATACCTGCAAGGTCAGCCACGGCGAACTGCTCACCCCGGCGATCCGCTTTTTCAACCCCAGCGCCGGGGCACAGACGGAAACCCGCATCCCGTCAGTAGGCGAGCAATGTTTGCTGCTCAACTACGGCGCCGGGGAGGGCGGGGCGCAATCGGTGGCCTTGTTCGGCTTGAACAGTGACCGTTTTCCACCGGTCTCCAGCGCTTCGACACTGACCCGGCGCCGCCATCAGGACGGCACCCAAAGCGACTACGACGACGCCAGCCATACCTTCAACTGGGTCAATGGCCCCACCACGTTCACAGGTTCCCGCGAACAGGTCGACATCAAGGTCGGCGCCGCCAGCCTCACGATGAGCGCCCAGGGCGTCACGCTGCAAGTCGGCGGCACCAGCCTGTTGCTGGATGCAGGCGGCGCGCACTTCAGTGGCCCGGTGGTGGACCACCAGGGTCGAGTCATCAGCCCCTGACAAGGACATCCCATGATCGGAATCGATAGAAACACCGGTGCGGCGGTCGATGACTGGCTGCAATTTGTGCAGCGCGCTACCCGAGCGCTGACCACGCCCTTGGGCACTCGCCAGAAGCGCCCGCTGTACGGCTCGATGATCCCGCAGCTGCTCGGGCAAAACCTCGGCGATGACCTGCTGATTCTCGCCCAGAGCCATGCCGCCCAGGCGTTCTACAACCCGCAGAACGGCATCGCCGACTTCGAGCCGCAAGTCATCGTCGCCAACCGCCAGGGCGCCGGCCTGTTGCTGCGCTTCGCCGGCACCTGGAAAAACCGCAAGCAATCCTTCGAGGTGGTGACATGAGCATGCTGATACCCGGCCAGAACCAGTTGGCTGAGCCAGCGATCATTGCCGTCGATGAGTTCGAGCCACTGTTGGCGGAGTTCAAGGCGTTTGTCGTTGATTACGTCGCAACTCGTGCGCCTGAAAATGCCGCCAAGCTGAAGGTCAGCCTGGAGAACGAGAGCGAGTTGCTGACGTTGGCGCTGGAAGCTTTTTGCGTTCGCCTGCAAACCCACGAGCGCAAATACAACGCCCGCATCAAGCAGATGCTGGCGTGGTGGGCCACCGGCAGCAACCTCGATGCGCGCCTGGCGGACATGGGCCTGGAGCGCCAGGTGCTCGACCCTGGTGACCCGGCGGCTTTCCCGCCGGTACCGCCAACATTGGAGAGCGACGATGACGCCCGGTTGCGTTATTACCTCGCGCCTCACGCTCCGGCGGCGGGTTCGCGGATGCAGTATCGCCGAGAGGTTTTCACCCTCGGTGAGCGACCATCGGTGAAAGTGCAAAGTGCTACGCCGGGTGTGGTGACGGTCACTTATACCTTCGACCCGGACGGCTACGCGGCACGGGTCAAGGATGGTAATGGCCGTCGAACCGCGCCCGGCGAAGTGATGGTCACGGTCCTGTCCAGAGACGGGGATGGCACACCTTCTGCTGATCTGCTTGACGGTGTACGTCGGCATTTCGCCCGGCCTGACGTGCGACCGGAAACGGATCTCGTCACGGTGCAGGCGGCTCAGATCCTGCGCTACAAAATCCGCGTGGTGGCGAAGATCAACGCCGGCCCGGATTCCGGGCTCACTCAAGTCGCCGCCCAGAAACTGCTGCAAGACTATGCAGAGTCCTGTCATCGCCTGGAAGGGCGGGTGGACCCGAGCTGGATCGACTACGCCATCCACTCGGCGGGAGCTGCACAACTGCAAATCCTTGAACCGCTGGAGCCGATCGTCACCACCGCGTTCCAGGCCCCGTATTGCACGGGCGTCGAGGTGGAGGTGCGCACGCTATGAGTGAGCCCAAAGGCAGTTTGCTGCCCGCCAACAGTTCGCCGTTGGAGAAGGCGCTGGACCTGGGTTTCGGGCAATTGCTCGATCGGGTGACGCCACCTTTTCCCGCCTTGATGAACCCGCTGCAGACGCCAGTGGAATTCTTACCGTACCTGGCTGCAGATCGTGGTGTTACTGAATGGAGTTCCAGTGCTCCTGAGGCTGAAAAGAGGGGCACGGTGAAGCTCGCTTGGCCGACCGCTCGCCAGTCCGGTACACGTAAAGCGCTGGAAAACGCCGCTACAGGGTTGCAGTTGGTCCCGCAGGTTCGCTCGTGGTACGAGCAAACGCCAATCGGTGCGCCTTACAGTTTTTCGGTGAGAGCGTTCACAAGCCTGGCCTACAGCGAAGAAATGGACGCTCGACTGGACCAGCGATTAGTCGCTGCAAAAAGCGAACGCGACATCCTGTCGGTCTCTGTGGGATTGAGCGCATCTGGTACCCATTCCATCGCTGCCGCGACGGTATGCGGCGAACTTACCATTATCCATCCGATTGTTATCGACGGTCTGAAAGCCGCCGGCAATGCATTCTCTGCCGCGGGGCTTTATAGCGTCGAGACGCTCACTATTTATCCACAGAGGTCCTAAATGGCCGACTTTTATACTCTTCTTACCAATGATGGAATTGCCTACGAAACTGCCTGCAAGGCTGCTGGGCTTCCGATCAAGCTTGCACAAATTTCGGTTGGTGATGGCAACGGCGCTGTCTATAACCCGGATGCGACCGCCAAAGCATTGAAGCGTGAGGTATGGCGGGGGCCATTGAATGCCCTTTTCCAAGACGAGAAAAATCCCAGCTGGCTCCTGGCAGAGGTGACGATTCCGTCAGATGTCGGTGGGTGGTATGTGCGCGAGGCGGGTATCTGGACCGATAGCGGCGTGTTGTACGCCATCGTCAAGTATCCGGAGTCGTTCAAACCCGTACTGGCGACATCTGGGTCGGGCAAAGAGTTTTACATCCGCTCGATTTTCGAAACGAGTAATGCGTCTCTGGTGACATTGCTGATTGATGACACTGTCGTCAAGGCAACTCGGGCATGGGTTGTTGATTATCTCGGCGACGAGCTGGCCAAGCTTGATAGCAAGCAGTCGGTTCGTGTGGCGGCTACGGCAAATATCGTCCTGAGTGGCGCGCAGCAAATCGATGGGGTTGCAGTGATTGCTGGCCAACGCGTACTGGTCGCAGGTCAGACGTTGGCGAAGGACAACGGTATTTATATTGTTGCCAATAGTGCCTGGTCGCGCTCGATGGATGCCAGCTCCAGTCAAAGAGTCACTCCTGGACTTAGCGTAATTGTCGAAGAGGGCACTGCCTATGGAGGCTCTTTGTGGCAGTTGGTCAGCAAAGGGGTTATCGCGTTGGGCTCCACCCCGCTGGTATTCGAGATGCTGGCGGGAAGAAGTGGTGTTCAGGCGGGCACCTACAAAGTTCTGACTGTCGACAAATATGGTCGAACCATAGGCGGCACGAACCCTGGAACGTTGGCTGAGATGGGCATCAGGGATGCCTATACGAAAGATGAAGTTGCGTCGATGTTCGGGAAACTGACGGATGAGTCGAAGTTGCCCGTAAAAGGCGGAACTATGACTGGCGCAATCAGCGCAGAGTTTTCTGGCATGGGAGGGGCCTTTGTCGATTGGCAAAAGCGTATCCCCGCCATCCAGATCAATTGTCCGATCAACTCGTATGGTTACTCTATTTGGAAGGGGACGATGTGGGGGGAACGTCATCTGGCGTCCATGGATGTCTACTCTGGTGGAACGTCTACCTCGCTCCCGGTAGTAGCACTTCATATGGGAGCTGTGCCGAGCGCTTTCCTATTTGAAGGCCAAGGTAACTTGACCATCAAGGGCGCCTACATCGGCGAGGGTGGCCAACTCATTAACCTTAACGCGAGCGCCCTGACGAAGGGGGCGGTACCCGCTGCACGACTGCAAGGTTCCTACAATATTGATGTGTCCGGAAACTCCGGAACAACCTCCCGGCTGGCAACACCACGCCAAATCAATGGTGTGCCATTCGATGGCTCGGCCAACATCGCGATTTCCGACAACTCCAAGTTACCCACCACGGGTGGCTTGATGTCAGGCACCGCCAGCTTTGAACTACCTGACATGGGCGGCGGATTTGTAGCATGGCGAGGCCGCTCGCCAGCTGTGCAGATCAATGCGCCGGCAAACTACTTGGCATACATGGTGTGGCGAGCAACGTGCTGGAATGAGCGACACCTCGCGGCAATGGAGGCCTATTCCGGCGGAACCAGCACCTCGCCGGCACAGGTCGTCACTCATGTGGGCGGAACGAATAACGCCATGACCCTTACCGAAGGGGGGCATTTGTCGATCTCAGGCATCTACAGCGGCAACGCCGCCGGCCTGACAAACCTGCCGCCGGCCACAGCCGACGTGCCGGGAGCCGTGCTTAAAAATACGGCCTCACTTGGGCCCAATGGTTGGTGGAAATGTGCCCAGACGGGAATGATCAAGCAGTGGGGAATTACCTTGGGCGCTTCGGATACCGTCACCCATCGCAGTTTTCCTATCGCGTTCCCCAATCGGTGTGCATCGCTTGTTGCAAGCCGGACGAGTCTCTTTTACTCCGATGCCGCAACGGGCACTAATACCTTGATCGTCAGCAATACGCAGTTTTCGGTTATTTCCGGCCCGTTCAACTCACCTGATGATATTTACTGGGAGGCCACAGGCTACTGACTATGACGATTTTCTTTCATGCCCAAACATTAGGTTTTTACGATACCCGAGCCCATGGCGAGCGGACACTTCGGATCCCCGATCCGACGTGGGAAAGGCCTATGGTCAACATTCCGGATCCCGCTTGGGAAGTTGATCCCAGCGCCCCTGAAGCGCAACGGCCTACCGTTGGCATTGCAGATGTCACGGCAGAACCACCCTTGATTGAAGTGGCAAATCCGGACTGCTGCCTGCCGCTCGCAGGAGAGCTGCGGGAAGTCAGTCTTGAAGAGTACCAAGCACTTTTCGCAGCTCAAGCCTCTGGCAAAGTGATCGGGGCCGATGGTAATCGCCCCATTATTTTGGAACCGCCCGAATTGACGTGGGAACAGCGCAAGCTTGAGTGTGTTGCGGTAGTTCAGGCGTTTCTGGATCAGACGGCCAAGTCCGCAGGATATGACGATATCAAGAATGCGATTAGCTATGCCGATGAGCCGGCAGTACCGCGCTTTCAGGCTCAGGGCCAGGCCTTCCGTTCCTGGCGGTCGCTGTGCTGGGCTTACTGCTATGAGCAGTTTGATGCCGTCGAGCAGGAGACGCGCGAGGTGTTCAGTCCGCAAGATCTCGTTTCTGAATTACCACAACTAGCACTTCCTTAAAAAGAGCGTTAGCAGATCGCCTAACGGTCCCATGTTCCATTCTCGTGACAGTCACACAAAACCGCCTTCGCGGTTTTTTTTCGCCTGGAGATCCACCTATGGCCAATCGCCAAACCTACACCGTCCTCATTCCATTCCCCACCGGCAACGGCCACTGGTCTACCGCCGGCGAGGAACTGGAACTGCTGGACGTCGAAGCATCCGCCCTGCGCACCGCTGGCCGCCTGGAACTGACCAGCGTCCTCAACTCCACCCCGAAGAAGGCTGACTGATCATGGCTGAGGTTTTGAACTTCGAACATAACGGCATCACCGTGAATGCCACTGAATCCCCCGAGGCCATGGGTGGCCTGGGCGATAACGTCATCGGCCTGGTGGGCACTGCCCCCAACGCCCATGCGTCGATTCCGAAAAACGCCCCGTTCCGCATCAACAGCTTCACCACCCAGGCGCTGCTGGACCCTACCGGCGCTGAAACCGGCACGCTGTTCCACGCCGTTTACCAGATCCTCAAAGTGGTCAAGGTGCCGGTCTACGTTGTGATCGTCGACGAGGGCACCACCCCGGCCGACACCATCAATAACGTAATCGGCGGTGAAGAGCCGGTCACCGGCCGCAAACTGGGCCTCGCCGCCCTGGCCAGCGTCCCCGAAGACCTGACCATCATCGGCGCCCCGGGCTTCACCGGCACCAAGGCCGTGGCCGGCGAATTCGCCTCCTTCGGCAAGCGCATCAAGGCCCGTGTGGTGCTGGACGGCAAGGACGCAACCGTCGCCGACCAGGTGACCTACAGCGGCGAACTGGGCGGTGCCGATCTCGGTTTCGACCGTTGCCTGCTGGTGCACAACATGCCGTCGGTGTACTCCAAGGCCGCGAAGAAAAACGTGTTCCTGGCGCCGTCGTCCCTGGCCATCGCCGCGCTGGCCAAGGTCAAGCAATGGGAAAGCCCGGGCAATCAGGTGACCTTCGCCGAAGACGTGTCCCGCGTGGTTGAGTACAACATCCTCGACACCTCCACCGAAGGCGACCTGCTCAACCGCTACGGCGTGAGCTACTACGCCCGCACCATCCTCGGCGGCTTCTCGCTGCTGGGTAACCGCTCCATCACCGGCAAGTTCATCAGCTACGTGGGCCTGGAAGATGCGATCAGCCGCAAGCTGGTCAAGGCCGGCCAGAAAGCCATGGCCAAGAACCTCACCAAGTCGTTCATGGACCAGGAGGTCAAGCGCATCAACGACTGGCTGCAAACCCTGGTGGCCGACGAGACCATTCCAGGCGGCAGCGTGTACCTGCACCCTGAACTGAACAGTGTCGAGAAGTACAAGAACGGCACCTGGTTCATCGTCATCGACTACGGCCGCTACGCGCCGAACGAACACATGATTTATCAACTCAACGCCCGCGATGAAATCATCGAGCAGTTCCTGGAGGATGTTCTCTAATGTTTACCAACCGAATCAGACAGGCCATGGCGGCCACCCTTCAAGGCCTGCCGTTGTCGGCGACGGTCACCTCGTTCGCACCGCCGAAGATCGACTTCGACATGGAACAGATGACCGGCGGACGTTTCATCGCCGAAGAAATGGCCAAGAGCGCCAAAGTGCTCAACGCCACATTGGAGCTGCAAGGCGCGGGTCCGGAAATCATGCTTGCCCTGGGGGTGCGCCTGGGCGATGACATTTTGCTGAACGTGCGTGAAGCCGGCCAGGACCAGGACGGCAAGACTTACTTCACCTACCACACCATCGGCGGCAAGCTGAAAACCCTGACCGAGACAACCCTGAAGATGGGCGATAAACCCGCCATCACCCTGGAGTTCTCCTGCCGCACCTACAACCGCCTGGAAAACGGCATCCCGGTGATCGACATCGACGTGCGTACCCAGAAGTTCGTGCTTAACGGCGTCGACATCCTCGGCGATGCCCGCCGCGCGGTACTGATGCCTTAAGCCCCCGGGAGCGGGTTTTCCCGCTCCCATACTTCACCAAGGAATTGATTCATGGCCTGGATGCCTCCGCTGCACATCCTGCTGTCGCCGATCACCGCTGATACCGGCGCGCTGATCGAGCAGATTCAACTCAAGCCGTTGTTCTACGCCGCGCAAAAAGACGCGCTGGCCCGGGCCGGTGATGACGAGGACGATCAGTTCTTCGAACTGGCCAAACTCGCCACCGGCCTGTCGGAAAAAGAACTCGACCAACTCAAGCGTCCGGACTATGTGAGCATCGCCCAGTACGTGCACGACATGTCGACCCGGCCTGCCTCGTACTTCCTCGACGCCGACGAGCAGCCCCGCGAATCGGCGACCAGTGAGCACGTCTCGCTGCTGTTGCCGCTTGACACCGCCGGCCGCCGTCTCACCAGCCTGATCCTGGAAATGCCCGCCCTGCGCGCCACCAAGGCGATGAAAAAACTCGCCACCAACAAAGAGCGCGCCGAGTTCATCACTGCCCACTGCACCGGCCTGATGATCCCGGATCTCGCCGACCTCAGCGTGCCCGACTGGACCGAACTGCAGGGGCGCATCGACGATTTTTTAAACAAACCGGCGGACTTCTTTCGGAGCGCGACATCGAAGTAATTCTCGACATCGTGCCGCTCATTTACTCGGTAAATGAAGCGGAAATCCTGGACTGGGACGCCGGAAAAGCATTGCGCCGCTACGACATCGCGATCACTCGCCTTGGCGTCAAACAGGAGTAGAGCGGATGGCAGACAGTAAATTTGGATTGAGGTCGCTCATCGCCAGGGACGGCGAGGCGATTTACGGCTCGCTCGAAACGGCCGGGGCAGGCGCCAGCATCCAGCCGATTGCGCCGATGCTTGCCGGCCCGTCCTTGCTTGATGCCGTACCCAAGGACGTGCCGGGCCAGGAACTGGCGAATGTCGGTGCGCAACTGACGCAACTGGTCACGGGGCAGACCCGGCTCATCGACACGCTGGAGAGGTTCAACGGCTCATTGCTCGATGTGATGGGTGCCCTGAAAACCGGCAAGGGCAATAGCACGGGCGGCGCCTCATCCGATACCGTCAAACCCTCGCAGGCGCTGGAAACGGCGATGACCGACCTGCATGAAGTGGTGGGGTTTGCCGGGCATGAGCGCACACAACTGCGCGAAGCTAACCTGGCCTTGGCGTCCGACCCGATGGTTGCCGCGAGTGGCGCAGATGCTGTCGACCTGGCAAGGGTGGAGCAGGTGGGGGCCCGGTCCGGCGTAGGCAAGGACCTTGAAACTCGCCAGGCTGATTTGCTGCAGTTCGCCCGCGATAGCGCGCTCATCGCCGCGGCCTTTCAGACCGATATCAAGACGGCCGGCGAGATGATGGGCGGCTGGCGTGGGTCGATGAAGCTGGATCGCCCGCAGGCGCTGGATCTGGCTGACGCCACCAACGTGCTGGGTTCCCACGCTTCGCTCAAGGCCGATGCGGTGGATATTGGTTCGATTGTGCGCCAGAGCACTGCGGCGAGAACGTCGGGCATGAGCCCCGAGCAGGTAGCGGCGTTTTCGGCGGCGTTGCTGACGGTTGGTAACAACCGGGCGTCTGCCGGGCTTGCGGTGGAAAAAGTCGGCGCCGCGCTGGCCAAGGGTGACGGTGCCTCCGAGGGGCAGCGTGCTGCCTGGGCAGAGCTCAAGCTTGACCCGAAGGTGCTTGCGGCAGGCATGAAGCGGGACGCACCGCAAACAGTGCTGACGGTCCTCGAGGCGCTCAAGGCGCAGCCCCAGGAAAGGCAGGCGGCACTGGCCACGCAGTTGTTCGACGGTAACCGCTCGATTCTGAGCCTGGTGCCGGTGATCGACACGCTGAAGCAGGCCTTTACGGCGGTGGCCGACAAGTCGACTTACGCGACTTCGGTCCTGGGAGACCAGGGCTCGGTCATGCGTTCGGCGACCGGGCGGGCAGACTCCACGCAAGCTCATGAACAAGCCTTCCAGGCCAGTACCACCCGCCTGGAGACAGCTTCCGATACGGCGATTGCACCCCTGAAAATCGGCGCACTGACGGTGCTGACCTCAGTGGTCAATGGCTTGGGCTGGCTGGCTGAATCGCTGCCCAAAGCCACGGCCGTCCTCACATTGGCCGCGGTGGTGATGGTGCCGCTGGCGAAGAAGCTCGGCGGCACTGTCGTGGACAAAGTCTTCGACAAGGTCGCCGGGAAAGTCCTGGGCGAGGGTGACGCGCCCCGCGATGCCGGTGGCAACAAGTCCGACCCGTCCGGCAGCAAAGGGAAGTCACAAGGCAACGACACACGCCAGGGCGAGCGCACGCCAGGCAAAAACTCAGGCCCTGATGCGCCCACGAAAACCAACAGAGCCAGCCGAATCGCGAAGCGCGGTTCGTTGGCGTTGGTAGTGGCAGACGCGGGTGTCAATCTCATCAAGGGCGCGAGCAATGGCACCCTGAAAGAGTCCGTTGGCGCCAGTGTGGGGTCGATAGGCGGTGGCGTCGCGGGTGGTGTGGCCGGCGAGGTTGCAGGGCTGGCCATTGGGCGAGCCGTTGGCACGCTCGCCGGGGCGGCGCTGGGTTCGATTATTCCGGGCGCCGGCACAGTGTTGGGCGGTGTGATCGGCGGCTTTGCCGGCGGTGCAATCGGTAAGGTGGTGGGCGGCGTCGTCGGCACGTTCGTCGGCAGCGACGTCGGGGCGAGCCTGGGCGAGAAAGTCATGAGCAGCGACGACCGTCTCCCGCCACCCGAACAGGTCAGCCAAAGCCTTCCCAACGCTCAAACAGACAACCGGCAAATCAACTTCGCCCCGCAGATCAACATTACCGCACCCGAGCAGACCAGTTACCAGGCGCTGGCGGCGCTCGTCGTGCAACAGATCGAGGCGCAGTTCACGCCGCTGTCGATGGACAACCTGCTGGCGACGCGACGCGACGCGGCACTCACCGATGGAGCGGTTTAATGCGACAACAAATGGTGTTGGGCAGCTTTATTTTCGGGCTGTCGCGCGGGTTTGCCTACGCGACCCTCGACCGTAACAGTAGCGGTGGCTGGGTCGCGCTGGACATCATTGCCGGCAAACCCAAGTCCAGCCAGACCGGCCAGGCCCTCGAAACATTGACCTTTGCCGGCAAGGCGGCGCGTGGCATTGGCATGGCCAGGCTCGACGAACTGCGCGACTTGCAGGCCTTGCGTACACCGCTGCCGTTGGTGGACGGGATTGGCCGTAACTGGGGGCTGTGGACGATCAAATCGGTGGACGAGAAACAAGCCAACGTGATCGACGACGGCACCGCCATGCTGATCAATTGGACGTTGATACTGGAGGAATTCGTCAATGCGTAGAGTCCGAAGTATTGCCGGTGACTCCGTCAACCTGCTGCTCTACCGCGAACTGGGTCGCAGCGACGACGCTGCCGAGGAAGCACTGTGGTATCTCAACCCGGACCTCGCGGAACACGGGGCGGTATTGCCGGCCGGCATCGGTGTAATCGTACCGGAGCTGGACGCGCGGCCCGCCGCAAAAAAACCGGTTTCGGTTTGGGATTAAGGAGGAACCATGGCACTTGGATTCACACCGGCGGTGGAAATTTACGGGACCAATGCCGCGCTGCTCAACGAGCGATTACTGGAGTGGGAACACACCGATGCCGCAGGCTTCGTCTCCGACCAGCTCAAGCTGACCCTCGACATCGAAGGGCTTGAGGGATTGCCCAGCCTGGGTGGGAGGATCGGCCTGCGGGTCGGTTACCTGGAGACCGGCCTGGAGGACAAGGGGCTCTTCAAGATTACCCAGCGCACCCCGTACCTGTTCCCCCTGCGCCTGGTGCTGGTGGCCACGGCGGCGCCGTTCGACCAGGACGAATTCAAACAGCGCCGCACAGCCAGCCATGGGCCAACCACCCTGGGCGCACTGTTCCGCCAACTGACCATACGTTATGGATTCTCACCCAGGGTCGCGCCGGATCTGGACGCTGAAAAGATCGCTCACATCGACCAGACCAACGAAAGCGACATGAGCTTCCTGACCCGGCTTGCCAAGCGTTTTGATGCGGTGGCCAAGCCTGTCGACGAGCTGTATGTGCTGGGCCGTAAAGGCCAGATCACCTCGCTGTCGGGCAAGCCGCTGCAAGAAGTGCGGCTGTCGGTCACTCGTGATAACCGTCCGGGCGACCGCGCGTTTATCAGCGCCAGTTTTACCGAGACCAGCCGGGCCAAGTTCGAAGGGGCCAAGGCGTCCTGGTGGGATGTCGCTACCTGCAAGAAACGTGAGGTGGAGGTGGGCGGTGCGCCGTTCAAAGTCCTTGCCCAGCGCTACCAGAGCGAAGACGAAGCCAGGACGGCGGCCGAAGGCGAGATGCGCCGGGTTAGCCGTGAAGGCCTGCAGATCAATGTGATATGCCCCGGCAACCCGGCGTTCCAGGCCGAAGGGCTGCTGGTGCTGGATGAAACCTGGCCCGGCTTCATGCAGGGGCGCTGGTCCATCGACACGCTGACGGCCGTCGGCAAACGCAAGGAAAGCTACCGATGCACGATCAAGGCGAACGGATTGTCGTCACCGCAATGACGTGCTCGATCGGTTCCTTCCACCCACCCGCTTCGGCGGGTTTTTTATTGCCTGGTGAGATGCCATGAAGATAACCCCTCTGGTCAGTCATCTTCGGGATCACTGCCCATCGTTCAACCAACACATCGGCGCCGGCCTCGACCTCGACGCGCTGCAAAACCTGCCAGTGCTCGACTCACCCCAGGCGGTCGTGACGCCGATCAGTGACAAGGCCAGCCCTAACGCTGCGCAAAACAGCAGTCGCCAACCCCTGCGCGAACATTTTGGCGTGGTGCTGGTGCTGGATTTGCCGGAGGGCCAGCAAGCCCAGGCGATGGACCAGCTGCATGCCTTGCGCGCCGAGGTCTGGCGGGCGCTGGTGGGCTACAGGCCCGAGGGGTTCTACGAGCCCATCCAGTACGACGCTGGCGAATGGCTGTTGCTCAGCAAGGTTCGCGGGTTGTACCGGCTACGGTTTTTTCTCGAGAGCCAGTTGGGACGCAACCTCAGCACACAGCCGGCGGAAACCTGGCTCGAGCTTGAACTGGACGCTTTGCCGTCCTTCAACGGGGTGACGGTGCGGGTCGATGCCATCGACCCAGCCGACCCCAACCTGCAACGCCCAGGCCCCGACGGGCGCCTGGAAATGACGTTTTCTGCCGAGGTAAAACCATGAGCAAACGCATCACCGTACTGCCGGTTTCCGGCCGTGCCGTACCTGACCCGGAGGCGGGCGATCTGTTGCCCGCCGAAGGCCGCGAAGTCCCGGACAACGCCTGGTGGCGTCGACGTCTGGCCGATGGCGACATCACAACCAAAGCCGTCAAGGCGGCAAAAACACAGGGAGCCAAGTAATGGCGATCGGATTCAGTCATATTCCGGCGGACATTCGTGTGCCGCTGTTCTACGCCGAGATGGATAATTCGGCAGCCAATAGTGCGTCGTCGGCCCTGCGCCGATTGATCGTGGCCCAGGTCAACGACAACGTCACCAGCCCGGAAATCGGCAGCCTGGTGCTAGTATCGAGCGAGGCCATGGCCAAGCGTATCGGTGGCCAGGGTTCGATGCTGGCGTCGATGTACGAGACGTTCCGCAAGAGTGACCCGGTGGGCGAAATCTGGTGCCTGCCGCTGCACAGCACCGAAGGCAGCGCGGCCAAGGCCGAGCTCAAGCTGACCGGCGCCGCGACCCAAGGTGGCATTCTCAGCCTGTACGTCGGCGGCACCCGGGTTCAAGCGACCGTGATCAATGGTGCGACGGCTGCCGTGGCTGCCACCGCCCTGGCGCTGAAAATCAACGCCAGTGCCGACCTGCCGGTCAGTGCGGTAGCCGCCGATGGCACCGTCACCCTGACCGCCAAGTGGACCGGTGAGAGTGGCAACGACATCAGCCTGCAGCTCAACCGCCTGGGCCAGAGCAACGGCGAACAAACCCCCGACGGCCTGACCGCCGTGCTCGGCAAAATGGCGGCGGGCGCCGGTGTGCCGGACCAGCTCGCGGCATTGGCTGCGCTGGGCGACGAGCCGTTCGAGTTCATCTGCATGCCCTGGGCCGACACCACCAGCCTCAACGCCTGGCAAGCGGTGATGGATGACAACAGCGGTCGTTGGTCGTGGGCCAAGCAACTGTTCGGCCACGTCTACACCGCCAAGCGCGGCACTATCGGCACCCTGGTGGCGGCCGGGCAAGGGCGAAATGACCAGCACGTGACCATCCAGGCCATGGAGCCGGGCGTGCCGCAACCGTTCTGGGTCCAGGCCGCAGCATTGGCTGCACGCACGGCGGTGTTCATCTCTGCCGATGCCAGTCGTCCGACCCAAAGCGGCAGCTTGCCGGGCCTCGATCCGGCCGACGCGAGCGAGCGCTTCACTCTGACCGAGCGCCAATCGCTGCTCAACTACGGCATCGCCACCGCTTACTACGAAGGCGGTTACGTGCGCATTCAGCGGGCCATCACCACTTACCAGAAGAACGCGTTCGGCCAGGCGGACAATTCCTATCTGGACAGCGAAACCCTGCACCAGTCGGCCTTTATCGTGCGCCGCCTGCAGAGCGTGATCACCAGCAAGTACGGGCGCCACAAACTCGCTGCTGACGGCACGCGCTTTGGCGCCGGCCAGCCGATCGTCACCCCGAGCACCATCCGCGGTGAGCTGATTGCCCAGTACGCCAAGCTCGAACTGGAAGGCCATGTGGAGAACGCAGAGCTGTTCGCCGAGCACCTGATCGTCGAGCGCGACAGCCAGGACCCGAGCCGGGTCAACGTGCTGTTCCCGCCGGATTACGTCAACGGGCTGCGGGTGTTCGCGCTGCTCAACCAGTTCCGTTTGCAGTACGACGCGGCGGTGTAGGCCCCGCGCTTTTCGCAACTGATTCCAGCCCGCCGAGTGCGGGCTTATTTTTGGGAGAAACATCATGGGTCAACTGATTGCGGGCACCTGCTACGTCAAAGTGGACGGCGCTCAACTGACCATCAACGGCGGCTGCGAAGCACCGTTGATGGCCGTCAAGCGGGAAACCGTGGTGCCGGGTTTCTATAAGGAAACCGACATCACCCCGTCTTTCAAAGTTACCGCGCTGCACACGCCGGACTTTCCAATGAAGCAACTGATCGCCGGCACCGACATGACCGTCACCTGCGAATTCAACAACGGCAAGGTCTACGTGCTGGCCGGCGCCTACCTGGTGGAAGAGCCGGTGGCCAAGGGCGATGACGCGGTGATCGAGCTGAAATTCGAAGGCATCAAGGGGACCTGGCAATGACCGATACGGTGAAGCTGCAAGCGGCCATCGAGGCCCACGGCGAGTCATTGACCGAACTCACCCTGCGCCGCCCGACGGTGCAGGAGGTGCGGGCAATCAAGGCGCTGCCGTACAAGATCGACAAGGGCGAAGACGTGAATCTGGACCTTGACGTCGCCGCCAAGTACATCGCCGTGTGCGCGGGTATCCCGCCGTCGTCGGTCAACCAGCTCGACCTGATGGACTTCAACGCGCTGAGCTGGGCCGTCGCCGGTTTTTTCATGAGTGCGGCGCAGGCTCCGTCGCCGAGCTGATTGCGGTGGCCTATGACCTGGCCTGGTTCTGGAAGGTTGATCCCGAACAGATGCTGGCCAGGCCTTTGGATACGCTCCGGGAATCCCTGGAGCATGCGCAACGGATCAATGCGATGCAGCAGGTGCAGTGATGGCAGAAGCTCAGAAAGTAGAAAGTACCGCCGTGCGCCTGACCGGCATCGACCAGCTGTCGCCCAAGCTTGCTGCGCTGCAGGCCATGGTCGGGCGCTTCAGGCAGAACCTGGAACAGACCGGTCTCGGCAAACTCGACGTCGCGGGCCTGGTAAAGGGCGGTGGGCTGGCGGCACCGTTTATCAGCGGTATCAATTCGGCGCTGGCGTTCAAGGCTGAGGTCGGCGAGGTCAATGCCGCCGTGGGGCAGGGCGTTACCGAAACGGCGGCGCAAGGGCTGAAGGATTTCAACGCGTCGCTGGACAAGGTGTCGGTGGCGTTTGGTACTGCGCTGTTGCCGGCCGTCACGGCGGTGGTGGTCGGGTTGGAGCCGTTGCTGACGACGGTGGCCCAGGTGCTCACCGAAAATCCGCAACTGGTGCAGGGCCTGGCTGCCGGCGCAGTAGCGTTTACCGCGATGCAGGCGGCCGTCACCGGCGTGTCTCAGGCACTGGGCTTGATGCAGCTGGTGCTCAGCGCCAATCCGATAGTTTTGGTGGCTGTAGGCATTGCCGTGGCGGCAGGCTTGATCGTTGCCAACTGGAAGCCGATTTCGGCATTTTTTGTCGGGCTCGGCGAACGGGTGATGGCGGCGATTGGAACCTTGGGCGAGTTTTTCCAGACGGTCTTTGCGTTTCGTCCGCTGGAACAGGTGATGCGCTTGTGGGGGCCGATCACAGGCTTTTTTGCCGGGTTGTGGACGTCGCTTAAGGTGATGGCGCAGCCCTTGGTCGGCTTTTTCACCACACTGTTTTCCTGGTCGCCAATGGGTTTGATCGTCAACAACTGGACGCCGTTGAGCGGCTTTTTTGCGGCCCTCTGGGACTTGCTCAAGGCACTGAGTGTGCCGGTGGTCGAGTTCATGAAAAGCCTGTTCAGTTGGTCACCCCAAGGGCAAATCATTGCCAACTGGGGCGTGATCAGTGAGATGTTTGCGGCGATCTGGACTGACTTCAAACTCACCGCGCTGGCGGCTTTTACCATCGTCAGCAGTTACTTCGATTGGTCGCCCCTGGACAAGGTTTCTGCCGTCTGGGGAAGCGTCAGCGGTGCATTCGCCTCGATCTGGGGCGATATCAAGTTGCAGGCCCAGGACGCCTTTGTAGTGTTGAGTGGCCTGTTCGAGGACTGGCATCCGATGGAGCAACTTGAAGCCATGTGGGCACCGGTGCTGAGTTGGTTCACGGCGCTGTCGGAGAAGCTTGCGGTGATCACCGCACCGATTCGCAAGCTGTTCAACGGTGGGCTGGGTGAGGTGATCAACCAGGCGACCGGCAGTGTGCTGGAGTTGACCACCGAGCAACAGGAACGTAATGCCGAAAGCGCGCGCGATCCGTCCTGGTTCCGCAAGGGGCCTGGCTTGGTATCACCGCTGGCGTCCAGCTCCAGTTCGCTGCTGCAACAAACCGCTGCCAACAACCGCACGCAGCTCAACGGCGATTTGCGGGTGAGCTTCGACAATGCACCGGCGGGCCTGCGGGTGGACCAGCCCAGAACCAACCAGCCCGGCCTGAGCGTCACCCCACGTGTCGGCTACCGTTCCCTGTCCCTTGGAGGCTCCAATGAGCTGGCGTGATCGTTTGTTGCCGGCGTCGTTTCGTGGCGTCGGGTTTTGGGTTGACCAGGCGAAAGTCCCGGTCGGCAAGAAGGGCCAGTTGCACGAATACCCTCAGCGCGACCTGCCTTTTTTTGAAGGGCTGGGCCAACAGTCCAGGGTGCATGAGCTGACGGCATTTGTAGTGGGCGAGGATTGCCTGGAGCAACGCGACAAGTTGCTCAAGGCCCTGGAGGAGGGCGCCGGCGAGCTGGTGCACCCGTGGCTTGGACGGTTGCAGGTCAAGGTCGGCGAATGCGAGATGACCCAAACCCGCCAGGACGGCGGGCTGGTGACCTTTGCCCTGAAGTTCTATCCCGACGAACCTTTGAAGTTTCCCACTACGGCGGTCAATACCCGCCAGCTGTTGCTGGTGTCGGCCGACAGTTTGCTGGGTTCGGCGGTGCTGCGCTTTGAGCAGGCCGTCGCACTGGTGAAGCAGGCGCGGGTGGGCATCCAGGCGTTGCGCAATGGCCTGGCAGAGGTTTACCAGGTAATTGAGCAGCAATTTGCCCCACTGATTCAGTTGTATGGCGACCTGAATGCCTTGGTCAAAGCCATCAAGGAAGTGCCCAAGGAATTGAGCACCGAGTTCAAGGGCTTGCTCGGCGATGTGAAGGAGTTGAAGGCATTTGCCCGCAGCGGCTATCGCGGCATGCTGGCCAACCTCTCGCAGCAGGTGGAAGCGGCTCGGAATATCGACGTGCCGAAGCTGACCACCGGCAAGGACAGCGTGGCGGCGGTGCAAGCCACTGCCAACCTGGTACAGGATGCGTTGTGGGTGAAGATCGCCCATTGGCTGGCGGACGTACCGGTGGCGACAAAAGCGGTGACCCTCAGTACCACGCCATCCGTGGCGCAACAGGCGGCACAGCCGGTGCAGCGCCGCGAAGTGCCGGTGGCCGACGATGTGCTGGTGCTGCGTGACCTTCTGAACGAAGCCATGTGGCAAGCCGCATTGAAGGCCGACGCCGGGCACTATGTTGCGCTGAACGACCTGCGCCAACAGATGTTCGCGCATCTGACGGCGGTGGCTTCGTCCGGTGTCCGGCTGGTCAATCTGACGCCGATGCGCAGCATGCCCGCCTTGCTGTTGGCCTATCAGCGCTTCGGTGACGCGACGCGAGTGGGCGAGGTGGTGCAGCGCAATCGGGTGGCCCATCCGGGCTTCCTGCCACCGGCGGACCTGCAAGTGGTCAGGGAGTAACCCATGAACGAGTTGGACAATGCCGTCACCCTGACCGTGGACGGCCTGGATTATGGCGGCTGGAAAAGCGTGGAAATCAGCGCCGACCTGGAGCGTCAATTTCGCACCTTCACCCTCAACATCACCTGGCAATGGCCCGGGCAAACCATGGCGGCGCCGATCAAGCCCGGCGCCCGTTGCCAGGTACGCATCGGTTGCGACCTGGTGCTCACCGGCTTTGTGTTCAAGGCGCCCATCAGTTACGACGGCCGACAGATCAGCCTGAGTATTCAGGGCGGTTCAGTGACCCAGGACCTTGTGGACTGCGCAGCGATAAACCAGCCCGGCCAGTGGCGCGGGCAAAGTGTGCTGAGCATCGTCCGGGCGCTGACGGCCACCTATGGCGTGGAGGTGCACAGCGAGATTGCCGAAACCGCGCGCCTGCATACCCACAGCATCGTGCCCGGGGAGACGGTATTTCAATCCATCGACCGCTTGCTGACGTTGTATCGGGTGTTCTCCACCGACGATGCGGATGGGCGCCTGGTATTGGCATCGCCCGGTAGTGCAGGGCGTGCGAATGACAGCCTGGAGCTGGGCCAGAACATCCTTTCGGCTAACGCACCGATGGACTTCAGCTCGGTATTTTCCGAGTACCGCGTCATCGGTCAGCACAAGGGCGATGATCAGAAAAGTGCAGCGGCGGTCAGTGAGGTTTCAGGGATTTCCCGGGATGAAAAAGCCACGCGAAAACGCGTCACGGTGATCAGCGAACCGACGCAGTTGACCCCCGAGCTGGCCCAGCAACGCGCCGACTGGGAACGCGCCACCCGTACCGGAAAAGCCCTGACCACCACCTACACCGTGCAAGGCTGGCGGCAGTCCAACGGCGATTTGTGGCGCCACAACCTGTTGGTGCGGGTGATCGATCCGGTGCTGGGCTTTGACCAGGACATGCTGATCTCCAAGGTCACCTGGTCGCTCTCCGACCAAGGTTCGATCACCACGCTACAGGTGGCGCCGCCGTCCACCTTTGATGCCAATCCGTTGCCATCCGCTTAACCACCAAGGAATTTCCATGAGCTTACTGACTCGCCTGCTGGCGCGCGGCACTGTCGTGCTCGCCCACTCGGCCACCAAGCTGCAATCGCTGCAAATGCGCCTGACGGCAGGCGAAGTGAACGACGACATGGAGCACTTCGAACCCTACGGTTTTACCAGCAACCCTCTGGCGGGTGCTGAAGGCATCGCCACCTTCCTGGGCGGTGACCGCTCCCATGCCATCGTGCTGGTGGTGGCAGACCGTCGCTATCGCTTGCAGTCCCTGGCGCCGGGTGAAGTGGCGATCTATACCGACGAAGGCGACAAAGTTCATTTCAAGCGCGGGCGGGTAATCGACATTGAAACCGGCACCTTGAATATCCGCGCCAGCCAGGCGGTGAACATTGATACGCCGACCCTGACGCAGAGCGGCAAGATCATCTCCCAGGGCGACCAGATTGCCGGCGGCATCAGCCAGATCCGGCACGTGCATGTGGGCGTCCAGCCCGGCAGCGGTCAGACCGGTGCGCCGGCGGGAGGCCAGTGATGTTTGTCTCCGACAACCTGAAAAAGACCCTGACCCGCTCGGTGCTGATCAGCCTGTTCACCTGGCGCCGTGCCGCACCCGACGATGCGGTTGACGATGACGAGCGCTTCGGCTGGTGGGGCGACAGTTTTCCCAGCGTGGCCGACGACCGTATCGGCTCAAGGTTGTGGTTGCTGCGCCGGGTCAAGCTGACCCGCCAGACGCAACTGGACGCCGAATTCTATGCCCGCGAAGCCTTGCAATGGCTGATCGACGACGGGCATTGCAGCGCCATCGAAGTCCTCAGTGAGCGCCTCGACGCCCAGCGGCTCAACCTGCGCACGCAGCTGACCCTGGCCGATGGCGAGCGCCTGGACATCAACCCTGATAACAGTTGGCAGGTGATCTATGCCGTTTGAAACCCCTTCGCTGCCGGTGCTGATCAAACGCACCCAAAGCGACCTGGCCAGCGATTCGCTGCGCCAGTCCGATGCCCAGGTCCTGGCGCGCACACTGAGTGGCGCTGCGTTCGGCCTGTACGGTTATCTCGATTGGATCGCTGAGCAGATCCTGCCGGATACCGCCGATGAATCCACCCTGGAACGCATCGCTGCGCTGCGTTTGAACCAGGCACGCAAGGCGGCGGTAGCCGCCAGTGGCACCGTGAGTTTTACCGCAGCGGCGGGCGCGGTGCTGGATGTGGACACGGTGCTGCAAGCCAGTGATGGTCGCAGCTTCAAAGTCACCGCTGCCGGTACCACCCATGCAGGCCTCAACACCGCCACGGTGCAGGCGATTGATGCCGGCACGCTGGGCAACGCTGATGCCGGGCTGAGCCTGATCGCGGTCCAGCCGCTGCAAGGTATTGGTTCGACGTTTACCGTGCTGGCGCCGGGGTTGACCGGCGGTGTGGCACGAGAAACCCTGGAGTCGCTGCGGGCGCGGGTGATTCGTTCCTATCGCGTTATTCCCCAGGGCGGTTCGGCACAGGATTACGAGACCTGGTCCCTCGAAGTGCCCGGCATTACCCGCGCATGGTGTCGCGGCAATTACCTGGGGCCGGGGACGGTGGGGGTGTTCGTGATGCGTGACGACGACCCGCAGCCGATCCCCAATGCCGCGCAGCTGGCGCAGGTTCAAGCCCATATCGAACCGCTGCGGCCAGTGACCGCTGATGTGTATGTGTTGGCGCCGGTGATGAAACCAGTGGCTTATCAACTGCGCTTGACCCCCGACACCAGCGCCGTGCGTGCGGCCGTCGAGGCCCAACTGCGAGACTTGCACAATCGCGAGGCGGGGCTGGGCGACAGCTTGTTGCTGACCCACATCGCCGAAGCCATCAGCACCGCCACCGGTGAGACCGATCACAAACTGACAAGCCCGCTGGCGGACGTTACGGCGGCGACAAACCAGTTACTGGTGTTTGGAGGTATCACATGGCTGGGATAAGGACGGCTGGCCAGTACGAGGAGCAACTGATCGCCCTGTTGCCCAGCGGGCCGGCCTGGGACCTGGAGACCATGCCGCAGTTGCAGACGGTGCTCAAAGGCATCGCCGAAGAACTTACGCGCATCGACGCCCGCGCCTGCGACCTGCAAAACGAAATGGACCCCGTGACCGTCAGCGAACTGGTGCCGGAGTGGGAAAGGGTGATGCAACTGCCGGACCCTTGCCTGGGCTTGAGCCCGCTGTACGACGACCGTCGCCTGGCGGTGCGTCGACGTCTGTTGGCGGTGGGCAGCCAGCGCGCCGCGTACTACATCGAAATCGCCCGCAGCCAGGGTTATCCCGACGCCAGTGTCACTGAACATCGCGCCCCGCGCATGGGCCGCTCACGGTTTGGCGCGGCGCATTTTGGCACCTGGCAGGCGCACTTCATGTGGACGCTCAACACCGGCGGCCGCCAGCACCTGGGGCGGCGGTTTGGGGCGAGTTATTGGGGAGAGCGGTTTGGCGTCAACCCGGGCAATGCCCTGGAGTGCCTGATTCATCGCAGCGCACCTGCTCATACGCAGGTGCACATCAATTATGACTAGAGGATAGAAGCGTGGATTATCCAAAGAGTGTGCCCAGCGTTGGGCTGGTGAATGGCAAGTTTGTGGATGAAAACCCGGTGACCGGGACGCCGGGGAGTTTGATTCCGGCGGCTTGGGGGAATGGGGTTACGCAGGAGATTTTGAATGTGTTGGCGGCGGCAGGGATTGCGCCGGATGAGACGAAGACCGATCAGCTGACGCAGGCGTTGAGCGTTTTGAGTGACTGGTTGAAGTTGAGGAATAAACCGACGACGTTGGCGGGGTATGGGATTACCGATGCACTGCTGGTTGGACGTACAACAGACCAACGGCCTAGCTTGTCCGCCAGTGATTTGACTGATACCGGTAATGGTCTTGGTGGTGCGCTGGAAATTCGTGAGGCTCAACAGGTAGAAAGCAAAAAGCTGACGTTCGAGTACGCCCCGAAAATCATGTTTCATTGGAAGGACCGCTGGGCGAAAGCGTTGGCGATGGATGCTAACGGAGAGATGGTATGGGGTGGGCAGAAAGTTTGGACTGCTGCCAATTTGGATCTGACAAACAAGGCGGATAAGGCAACCACGCTGGCGGGATATGGGATTACCGATGGCCTTGTAGTGGGCCGCACCAGCCGTCAGCGGGTTAGTTTATCTGCAGAAACACCGGGGGATTGGAGTAATGGGCTGGGTGGCGCCATTGAAATTCGAGAAGCCCAAGAAGTTACTAATACCCAAAGCGGATTTGAATATGCACCCAGAGTGCTCTTTCACTGGGGGGGGATAATTGCCAGGTCTTTGGCGATGAACTCTGCAGGGGAACTCATGTGGGGATCACAGACAGCTTGGACTTCCGGGAATTTTGACCCCGCGCGTAAAGCGAACGTGGCTACTACGCTGGCGGGTTACGGGATTACCGATGCGCTCTCAGCTTCCAGCTTTCTCAAACCTGTAGCTGGGCAATGGATCCAGATAGGGGGGAGCGGTGTGCTTCCAGCAGGCGGAACGTGGGCCTTTTTCTGTGCCAATTACAACGGTAACGGGGCTGCGCTTGGTGGCAACGCCGGAGTGGCAGCTGGTGGCACTGCGGTAGGTAATGGAAACTGTGTCGGTTTTGCATGGAGGATTCAGTAATGGATAACGAACAACGTCCTGAGCAGTACAACATAGAGGACATTTATCTTAAAAAGGACGGTAGCTACTTAGTCACCTTGGATGGCTATCCCTACCATGTGACTGAAGCAGAAACTCCGGACGTTTATCGTGCAGTGCGTTTACTGATTGATTCGGGTGAGCAGTGCCAGGAGTACATCGATCCCGTCATTTCCGATGCTGAAGCCCAGGCAAATGAGCGCATGTGGCGTGATTCAGAAATACAGCGCATTAGTTGGGTAAGTGATCGTCATCGTGATCAGTTGGACATGGGATTGAAAACGACGCTTTCCACTGAGCAGTTCAAAGAGTTGCTCAAATACACTCAAGCATTGCGTGACTGGCCTCAGGCTGAGAGCTTCCCCTTGATTGCCAAACGGCCCGTTGTATTGCCTTGGTTGGATGCTGTTACTCAGTAAACGTGTCGGCGTGAGAGAGTAGAAATCAATGGAGATAACCCTTCCCCAACTTATCCAAGTAATGCCTGGAGCCCGCCTTAGAGCGGGCCTTTTTTTAGCTTCTTTAAATGCGGCTACCGCAGCTCACCAAATCACCACCCCCAAACGCATCGCCGCCTTCCTCGCCCAAATCGGTCACGAATCCGGCGAACTGCGTTACGTACGTGAGCTGGGCAGCGATCAATACCTGAGCAAGTACGACACCGGCACCCTGGCCGCGCGCCTGGGCAACTCCCCCGAAGCCGATGGCGATGGCCAGAAGTATCGCGGGCGTGGCCTGATCCAGATCACCGGCCGGCGCAACTACCTGGCATGCAGCCAGGCGTTGTTCGGCGATGAGCGTTTGTTGCAGCAACCGGAGTTGCTGGAGCAACCGCAATGGGCCTGCGAATCCGCCGCGTGGTTCTGGCAGAGCAATGGCTTGAACGAACTGGCCGACAAAGACCAATTCACCACCATCACCCGGCGTATCAATGGCGGCCTCAATGGCTTGGAAAACCGTATGCAGTTGTGGGCTCGGGCGAAGGCGGTTCTATGGGCTTCCTGACGTCATATCGCCTGCTTGGCTTTTTCCTGTTGGCGGCGGTCTCGGCGGGTATTGCCTGGCAGGTACAGGCTTGGCGGTATGGCATCCAACTTGAGCGCCTGGAGGTGCTGCACGCCGAAGCGCTGAGCCAACAAAGCCTGTCGGCTCAGCGTCAACAACGGTTGGAACAGGACAAACGGCTGGCACTGGAGCAACAACTCAGCGCCAGCGACCAACAACACACTCGGGAGCTTTCCGATGCACAGCGTGATCAGGCTCACCTGCGGGATCGTCTGGCCACTGCTGATGTGCGGTTGTCAGTCCTTCTCGACGCCAGCGACTCAGCCAGCGGCTGCCCAATGCCAGCCACCGCCACCCCCGGCAGCGTGGTTCATGGCGCCCCGCGAGCCCGACTTGACCCGGCGCATGCTCAACGAATTATCGGCATCACCGACGACGGCGATAACGCAATGATTGCCTTGCGCGCCTGCCAGGCGTATATCCGGGCCGTCGCGCGTTAGTCTCTTGTAACTTGCATGGCCCATGGGCTCCTGTAGGGTAGGCAAATGCCCGTCCACTCCAGGAGATGACCGTGAAGGAAATTACTCAACTCGCCGCTGAACTTGGTCGACGCTTGCAGGTGCTCAATGCCCACGTCACAACGGCCGAGTCGTGCACCGGCGGCGGTATCGCCGAGGCGATCACGCGGATTCCCGGGAGTTCGGCCTGGTTCGAGGCGGGCTATGTTACGTATTCCAATCGCCAGAAGACCCGACAGCTGAATGTGTCGGAAGCGCTGTTCCCCAAAGTCGGGGCTGTCAGTCGCGAAGTGGTGGAGGCGATGGTGCGGGGCGCCCAGGAGAAAAGCCTGGCGCGTTTTGCCGTGGCAGTCAGCGGCGTGGCCGGGCCCGATGGCGGTTCGCCGGACAAGCCGGTGGGCACCGTATGGCTGGCATGGGGCGTGGGCGATGAGGTTACCGCCGAGCTCGAACACTTCCCCGGCAACCGCGACGAGGTCCGCCGACAAACGGTAAAGGCCGCGCTAGAGGGCTTGTTGCGACGAGCTGCAGCAGAAATAGAAAATCAGGGGTAGGCGATCACGGATCTTTGTGGAACAATACTGTCTACTTATACAGGTGTTGGCCGCCAGGCCTTATTGATTACGTGAGGACTTTAATGGACGACAACAAGAAGAAAGCCTTGGCTGCGGCCCTGGGTCAGATCGAACGTCAATTCGGCAAGGGTGCCGTAATGCGTATGGGCGATCACGACCGTCAGGCGATCCCGGCTATCTCCACTGGCTCTCTGGGTCTGGACATCGCGCTCGGCATTGGCGGCCTGCCAAAAGGCCGTATCGTTGAGATCTACGGTCCTGAATCTTCCGGTAAAACCACCCTGACCCTGTCGGTGATTGCCCAGGCACAAAAAATGGGCGCCACCTGTGCGTTCGTCGATGCCGAGCACGCCCTGGATCCTGAATACGCCGGCAAGCTGGGCGTCAACGTTGACGACCTGCTGGTTTCGCAACCGGACACCGGTGAGCAAGCGCTGGAAATCACCGACATGCTGGTGCGCTCCAACGCCATCGACGTGATCGTGGTCGACTCCGTGGCAGCCCTGGTACCCAAGGCTGAAATCGAAGGCGAAATGGGCGACATGCACGTGGGCCTTCAAGCCCGCTTGATGTCCCAGGCCCTGCGTAAAATCACCGGTAACATCAAGAACGCCAACTGCTTGGTGATCTTCATCAACCAGATCCGGATGAAGATCGGCGTGATGTTCGGCAGCCCGGAAACCACCACCGGTGGTAACGCGCTGAAGTTCTACGCTTCGGTCCGTCTGGACATCCGTCGTACTGGCGCGGTGAAGGAAGGTGACGAGGTTGTTGGTAGCGAAACCCGCGTTAAAGTCGTGAAGAACAAGGTGGCCCCGCCGTTCCGTCAGGCCGAGTTCCAGATTCTCTACGGCAAGGGTATCTACCTGAACGGCGAGATGATCGACCTGGGCGTGCTGCACGGTTTCGTCGAGAAATCCGGTGCCTGGTATGCCTACAACGGCAGCAAGATCGGCCAGGGCAAGGCCAACTCGGCCAAGTTCCTTGCGGATAACCCGGATGTTGCCGCTACGCTCGAGAAGCAGATCCGCGACAAGTTGCTGACCCCGGCACCTGACGTCAAGGCTGCCGCCAACCGCGAGCCGGTTGAAGAAGTAGAAGAAGTCGACACTGACATCTGAAGCAAACGATGAGCGTTGTCCTGGATACACCCGTCGCCGTAAGGCGCACTGCAATGGACCTGCTCGCACGGCGCGAGCATGGTCGAGTCGAGCTGACGCGTAAGCTGCGTCAGCGTGGCGCAGATCCCGAGATGATCGACGCAGCCCTTGACCGTTTGACGGAAGAAGGGCTGCTGTCGGAGTCCCGTTACCTCGAAAGTTTCGTCTCCTACCGAGCCCGATCCGGCTATGGCCCTGCACGAATTCGTGAAGAGCTGAGCCAGCGTGGCCTGCAGCGTGCTGATATCGAACTCGCGTTGCGTGAGTGCGGCATCAGTTGGCAGGCGCAACTGGAAGAAACCTGGCGGCGCAAGTTTGCCGGTCATCTGCCCATTGATGCGCGTGAGCGGGCTAAGCAAGGTCGCTTCCTGAGTTATCGCGGGTTTTCGATGGAGATGATCAGTCGCCTGTTGAGCGGTCGGGATATGGATGACTGAAGGCTGCGCCTGGTAAATGGTTGCTCTGATCATTGCGGGGCTTGGTGTGGCGAGGGAGCTTGCTCCCGCTGGGCTGCGCAGCGGCCCTAACCTGCGCATCGTTCTACCTGACACAACCCAAAAGGCCCGCTATGAAAATAGCGGGCCTTTTTTCGTTTCAGTGTCACGTCACGCCGTCTCCGTCACCCGCTGCTGCGGTTTTCCCTGAGCCTGGGCCCAGTTTTCCGGCAAGTTGATGTAATCCACCAATTCCCGCAACCGTCCCTGATCACGCCCGTTGAAGTTGAACACCAGCCGCGTCAGATGGCTGAAGCTTGGCTCGTCATGCTCTTCGCCGGTGTACGCGATTTGTTGGAAGTCGCCACTGAGGCGAAGGCTGGCGAACGCCTCCTGCAGGTGGGCCAGTGCGCGGTCACTCAACGGATGATTCATGCGAATCACAAACTGGCGCTTCAGCCAGCGGGTGGAGTGAAAGTTGGCGTAGAACTGGTTGATTTCGTCCACCGCCTCTTCGGCGCTGTACACCAGGCGAACCAGCTTGAGGTCGGTGGGCAGGATGTAGCGATTGGCCTCAAGCTGGCTGCGGATAAAGTCCAGTGCGCCTTGCCAGAAGCTACCGCCCGGTGCATCCAGCAGTACCACCGGTACCAGCGGGCTTTTGCCGGTCTGGATCAGGGTCAGCACCTCCAGCGCTTCATCCAGGGTACCGAAACCGCCCGGGCACAGGATCAAGGCGTCGGCTTCCTTGACGAAGAACAGCTTGCGGGTAAAGAAGAAGTGGAAGGACAGCAGGTTCTCGGTGCCATCGATGGTCGGGTTGGCGTGCTGTTCAAAGGGCAGGGTGATGTTGAACCCCAGGCTGTGCTCCAGGCCGGCACCCTCGTGGGCCGCCGCCATGATGCCGCCGCCACCGCCGGTGATCACCATCAGGTCCGAACGGGCCAGGACCGCGCCCACTTCCCGGGCCAGTGCATACAACGGGCTTTCCACCGGCGTGCGCGCCGAGCCGAACACCGTGACTTTGCGCCGCCCCTTGAACTGTTCGAGCACGCGGAAGGCGTGGTCCAGTTCCCGGATCGCCTGCAAGGTGATCTTGGCATTCCAGCGGCTGCGGTCGTCCTGGGCCATGCGCAACACGGTGAAGATCATGTCGCGATAAAGGGGGATATTTGGGCTGTTGGGCGCAATCAAGTGGAGTTGCGCGTCGACCTGCTGCGTGAGGTCGGTGCCGTTTTCTTCAAATTGACGGATCAGGAGTTCATTCGGTTCGTAAGGCATTCAACTTCTCCTTCTTCACAGAACCCTGGGTGCCGGCGAGAAATTCGTCGGGACCACGACACTGCATGTGTCGTTGCCTCTGATTAACGAGGTGGGCGAAACCGGTTCTGTATATTCCTTATGATTAAAAACCTTTGCATTGCACGCTCAGGAGGGCAACCCTCTTTTGCCCTGAAAATGTTACAGGACGGTGTGAAAACCCGATGTTCCAGGCGTTCAGGATGAATTGATCATGAGCCTATAAAGTCTTGGCTGGCAACCGCTTATTGATCACTTCTGAGGGAGTTTAGACGCTGCCGCGAGCGGGCAATGGCGGAGAGTGCAGAGGGGTATATTGCGCGCCGCTGGTCAGCGGCGCGCGACAGGAGTTATCGCTTACTTTTTCTTCTTCGCGGCAGCCGGTGCCGGGCAATCTGCTTCCTGGAACTTCACCGAGGCTACCGGGCGGTTGGTTTTGTTCTCGGTGATTTCATAGCGCATGATCGCGCCCTTGGCCATCAGCTCGCGGTAACCCTTGTTCAGGCACACACTTTGGCCGAGTTGGAAGTACACAGCCTTGGGGTTGGCGCGCATTTGCTCGGCGCGGTCGGGCAGTACGCTCAGATGGTCAATCAGCTGCAAGCCTTCAACGGTGTAGGCAACTTCCAGGGTCTTTTCGTCAATTTCCCGTGGCAGTTCTTTGTTGGTTTCCTCTGCGACGCTTTGCAGCTTCCTGTTCAGTTGAGCCTCCAGCAACGAGGCCGCTTGGGCACCCAGAGGCAACACCAGCGCGAGGGCGACGGACGGAACTACAAGGCGTGGCATAAGACGCAGCATGAAACTCTCCTGATTCGGTTACTGGTGCATAGACCAGCCACTGCGCTGTGCGTTCAGTGGCGCGGGATTATAGGTGACCGCTTGCCCCTAGGGCCAGCCTATTGCCGGGAAGTGCAGGTGGCCGGGGGCGGCTCTGGTAAACTGCGGTAACTTTTGCCTTCCGAGTTCTATCCGTGTCGATTTCCACTTCCCTGCGGCGCACCCGATGAGCCATGCCGTCTCCCGTTTGCGCACGCAGCGCCTGGCCCGTGCCGTAAAACCGTTTGTAGCGCGAGGCTCGCGGGCCGAACGCTGCCCAGGCTGCCGGGTGATTCCCGAGTACTGCCTGTGCGCCTGGCGGCCCAAGGTCCAGGCCAGATCCGGCATGTGCCTGCTGATGCACGACGTAGAGCCGATGAAACCCAGCAACACCGGCTGGCTGATTGCCGATGTGATCAACGACACGACCGCGTTCCCCTGGTCGCGCACTGAGGTTGAGCCGGAGTTGCTGACCTTGCTGGCCGACCCGCAATGGCAGCCATACATCGTCTTTCCCGGCGAATTCGTGGCCCCGGAGCGGGTGGTCCATCAGGTCAGGCTGGAGGAGGGCAAGCGCCCGCTGTTCATTTTGCTGGACGGCACCTGGAGCGAGGCGCGCAAGATGTTCCGCAAGAGCCCGTACCTGGAGCACTTGCCGGTGCTGAGCCTGGCGCCCGAGCAACTGTCGCGCTACAAGCTGCGTCGCTCCAAGCGTGATGACCACTTCTGCACCGCCGAAGTCGCCGCGCTGTGCCTGGAGCTGGCTGAAGATGCCGCAGCCAGTGAAGTCCTGGATGCCTACCTGGACGTATTCAGCACCCACTACCTGGCCGCCAAGTTTCAACTGGCGCTGGACCCGGCCGATGTCGTCCATACTCGCCTTGCACCTTATCTATAGGTGTCATGGCCAGCCGACCTTTGCATGATGGCCGCGCAAACGCGCAGCCCGCTAAAATAGCCACGGGCGTAGCGCTTGACCACCCAGGCTACGCTGGGCATGCTTGGCGCCGATTGGGGCGCTGTCACAGATTGGATACGTCGCTTTTTGACGTTGAGCGCGCCCTTTGGTGACTGCTGGCCTGGCAGCCACCTTGCGCGTTGGCGAGCACTGAACCCATCAGTGCCGCCCTAAAAAACAGGATCATTTAATAAATGGCCACATACGAAATCCTGATTGCCGATGACCACCCGCTGTTTCGCAGTGCGCTGCACCAGGCGGTCACGTTGGGCCTGGGGCCGGATGTACGCCTCGTCGAAGTCGCCAGCATTGCCGAGCTGGAAACCCGCCTTACCGAAAAGTCCGACTGGGACCTGGTCCTGCTGGACCTGAACATGCCGGGTGCCTACGGTTTTTCCGGGCTGGTGCTGCTGCGTGGGCAATACCCGCAGATACCGGTGGTGATGGTATCGGCCCAGGAAGAGGCGTCGGTGGTGGTGCGCTCCAAGGAGTTCGGTGCCAGTGGTTTCATTCCCAAGTCCAGCTCCATGGAAGACATCCAGAAAGCCGTGCGCACGGTGCTGGATGGCGATGTCTCCTGGCCGCCGCAGGCCTTTGAAGAGATCAACGTCTCCGACGAAGCCAAGGCCGCGCGTGATGGCCTGGCCAGCCTCACGCCCCAGCAGTTCCGCGTATTGACCATGGTCTGTGAAGGCCTGCTGAACAAGCAGATTGCCTACGAGTTGAGCGTGTCGGAAGCGACCATCAAGGCTCACGTCACGGCGATCTTCCGCAAGCTCGGCGTACGTACGCGAACCCAGGCGGCGCTGCTCTTGCAACAACTTGAGTCAATTTCGCAGCATTAAGACGCTGTTCATTCACGTTTTTTTGACTTTGCTTGCTCTAGTTTCCCCACACCTTTTTGCTCAGTTGCCTACTCTATGTCGCCTTTCAAGGGTCAAACCGGTATCAAACGTATTTTCAACGCAGGCGGATATTCCCTGGATGGCCTGCGTGCGGCTTTCACCGGCGAGGCGGCGTTTCGTCAGCTGGTGTTGCTCAATGTCATCCTGATCCCGCTGAGTTTCTTCCTTAACGTCAGCCGGGTAGAGCGGGCGCTACTGATCGCCGTGTGCCTGCTGGCATTGATCGTCGAGTTGCTCAACTCCGCCGTCGAAGCGGCGATCGACCGGATTTCCCTGGACCTGCACCCCTTGTCGAAAAATGCCAAGGACATGGGCAGCGCCGCGCAGTTCGTAGCGCTGACCATGATTACCCTGGTGTGGGCCGTGATCCTGATCTAGGCAATGGTCGGCAGTACAATCTCGTCGCTGCGCTGCACCCCGGCGGTGAACGACCGGCACAGCTCGAGGAATTCGCGCATGGCCGAGGTCTGGTACTTTTGCTTGTGCCAGATGAAATAGAACTGCCGGGCCAGGTCCAGGTCCGGGGTTTCCACCGGTACCAGGCTGCCACGCCGGAAGGCGTCGCGCAGCGCCAGCCGGGAAATGCAGCCAATCCCCAAGCCTGATTCCACCGCGCGTTTGATTGCCTCGGTGTGTTCCAGCTCCAGGCGGATATTCAGCGCGCTGCGGTGATGCCGCATGGCCTGGTCAAAGGTCAGGCGTGTTCCAGAGCCTTGTTCCCGCAGGATCCAGGCTTCATGGGTCAGCTCTTCCATGGTCGCCTGGCCGCGCTTGGCCAAGTGATGCTGGGGTGCGCAGAACACCACCAGTTCATCTTCCACCCAGGTTTGCACCTCGATGTCCGGGTGGCTGCAGTCGCCTTCGATTAGACCCAGATCAATTTCGTAGTGCGCCACCTGATGCACGATATGCGCAGTGTTCTGCACATGCAGCTTCACCTGGCTCTCGGGATGCTGCTGCATGAAGCTGCCGATCAGCAGCGTGGCCAGGTAGTTGCCGATGGTCAGCGTGGCGCCGACCGCCAGGGAGCCGAAGCCCGACTTGCCGTTGAGCAGGTCCTCAATCTCCTTGGCCTGGTCCAGCAGTGCCACCGCCTGGGGCAATAGCTGGTGACCGAGGGCGTTGAGGCTCAGGCGTTTGCCCGCGCGGTCGAACAATTGGCAGCTGGATTGCCGCTCCAGCTCGGTAATCGACGTGCTGGCGGCGGATTGAGATAAGGCCAGAAGGCCAGCAGCGCGCGAGACGCTTTCCTGCTGGGCGACGGCGACGAAGACTTGCAGTTGACGTAGAGTAAATCGCATATCGATATAACCGATAACCCTTATCTTAATAATCCAGTTAACAGATATTGTCGCCGCCATTAGAATGCTGTGCAATTGCGCATCCATCATTTGGCGCAGACCCATTTCCAGGAGTCCCCCGTACATGAGCAACATGAACCACGAGCGTGTCCTCAGTGTTCATCACTGGAACGACACTCTGTTCAGCTTCAAGTGCACCCGCGATCCGGGTCTGCGCTTCGAGAACGGTCAGTTCGTGATGATCGGCCTGCAACAGCCCAACGGCCGCCCGCTCATGCGCGCTTACTCGATTGCCAGCCCGAACTGGGAAGAGCATCTGGAGTTCTTCAGCATCAAGGTGCCTGATGGCCCGCTGACTTCCCAATTGCAGCACTTGAAGGAAGGCGACGAGATCATCATCAGCAAAAAACCGACGGGCACCCTGGTGCTTGACGATTTGAAGCCGGGCAAGCACTTGTACCTGCTCAGCACCGGCACTGGCCTGGCGCCGTTCATGAGCGTGATCCAGGACCCGGAAACCTACGAGCGTTTCGAAAAAGTGATCCTGTGCCACGGCGTGCGTTACGTCAACGAAGTCGCCTACCGCGAATTCATCACCGAGCACCTGCCGCAGAACGAGTTCTTCGGCGAGGCCCTGCGTGACAAGTTGATCTACTACCCGACCGTGACCCGTGAGCCGTTCGAAAACGAGGGCCGCCTGACCGACCTGATGCGCAGCGGCAAGCTGTTCAGTGACATCGGCCTGCCGCCGATCAATCCTGAAGACGACCGCGCCATGCTGTGCGGCAGCCCAAGCATGCTGGATGAAACCAGCGAAGTGCTCAACAGCTTCGGTTTGAAGGTTTCCCCGCGTATGCGTGAGCCGGGCGACTACCTGATCGAGCGTGCGTTCGTCGAGAAATAAGCGCGACGAAAAAAAATGTGGGAGCGGGCTTGCTCGCGAAAGCGGTGTAACAGTCACCAGATGTATTGACTGATCCACCGCTTTCGCGAGCAAGCCCGCTCCCACATTTGTTTCCGGTTTACCCGGCCGACACGACTTCCAGCACACAAATCATCCCGGCTTCGGGATAGTGCCAGCGCACATCAACATCCCAGAACTGCGCCCCGTATTCCCGCTCCGGCCCCGGCGTCTGGTACGCCGGCCGTGGATCCTGCGCCAGGCACTGCTCGATCAACGCCACCAATGGCTCGCCAAGGCGCTGAGCGTGGCCTTCTGCCTGTTGCAGCGCAGTCTTCAGCCACTGCACGGGAATCAGCTGTGGCGCAGCGCTGGCGATGCTGTTGGTCGCAGTGTCAACTATGTCTGCGTACGGCACGTACGGCTTGATGTCGAGAATCGGTGTGCCATCCAGCAGGTCGATCCCGGATATCCACAGGCGTCCATCTTCCACCTTGTCCAGCTTGACCACTGACTGGCCGATGCCGTTGGGCCGGTGCGTCGCGCGGGTGGCGAACACGCCCATGGACGTGTTGCCACCCAGACGAGGCGGGCGCACTTTCAGGCGGGGCTTGTCTTCCAGCGCCTGGTGGAACAGGAACAGCAGCCACACATGGCTGACCTGTTCCAAACCCTGCACCGCCTCACCCTGGTCGAATGGCGCCACCAACTCCAGCACGCCCCGGGCGGCAGGCGCCAGTTGTGGCTGGCGCGGGATGGCGAACTTCTCCTTGAAGCAGGAGCGGACAAAGCCGATGGGCGAGACGCTGTAGTTCACGGGTTTAGGCGCGAACGCGCAGGGTCAGGCCCTTGAGGAAGTTGCGCAACAGCTGGTCACCACAGGTGCGGTAGTTGGTGTGGCCGAACTTGCGGAACAGCGCGCTCAGCTCAGGCTTGGACACCGGAAACTCCGAAGCCTTGAGGATCGCGTGCATGTCGTCTTCTTTCAATTCGAAGGCCACGCGCAGTTTCTTCAGGACGATGTTGTTGGTCACCGGCAGTTCGATCGGCTGCGGTGGACGGCTCTCGTCCTTGCCGCGCTTGAAGATCACCAGGCCATCGAGGAAATGCGCCATGACTTCGTCCGGGCAGAACACGAAGCCTTCTTCCTCGTCTTTCTTGAGGTAGGTCAGCAGGTCGTCCTTGGTGACTTCCATGCCGCCGAGCTTGATGATCTCGACCATCTTGTTGTCGCTGATGTCGAGCATGTAGCGCACGCTGCGCAGTACGTCGTTGTGAATCATGGTGGGCAATCCTGGTCATTCAACTGTGGACACCGCCCAGGCAGGCGGTATCGAGAGATTCGGCGGCGAAAAAAGTCTTAGAACTTTTCTTTGCCGGACAGATAGCGCCATTGGCCTACCGGCACTTTGCCGATGGAGACTCCGCCAATGCGGATGCGTCGAATGGCGACGACTTTCAGGCCGACGGCTTCGCAGAACAAGGCAATCACACCCGGTTGCGGGTTTTTCAGCGCAAAGCGCAGGCGGTTCTCGTTCTGCCAGCTGGCTTTCACCGCCGGCAATTCCTTACCTTTGTAGGTCAGGCCATGGTTGAGGCGGTTCAGGCCGTGGGCGACCATGTCGCCGGACACCTCCACCACGTATTCCTGTTCGATCTTGTTCGCGTCAGCGGTCAGCTTGCGCAAAATCTTCCAGTCCTGGGTGAACACCAGCAGGCCGCTGGCCTTGGCTTGCAGGTCACTGCTGGCGGTCAGGCGCAGGAAGTGGCCCTTGAGCGGGCGCTTGCTGAAGCGGTGTTCTTCCGACAGGGTCTCGGCGTTGATCGACGCCATGGCTGTCTCGGCATCCACGCCGGCGGGGGCGTGGAACAGGATGGTCACCGGCTCCGGCGCTGTGGCCTTGGCTTCAGGGTCAAGCTCGACCTTCTGGGTGGTGACCTTGAACTGCGGCTCGTCGATCACTTCGCCGTCCACCGTGACCCAGCCGCCTTCGATGAACAGCTCAGCCTCCCGACGGGAGCAACCGACCAGTTCGATGAGGCGTTTGGAGAGGCGTAGGGGTTCAGTCATGACAAGGGCCGAAACAAAAGGGGGCGGCTATTGTACCTGTGTGGCGCCGGTTAATCCCGGCTCCATTTCATTTAGCCGCGACGCGCCTGTGGCTGGGCCTGGCGCAAACGCATGTGCAGCAACGGATAAGGCTGGCCCATGCCGTCATGGTCCGTGCGTCCGATCACCTCAAAGCCTTGCTTGAAGTAAAAGCCCAGGGCCTGCGGGTTCTGTTCGTTGACGTCCAGTTGATCGGCATTCATCGACTCGATGGCATAGCGCAGCAATTGCCGGCCCAGGCCCTGGCCACGGTGCTCGGGGTCGATAAACAGCATCTCGACCTTGCCCGCGGCCACCCCGGCAAACCCGGTGATGCGCTGGCGCGAGTCCTTGGTGCAGATCAGCATCACCGCGTCGAGGTAGCGGGTCAGCACCAGGTTTTTCAGCAGCTCGATGTAACTGTCCGGCAGGAAGTCATGGGTGGCCCGCACCGAAGCCTCCCAGATGCGGGTCAGTTCCTGATAGTCGCTGGATTTGGGTGTATGGATAACCGAATGCTGACGCATGCCCGCTGCCCCTTGCCGATGATTGGCGCCGATGGGCAAAACGATAGACCTAAAAAAGCCCCGCATCTTGTCCAGAGGCAGGGCTTTTTCAATTCTTTACACCTTATGCGCGTTTTTCAGCCCACAGGTCGTACTCGTCGGCGTCGGTCACGGTGCACCAGACCTTGTCGCCCGGCTTCAGGCCGCTGGCATCGTCGATGAACACGTTACCGTCGATTTCCGGTGCATCGAAGAAGCAGCGGCCTACAGCGCCTTGCTCGTCGACTTCGTCGATCAGTACTTCGATCTCACGGCCGATGCGCAGTTGCAGGCGCGCCGAGCTGATGGCCTGCTGGTGCGCCATGAAGCGCTCCCAACGGTCCTGCTTGACGTCGTCCGGCACGATGGCAGCGTCCAGCAGGTTGGCCGGAGCACCTTCCACCGGCGAGTACTGGAAGCAGCCGACGCGGTCCAACTGGGCCTCGGTCAGCCAGTCCAGCAGGTACTGGAAGTCTTCTTCGGTTTCGCCGGGGAAGCCGACGATGAAGGTGGAGCGGATGATCAGGTCCGGGCAGATCTCGCGCCAGTTCTTGATGCGCGCCAGGGTCTTGTCTTCGAAGGCCGGGCGTTTCATGGCCTTGAGGATTTTCGGGCTGGCGTGCTGGAACGGGATGTCCAGGTACGGCAGGATCTTGCCGGCGGCCATCAGCGGGATCAACTCGTCAACGTGCGGGTACGGGTAAACGTAGTGCAGGCGCACCCATACGCCGAGGCTGCTCAGGGCTTCGCAGAGTTCGGTCATGCGGGTTTTCACCGGCGCGCCGTTCCAGAAGCCGGTGCGGTATTTGACGTCGACGCCGTAGGCGCTGGTGTCCTGGGAGATCACCAGCAGCTCTTTCACGCCGGATTTGACCAGGCGCTGGGCCTCGTCCAGCACGTCGCCCACCGGGCGGCTCACCAGTTTGCCGCGCATCGACGGGATGATGCAGAAGCTGCAGCTGTGGTTGCAGCCTTCGGAAATCTTCAGGTAGGCGTAGTGGCGCGGCGTCAGCTTGATGCCCTGCGGCGGCACCAGGTCGATCAGCGGGTTGTGGTCCTGGCGCGGCGGCACTACGTCGTGCACGGCGTTGACCACTTGCTCGTACTGCTGCGGGCCGGTCACGGCCAGCACGCTTGGGTGCACGTTGCGGATGGCGCCTTCTTCCACGCCCATGCAGCCGGTGACGATCACCTTGCCGTTTTCCTTGATGGCTTCGCCGATCACTTCCAGGGACTCGGCCTTGGCCGAGTCGATGAAGCCGCAAGTGTTGACCACCACCACGTCCGCGTCCTGGTAGGTGGACACGACGTCATAGCCTTCCATGCGCAGTTGCGTAAGGATGCGTTCGGAGTCGACCAGAGCCTTTGGGCAACCCAGGGATACAAAGCCGACCTTGGGGTTGGCTTTTGCGATGGTGGTGGACATGTCTAACCTCGGTATTGAATGACGCCGCCCGTCGTGCACGAAAGGTGGCGGATGGGCACTTGGTGTGCCTCTGATCAAAAAGTGCGCAATTCTAGCGACGGGAATCGCTCTTGACCAGCTTTATGCAGGGAAATACGACGAGTGCTGCGCTATGCTTCGCGCCGTTGCACCTGAGTGAATTTCCTCGGTCAATAAATCGTCTGTAACGAGAAGTAAAACAGCGCATGCTGTGGACAGCATAGGCGCCCGCAGCAGGCGCGCTGTTTATAAAAGACCGCAGGTCAAAGGGCAGGAGTGGTTGATGGGTCAGGCAAGTAGTCAGGCAGCAGGTGCCGAGCAGTCCAACGCAAAGCCGATCGGCATGCTGGTGGCGGCAGTGGGGGTGGTTTACGGCGATATCGGCACCAGCCCGCTCTACACCCTTAAAGAGGTGTTTGCTGGCGGTTATGGGGTTCAGGTCAATCACGACGGGGTCTTCGGGATCCTGGCGCTGATTTTCTGGTCGCTGGTCTGGGTCGTTTCGATCAAGTACGTGCTGTTTATCCTGCGCGCGGATAACCAGGGCGAGGGCGGCATCATGGCCCTGACGGCTTTGGCCCGGCGGGCGGCGGCACCTTACCCCAAGTTGCGTTCGGTGCTGGTGATTCTCGGCCTGATCGGTGCGGCGCTGTTTTACGGCGACAGCATGATCACCCCGGCGATCTCGGTATTGTCGGCGGTCGAAGGCCTGGAACTGGCGTTTGATGGCCTTGAGCGCTGGGTGGTGCCGCTTTCGCTGGTGGTGCTGGTGGGGCTGTTCCTGATCCAGAAACATGGCACGGACCGCATCGGCAAGCTGTTCGGCCCGGTGATGGTGCTGTGGTTCCTGGTGTTGGCCGGCCTGGGCATCCATGGAATCATCCAGCACCCTGAGGTGCTCAACGCCCTCAACCCTGTGTGGGGCGTGCGCTTCTTCATCGTTCACCCTGGCATGGGCGTGGCGATTCTCGGTGCGGTGGTACTGGCATTGACCGGCGCCGAGGCGCTGTACGCTGACATGGGCCACTTCGGACGCAAGCCGATTGCCCGTGCCTGGTTCGCCCTGGTGCTGCCGGCGTTGGTGCTCAACTACTTTGGCCAGGGCGCGCTGCTGCTGGAAAATCCAGAGGCAGCCCGCAACCCGTTCTACCTGCTGGCACCGGAGTGGGCTCTGGTCCCGCTGGTGGCGTTGTCCACTTTGGCCACCGTGATTGCTTCCCAAGCGGTGATCTCCGGGGCGTTCTCCCTGACCCGTCAGGCGATCCAGCTCGGTTACATCCCGCGCATGCATATCCAGCACACTTCCAGCGCCGAGCAAGGCCAGATCTACATCGGCGCGGTGAACTGGTCACTGATGGTGGGCGTGATCCTGCTGGTGCTGGGCTTCGAGTCCTCCAACGCCCTGGCTTCGGCCTACGGTGTGGCGGTGACGGGCACCATGTTGATCACCAGCATTCTGGTGTCGGCGGTGATGCTGTTGCTGTGGAAATGGCCGCCGGTACTGGCTATCCCGGTGTTGATCGGTTTCCTCTTGGTGGATGGGCTGTTCTTTGCCGCCAACGTGCCGAAGATCGTGCAGGGTGGTGCGTTTCCGGTATTGGCGGGGATTGTGTTATTTATCCTCATGACCACCTGGAAGCGCGGCAAGGAGCTGCTGGTGGACCGGCTGGACGAAGGTGGGCTGCCGCTGCCGATCTTTATCAGCAGTATCCGTGTGCAGCCGCCGCATCGCGTGCAAGGCACGGCGGTGTTCCTGACCGCACGCCCGGATGCCGTGCCCCACGCCTTGCTGCATAACTTGCTGCATAACCAGGTGCTGCATGAGCAGGTGGTGCTGTTGACGGTGGTCTACGAAGACATCCCGCGTGTACCGGCCCAGCGTCGTTTCGAGGTCGATTCCTATGGCGAGGGCTTCTTCCGGGTGATCCTGCACTTTGGTTTCGTCGATGAACCGGACGTGCCCGAAGCGCTGAAGCTGTGCCATCTGGATGACCTGGATTTCAGCCCGATGCGCACCACCTACTTCCTCAGCCGCGAAACCGTGATCGCGTCCCGCATCAAGGGCATGGCGCGTTGGCGCGAAGGGTTGTTCGCGTTCATGCTGAAGAACGCCAACGGCAACCTGCGCTTCTTCAAGTTGCCGGTTAACCGGGTGATCGAACTCGGCACTCAAGTAGAAATGTAAGCCCAACAAAAAGCCCCCGGTGCCTTGCGGCAGCGGGGGCTTTTTTGTGGGCGCTTATTCGGCCGGGGTCTTGCCCTGGCGCTTCTCGATGATGTCTACCAGACGCTTGGCCAGCGCCGGGTAGTTCTCGTCGAAGTGATGGCCGCCAGGCAGCTTCACGGCTTCGCCGACAGCGGTCTTGTCGGTGCAGCCACTCTCGTCGACTTCTTCGGCACCGTAGATGCACACCACCTTGTCGGCCGGCAGCTTGGCCATTTCCGGGCCGGTCGCAGCTTCCTTGCCGGCGTTGCCCAGCCAGCCTTCCACTTCGATCTCGAAGCTGCCGGTGCGGGCGAAGGCCAGCAGGATGATCGCGTCTACACGCTGCTGCTCGCTTTCCGGCAGGCGGTTGTAGATGGCCGGCAGCACGTCGGCGCCGAACGAGTAGCCGGTCAGCACGAAGCGCTTGGTGCCCCATTTCTGCCGGTAGTGCTGCATCAGCTCGGCGAGGTCCTTGGCGCTTTGTTCCGGGGTCTTGTGCTGCCAGTAGTAGCGCAGGGTGTCGATGCCCACCACCGGGTAGCCGATCTTGGCCATTTCACCGGCCACGTCGCGGTCCAGGTCACGCCAGCCGCCGTCACCGGAGAGGAACAGGGTGACGGTGTCCTTGGCCTGGCCAGCCGGCACTTCGACCACCGGGATCGCCAGGCCGCCGTTGTCCGAGCCCACCAGTTGCTTGCGCAGCTCGTTGTTCAGCACTTGCGGGTAGTGAACGTCGTAGTCGCTGATGCTGGTGGTGGCACGCGGTGTGTCGCGTACGAAACTGGCAGCATCATCGTCAGGGTTATCGTTCCAGGCCACCAGCCAGCTACCGTGGGCCGAAGTCTTCGGCAGCGGGTCGTTGCAGCCTGGCTGCGCCAGCGCGAAGCCGACGGAGATGGCATTGGCCTTGTCGTCGTTCTGTGCGGCCAGCCAGCGCCAGGCGAGGGATGCGCCAGGGCCGATGCCGCTGACCAGGGTCGCTGGGCCGGCAAGCTGGCCCAGGGCGGTTTGCAGGGCTTGTTCCTGCAGCTTGCAGTCATCCTTGGGCAGGATTACCTGGACGATCTGCGCTGCGCCGCCCTGGCTCAGGGCGATCAGTTGGCTGTCGGTCAGGGTTTCGTCGGCCAGCACGGCCACGGCCACGCGGGCCTTGGGCGCGGTACCCGGGGTAACGCGGGTCAGGACCGTGCCATCGGCCTGTGGCAGTTGTTCCAGAGTAGGTTGCGGTGCAGGGCGGTTCCAGTACCAGTAGCCGCCACCGAGGATCAGTGCCAGTACCACCAAAAATGCCAATACATACCGCCAGGAGCGTCGAATCATCAGCGTTTCACCAATCCAGTCAAGCCGCCCGCAATCAGGGCGGCGGTGTCGGCCAGTGCCACCAGCGGATCAAGTCCTGCGGGCACGGCCATATAACGGGGTTCCCAGTCAGGCTGGAACTTGTCTTTGAAGCGGCGCAAGCCTTGGAAGTTATACAGTTGCTCGCCACGGCGGAACACCATCGAGCCCAGGCGTTGGGTCAGCGGGGCGCCACGTCGTGGTTGCAGGCCCGACAACGGCACCATGCCGAGGCTGAAGCGGGCGTAGCCATGGTTCTTATAATGTTGAATCAGGCCGACCATCATGAATTCCATGGTCAGTTTCGGCGCGTCCGGGTGCGCACGCATCAGGTCGAGACTGGCCAGGTCGTGGCTGTAGGTCTCAAGCAGGTTCGCAAACGCTACCGGGCGCCCTTCGAAGCGAATGATCGCAATACGAAAGTGCTTGAGGTAGTCGTCGCTGAATCGTCCAAGGGAAAAGCCTTTTTCCCGCACGTTCTTGCCGGTCAGCCATGCGTCGGAGATGACTTTCAACTCCTCCATCGGGGCCTGGCCGGGTTCGTGGATCTCCAGGGACAAGCCATCACGGGTCCCGCGGTTCCAGGTGTAGCGCAGGTCCTTCATCTCTTTGCCCTTGGCTTCCAGGTCAAAGCGTTTGAGGTCGACCCGGGCTTCTTCACCCAGTTTGATCGCGGTGAGGCCGATGTCCATGTAGTACGGCAGGTTCTCCGCGCGCACCTGGTAGAACACCGGGCGGGCGTGGTGAATGTCGCACAGGTCGCGGAACTGCCAGATCATCTCGGCCCGTTGCAGGGTCGGGCCAATCGGATCGTACAAGGCCACCAGGCTGCGACCGCGACGAGCGTACATCAGGAACGCTTCGTCGTTGGGGTGAAACAGCAGGGCCTTGTCGCCGGTCAGCGCCAGGCCGCCGTCGGGTTGTGCGGAGTTCATCAGGATCTTGGTGGCGCGCTCCAGCTCATCCGGTGTCGGCAAGTGGATGATCGGGCGCGCGGTACGCAGCAGCCAGGTCAGCGACACCACCACCAGCACCACGGCCGCGCCCAGCAGCGAGCGCAGGCCACGCGGGGCGTTGGCGTCGAGGGTGAACTGCCACCACAACTGATGGCTATAGGGCACGTCCTGGTAGGCGAACAACAGCAGCCAGATCGACGCACCGAGTACGCACACGCTGGCCACCAGGTACAGCGGCGAGAACGGCAGTTCGGTCAGGCGGCTGGCGCGATAGAACGAGCGCCGGAAGATCGCCAGCAGCACCGCCGTCATGGTCATCAGGCTGGCTTCTTCCCAGTCGAAACCCTTGAGCAGGGAGAGCAGGGCGCCGGTCAGCAGCAGCACCATGGTCAGCATCCACGCCGCGGACAACCGTCGACGCAGGCCCTGGGCCAACAGAAGGCAGAGCACGCCGATCAGGCTGGCACCAAAGTGCGAAGCGTCAATCAGGCGATGAGGAATCAGGAAGCCGATGTTTTCCAGGCGTGAGTCGATTTCCGGGGTTGCGCCGGAAAACAGCAGGACCACGCCTGACAAAAAAACCAGTACGGCCAGGATCGGCGCAGCGAGGCCCGAGGCCGCGCGCAGGCTTTGTTGCGTATGGAACAGGCGCTGGGCTTCGTTGACCAGCAGGAACACACAAGCGATCAACAGCGGCAGCACCACATAGATCATCCGGTACAGCAGCAGTGCGGCCGCCAGTGGCGCGGCACCGAGCTTGTCGGCGAAGGCAGCCAGCAGGATTGCTTCGAACACCCCGACGCCACCGGGTACATGGCTGAGCACACCGGCGGCCAGGGCCAGCAGGTACACCAGCAGGAACGGGCCAAAGGGCGGCGCTTCCGGCAGCAGCATATACAGCACGGTAGCGGCCGCAGCCACGTCGAGGGCGGTGATGATCAGTTGCAGGAAGGTCAGGCGACGGCCCGGCAGGCGCAAGGTGCGACGCCCGGCCCTGACCAGCAGGTTGTCCGGATACGGTTGTTCCGGCAGGCGGCGGCGGTAGATGCCGATGCACAGTGCGGCTGTTAACAGCAACACAGCACCGGCGATGCCGCCGAGCAGGCTGGCAGGTAGATGCAGGGCATTGGACGCGGCAGGCAGGTTGCTCAGGGTGGCCAGCGCAGCGAGCGGCGGCAGGGCGCAACCCAGGGCCAGGCTGGCAAACACGGTCATGCGCGCCACTTCCGAAGCGCCGATGCCATACCGTGCATATAAACGGTAGCGTACCGAGCCGCCCGAGAGCATCGACAGACCAATCGCGTTACCGATGGCGAATGCGGTAAAGCCGCCGTAGGCCAGAGTCTTGGCAGGCAGCTTCACGCCGGCATAACGGGCACCGGAAAATTCATAGCCCAACAAAATGATAAAGCCGGCGACAGCAGCACCGAACGCACCCAGCAGTGCAGGCTTGGGTACTTCAAGGATTGAATCGTGGAGCGCGTACAGATCCAGTTCAAGCAACAGGTGGCGACAGGCGATAAGGGCGATTGCGAACAGCAACAAGGTGACGGCCAGCCCGATGGGTTGGCGGTATTTGCTCAACAGATCCAGCCAGCGCAAACGGGTGGGAGTGATCGGTTGTGTCGCTGTGACAGAGTCTTGTGGTTCAGACGAGTTGGCGCGCATCAATCACCTCGTGGATTGTGCGCGACAGGATGGAGGTATCCAGCCAAGTTACCAATCCCTATGGACAAAATAATTACAAATATTAACGCGTATCGCGAAGTGCGGCGACAGCGCCCATTGGTCGTAGAAGGACAGTGCTTGAAGACTTAGCATAGCTTGCAATGAGATGGACTCTACAAACCGTGTACGGTTTCATGAAAGATGCCATGCCATTGTTTCAAAAGGACTTTTTCGTCAGATACAAAAAAGGCCACTCTTTCGAGCAGCCTTTTTTGATGTTTGGTTGCGGGAGCCGGATTTGAACCGACGACCTTCGGGTTATGAGCCCGACGAGCTACCAGACTGCTCCATCCCGCGTCTGTGTGGCGGCATTCTACAGAGCAACGGCGGGGTGTCAACCGTTAATCGAACGATGGGTCAAATAAGTGCAATTTAGCGTCGGATTGTCACGCGGGTGCGGTAAGTGCGCGATTGGGAAAGGTTTTTTGTCAGACAATCGAAACGAGGGCTAAAACAGACAGGCACAAAAAAGGCCACTCTTTCGAGTAGCCTTTTTTGATGTTTGGTTGCGGGAGCCGGATTTGAACCGACGACCTTCGGGTTATGAGCCCGACGAGCTACCAGACTGCTCCATCCCGCGTCTGTGTGTCGGCATTCTACAGAGGAACGCGAGTGTGTCAACCGCTGATTCAAAGAAAAGCGCTTGTGGTTCAATCGGTTAGCTCTCCAAGGTTGCCCCTTGATAGGCCGCGGGGCCAGTCTGGCCGAGGCTTTCAGCTCTATTGGGGGGTGTGTTTCGATTGAGAAAATGAATTCACCTGCGAATTTTCCTACCGCTTAAGCGGAAGATTCAAACTACTGGTGCTATATACAGGTGTGAGTGAGATACTGCCGGCCTGTCCGTTTTCTGCCCAGAACCACTGCCTTATCTATGACGCAGCGCAAAATCATCCACGTCGACTGTGATTGCTTCTACGCCGCCATCGAGATGCGCGACGACCCGACCCTGGCGCAAAAGCCCCTGGCTGTCGGTGGCTCGGCAGACCGTCGCGGGGTGATCGCCACCTGCAACTATGAAGCACGGGCCTATGGTGTGCGTTCGGCCATGTCGTCCCGCCATGCCCTGAAGCTGTGCCCGGACCTGACCATCGTCAAGCCGCGCATGGATGCTTATAAAGAAGCATCAAAGGAAATCCAGACGATCTTTCGCGACTACACCGACCTGATCGAACCGTTGTCCCTGGACGAAGCCTACCTGGACGTCTCCGACAGCCCGCATTTCGGCGGCAGTGCCACGCGCATTGCCCAGGACATTCGCCGGCGGGTCTCCAACCAGTTGCACATCACCGTTTCCGCGGGCGTGGCGCCGAACAAGTTTCTCGCCAAGATCGCCAGCGACTGGAAAAAGCCCAACGGACTGTTTGTGATCACCCCCGACCAGGTGGAAGACTTTGTCTCGGCGCTGCCGGTGAAAAAGCTCCACGGCGTGGGCAAGGTGACGGCCGACAAGCTGGCGCGGCTGGGGATCGAGGACTGCCTGCAACTGCGGGAGTGGAACAAGTTGGCGCTGGTGCGAGAGTTTGGCAGTTTTGGCGAGCGGCTTTGGAGCCTGGCGCGTGGGATTGATGACCGGGTGGTGCAGAACGACAGCCGCCGGCAATCCATCAGCGTGGAAAATACCTACGATGTCGACCTGCCGGACTTGCCCAGTTGCCTGGAAAAACTGCCGGAGCTGATGGACACCCTGGCCGGGCGCATGGCGCGCATCGACAGCAGTTATCGGGCGGGCAAGCCGTTCGTCAAAGTGAAGTTTCACGACTTTACCCAGACGACCCTGGAGCAGGCGGGGGCGGGGCGGGACCTGGAGAGCTACCGGCAGTTGCTGACCCAGGCGTTCAATCGCGGCGACAAGCCGGTGCGATTGCTGGGAATAGGCGTGCGTTTGCTGGATTTGAGCAACGGCAACGAGCAGCTCCAATTTCCCTGGTAGAAACCGAAAGCCAAATGTGGGAGCGGGCTTGCTCGCGAATGCGGTGTGTCAGTTGACGCATGTGCTGGCTGACACGCCGCATTCGCGAGCAAGCCCGCTCCCACATTTAAAGGCTTCAGCGTGCTCCGGGATCCGCCACCAGGCGTCCGGCATCCTTGGTCAAGGCCTGCAGGAATTCCTGCTGCAACTCCGGATCATTGCGGGTCAGTTCGATCAGGCTCTGTTCCAGCTCGCTGGCTTCTTCTTCCAGGCCCAGCTCCGACAGGCGCTTGACCCGGTGCACCCACTCGTTGACCTCGTCGTCTTCCAGGTCGTCATAGATCAAACCGTGAGCTTCGAGCAATTTGCCCCGCAGGGTGCCGCTGATGGCCAGGGATGAGTCCGAGTGCACGTCATCCTGGGCATCTTCAACACTGATCTTCAGGGTGCTGATGCGGTTCAGGTCCTGCTCGGCAAACGGGCTGTCCAACAGGTTCAGGCGCAGCACCCCATCGCGGTCGGTGGTCAGCTCATGGGTTTGCTTGCCGGCAGTCACCTGTACCGGGCGCTCGCTCCAGGGCAGGCTCGAATACTCCACGCGCTTGTCGCGCTGGACTTCATCGATACCCGCCAGGTTCTGTTGCGCACGGCCGTTGGATTGCACGTTCATGAACGGGTTGAGCCCGTCCACGCCATAGCTGAGCCAATCCCGGGTCATGCTGGCAGGCAGGTTGCCCAGGGCAAACACGTTCGCCACGTTGGCGCCGACGCCCGCCACCAGCGCGACCGCGCCCAGGGGCATCTCATAGAGTTTGCGCCAGGGCTGGTAGGGCGTGTAGCGGTCGTAGCGACGGGTAACTTCGAACTCGGTGACCTCAAAGGTCTTTTGCTCGTGAATGCGCACCCGGCGTTGCGGCAGCTCCAGCACCTTCGGCTCGCCCACGTCGATCTGCAGGCTGTGATCGAGCAATTTGCGCTCGATGCGTTCCTCGTGCTCGCTGCGTTGCGACATTTGGTTGGCGCAGCCGCTGACCAGCAGGGCGCCACATAACGTGGCGCCCCCCAGGGCTATGGTGTTTCGCTTGAACATGACGACTCTTGATCTGGTTTTCAGCGACGAATACGCGCCTGAAGGAAAGACAGCACGTCAGCCACCGGCAACGGTTGGGCCTCGGCTTCGGTCCGGCTCTTGTATTCCAGATTGCCATCGGCCAGGCCGCGGTCACTGACCACGATCCGGTGCGGGATGCCAATCAATTCCATGTCGGCGAACTTGATGCCTGGGCTGGTTTTCTTGTCCCGATCATCCAGCAGCACTTCAAAACCGGCAGCCGTGAGTTCGGCATACAGTTTGTCGGTGGCTTCGCGTACTTGCTCGGTTTCGTAGCGCAGCGGTACCAGGGCAACCTGGAATGGCGCCAGGGCGTCGCTCCAGATGATGCCTTTCTCGTCGTTGTTCTGCTCGATGGCAGCCGCAACCACGCGGGATACGCCAATGCCGTAGCAGCCCATTTCCAGGGTGATCGGCTTGCCGTTCTCGCCCAGCACTTCGCACTTCATCGCCTTGCTGTACTTGTTGCCCAGCTGGAAGATGTGCCCGACTTCGATGCCGCGCTTGATTTCCAGGGTGCCCTTGCCGTCCGGGCTCGGGTCGCCGGCCACCACGTTGCGCAGGTCGGCCACGGTCGGAACCGGCAGGTCGCGTTCCCAGTTCACGCCGAAGTAGTGCTTGTCATCGATGTTCGCACCGATGCCGAAGTCGCTCATCAGCTCTACCGAACGGTCGATGATGATCGGCAGTGGCAGGTTCAGCGGGCCGAGGGAGCCAGCGCCGGCGCCAATGGCATCACGCAGTTCTGAGTCGGTGGCCATGACCAGCGGGCTGGCAACGCCTGGCTGCTGGGCGGCCTTGATTTCGTTGAGCTCGTGGTCACCACGGATTACCAGGGCGATCAGCTTGCCTTCTTCCTCGGCGCGCACGATCAGCGTCTTGATGGTCTTTTCAATCGGCAGATTGAATTTCTCCACCAGGGCCGCGATGGTCTTGGTCTCGGGCGTGTCCACCAGACGCAGCTCTTCGCTTGGCGCAGGGCGGGAAGTTTCCCGTGGCACGGCTTCGGCTTTCTCGATGTTTGCCGCGTAGTCGGAACCGTTGCTGAACACGATGTCGTCTTCACCGGACTCGGCCAGCACGTGGAACTCGTGGGAGCCGGCACCGCCGATGGAGCCGTTGTCCGCTTCAACCGGGCGGAATTTCAGGCCCAGGCGCGTGAACACGTTGCAGTAGGCGGTGTGCATGCGGTCGTAGGTGACCTGCAGGGACGCCTGGTCAGCGTGGAACGAATAGGCGTCCTTCATGATGAATTCGCGGCCGCGCATCAAACCGAAGCGTGGGCGGATTTCGTCACGGAACTTGGTCTGGATCTGATACAGGTTGAGGGGCAGCTGCTTGTAGCTGCTCAACTCGTTGCGCATCAGGTCGGTGATCACTTCTTCGTGGGTCGGGCCGGCGCAGAAGTCCCGGCCATGACGATCCTTGAAGCGCAGCAATTCAGGGCCGTACTCTTCCCAGCGCCCGGATTCCTGCCACAGCTCAGCCGGTTGGGTGCTCGGCATCAACACTTCCAGAGAGCCGGCAGCGTTCATTTCTTCACGAACGATGGCTTCGACCTTGCGCATCACCTTCAAGCCCATGGGCAGCCAGGTGTACAGGCCCGAGGCCAGTTTGCGGATCATGCCGGCGCGCAGCATCAGCTGATGGCTGATCACGACCGCGTCGGAAGGCGTTTCTTTCTGTGTGGCGAGCAAATATTGACTGGTGCGCATGGTAGGCCGTTGTCGGTTGCTTGGACTTGAAATGACTTGGGATTGTACGGGCGCTTGCTGCCGACGTACAGGCATCTGGTTGCTGGAGCAGGGCTTCTGTGGGAGCTGGCATGCCTGCGATGCAGGCAACACGGTGTGTCAGTTACACCGCGGTGATGCAATCGCAGGCAAGCCAGCTCCTACAGTGATTTGTTTTCCTCGGGAGGATTCAAGCGAATCCGCCGGCTTTCCTGAAACCAGTGCAAGGCGATCAGGACCAGCGTCGGCACACCCAGCAGGCAGGTGATCATGAAGAAGTTGTGGTAACCGAACTTCTCGACCATCACCCCCGAATACCCGCCGATCAAGCGCGGCAGCAGCAGCATGATCGAGCTGAGCAGGGCGTATTGGGTGGCGGAGAACTTCAGGTTGGTCAGGCTCGACAGGTACGCGACAAACGCCGAGGTCGCCATGCCGGAACTGAAGTTGTCCAGGGAGATGGTGAAAATCAGCATCTGCAGGTCCGGGCCCATGTCGGCGAGCATCACGAACAGCAGGTTGGTGCCGGCCGATGCAATGCCGCCGATGAACAGGATCGGCAGAATCCCGAAGCGCACGATCAACAGGCCACCCATGCCGGCGCCCAGCAAGGTCATGATCAGGCCGAAGACTTTGCTGACACCGGCGATCTGGTCCTTGGTAAAGCCCTGGTCGATATAGAACACGTTGGCCATTACGCCCATTACCGTGTCCGACATGCGGTAGGTGGCAATCAGCCCCAACAGCAGGAAGGCCTGCCAGCGGTAGCGCAGGATAAAATCGTTGACCGGCGTGAGCACCGGCGCCAGGCCCCGGCGGCCCATGGTCGACAGGCACAGCGTGGTCAGGATGATGTAGAGGATGGCCCGCAGGAACGCGCGATCTTCCAGCAGCAGGTCCAGCAGGCTGACCCCATGGAACAGCACGCTGGCGAAATCAGTGTTGTACAACTGGGTGAACATCGCCGGCACCGACACCAGCAGCACGATCAACACGAACACCGAGACCAGCTGGTGAGCAAAGCTGTAGCGCCCGGCCTGCAATTGGGTACGCAGCGGCACATTGGGTTCGCGCATGAACAGCGTGGTCAGCAGCGCAGGCACCATCAGTGCACCAAACAGCACGTACGTACCGGCCCATGCCGAATGCTTGTAGTTGAACCCGGTGGAACCGAAGCCTTCGGCAAAAAACAGCGCACCTGCGGTGGCAAGCAGCGCGGCCACGCGATAACCGGACATATAGCTGGCGGCAAGCGCGGCCTGCTGGCTGTCGCTGGCGATTTCCAGGCGGTAGGCGTCTACGGCGATGTCTTGCGTGGCGGAAGCGAAGGCCACGATCACGGCGATGGCGATCAGCCAGGACAGATGCTTTTGCGGATCACAGAAACCCATGCCGATCAATCCGAGGATCACCAGCGTCTGGGACAGTACCAGCCAGGAGCGACGACGTCCGAGCTTGCCGAGCAGTGGCAGGCGCCATTGGTCGAGCAGGGGCGACCAGACCCACTTGAAGGCATAGGCCAGGCCGATCAGGCTCGCATAACCGATGGTTTCGCGGGCCACGCCGGCCTCGCGCAACCATACCGAGAGCGTCGAGAACACCAACATGTAAGGCAAGCCGGCAGCAAAGCCGAGCAGCAACAGCACTAACGTCGAGGGGCTGGCATAGGCGGCGAGCGCGGCGCGCCAGGTTTTACGGGGCATGGGCTGGAGTCTGCCTCAGAATTACGCAAATAAAGCGCGCACTCTAACCGCTGTGCTCTACCGGGCGCCAGCCATGACGCTGAATATCAACACGATTGTTCAGGATGCTGACGCCTTCGCCGCGCAAACGCGCACGTTGCTCGTCACCCGAGGCACTGCCCACCGGCAGACTTATCCGACCACCGGCACCCAGCACGCGATGCCAGGGCAGTTTGGTGTCCTCGGGCAGTTGGCTCAGGGTGCGACCCACCCAACGTGCGGCGCGACCCAAACCGGCGAGGTGTGCCAGCTCCCCGTAGCTGATCACGCAGCCTTCGGGTACTTGGGCGAGGGTCAGGTACAGCACGGTGCGGCGCATTTCAGCGGGGCTTTGCGGAGCGTCGGTCAGTTCGTTCACGGTGGCATATCCGATGAAAATATCCGTCTATTTGTAAGAAATTTCTGCAAAATGGGGGGCTGAGAGCGGAACTCGATACGAATACCCGAGTCAGTCCTTGCTAAGAAGTTATCCACCCCGATAATGCCCGTTTTTTCGTCAAACTCGAGCCCCATATCCGCTTATGTTGTCCAGAACCCTGCTGTGCCTCGCTGTCTTCAGCGCCTCCACCCCGTTGCTCGCCGACACCGTCTGGTTGAAGAACGGTGACCGCCTGACCGGCAAGATCAAGGTTTTCGACGGTGGCAAGCTGCTGATCCAGACCGACTATGCCGGCGCGATCCCGGTGGACTGGAAGCAGGTCAAGACCCTGGAGAGCGATCAGGAATTGCTGGTCAAGCAGGATGCCTACAGCGGTGAGAAGGCCAAGTCCCTGCAGCCGGCCGACGATGGCAAGGTCATCCTGGCCAACGGCGAGGCGCCCAAGACCGTCGAGCTGGCGAGCATCCAGCAGATCATCAAGCCCAAGCCGGTGATCGAGGACCTGGTGTGGAAGGGCAATGTCGATATGGCGCTGGACTACAAGCGCGCGGAAAAAGACACCAACGACTACGACATCGACTTCAAGACCACTGCCCGCCATGGCCAGTGGCGCCATACCGCCGAGGGCGAGTACAACCGCGAATTCCAGGACGACGTGACCACCACCGACAACTGGGCGCTGGAGTACGACCTGGACCGGTTTATTACCGAACACTGGTTCTGGCAGGGCCGCTTGACCTACAAGCGCGACAAGGTCGAGGACCTGTCCCGCCAGCGCACCGTGGGTACCGGCCCGGGCTACCAATTCTGGGATGACGAACTGGGCGCGTTCTCCCTCGGTTCGCTGGTCAACCGCACCGACTATGAATACCAGGACGGCGGCAAGGACAACTTCTATTCGCTGGCCATGAAGTGGAACTACAACCGCTACCTGGTGGGCAAGACCGTTGAATTCTTCACCAATGGCGAAGTGGGCAAGCCGCTGGCCGGGCCGTCCGAGTACTCCCTGGATGCGGAAATGGGCTTGCGCTACAAAGTCACCGAGTGGGCCTCCCTCAACCTCAAGGCCGAGCGCGACATTATTAGTGGCGACTCGGAAAGTGCGTTGAGCAAGACCCGCTACACCGCAGGGTTCGGCGTCGCCTGGTAACGAGCCGCCTGGTAATTAAAGGCGTAACCCGCCGTCCATTTCCAGAATCCGCCCGGTGTAGTAGTCGTTCTCGAAGATATACGCCGCTGAATGGGCAATCTCCTCAGGCCGCCCCATGCGCTTGAGGGGAATGCCGGCGGTCATCTTCTCCAAGGCCTCGGGCTTCATGCCCAGGGTCATCTCGGTCTCGATAAACCCCGGTGCGATGCCCGCCACGCGGATGCCGTAGCGCGCCAGCTCCTTGGCCCAGGTCACAGTGGCGGCCGCTACACCGGCCTTGGCGGCGGAGTAGTTGGTCTGCCCGACATTGCCGGCCCGCGAGATCGACGAGATGTTGATAATGGTGCCCTGGTTCTTCAGCTCCACCATTTTTGCCGCCACCTCACGGGTGCACAGGAACACCCCGGTGAGGTTGACATCGATCACCGCCTGCCACTGGGCCAGGCTCATCTTGGTCATCTCGCCGTCCTTGACCTTGAGCAGCAAGCCATCACGCAAGATCCCGGCGTTGTTGATCAAGCCGTTGATCGCACCGAAGTCTTCGGCGATCTGTGCCACGGTGTGGGTCACCTGCTCTTCATTCGCCACGTTGCACAGATAGGCGCGGGCCTTCACTCCATGGGCCTGGCAGGCGGCCACCGCCTGGTCGAGTTTTTCCTGATTGAGGTCCACCAGCGCCAGGTTGGCACCTTTGGCGGCAAAATACTCGGCCATGGAGCGGCCCAAACCCTGGCAACCGCCGGTGATAATGATTACTTTGTCGTTGAGATGCATTCGCAAGTCCTGTGGGCAGAATTAAGCGGCTATCCAGGTTTGTTTTTTGACGAAATTTATCGAAGGAGTCATAAGTTGAGCGCGCACGTTGCCAAGAATGCCCGAGAACTACTGCTCAAGGAATACCGTGGGGCACTCGCCACCTTGTCCAAGGCCATGCCCGGTTTCCCTTTTGGCTCGGTGGTGCCGTATTGCCTGGACGCCGAGGGTCGGCCGCTGATCCTGATCAGCCGTATCGCCCAGCACACCCACAACCTGCAGAAAGACCCCAAGTGCTCGTTGCTGGTCGGTGAGCGTGAGGCCGACGACGTGCAAGCGGTAGGGCGTCTGACCTACCTCGCCGAGGCCGAAAAGCTCGAAGACGGCGCTGCGATTGAAGCCGCCGCCGAGCGTTATTACCGCTATTTCCCGGACTCGGCGAACTACCACAAGGCCCATGATTTTGACTTCTGGGTGCTCAAGCCGGTGCGCCATCGTTATATCGGCGGGTTCGGCGCGATCCACTGGGTCGACCAACTGACCCTGGCCAATCCGTTTGCCGGCAAGGCCGAGCTGAGCATGGTCGAGCACATGAACAGCGACCACACCAAGGCGATTGCCCACTATGTCGAACTGGCCGGCCTGCCGACCTCCGAGCCTGCGCAACTGGCCGGTATCGACAGCGAAGGCATGCACTTGCGCATTGGCCAGGCCCTCTACTGGCTGCCCTTTGCCGAGCCTTGCAACACGCCGACACAAGTACGCGAAGCCTTGGTTTTCCTGGCTCACGCCGAGGTCTGGCCGAAAAAAGCAGCCGCTGAAGCTTGAATTCACGAAACGGCGACGTCATCTAAGGTGGAGTAGCAAGGCATTCTTGCGTTGAGGAACCATTTGATGCGCCCTTTTTTGTTGCTTTTTTTGTTGTTTCCGGTGCTTGAGCTGTTCGTATTCGTACAAGTCAGCGGGGCAATCGGGTTTTTCCCGGCGCTGCTGCTGATCATTCTCGGCTCGATGCTCGGCGTACTGGTGCTGCGCGTCGCCGGCCTGGCCACGGCGCTGCGTGCCCGTGAAAGCCTGAATCGCGGCGAGCTGCCGGCCCAGACCATGCTCGAAGGCCTGATGATGGCATTGGCCGGTGGCCTGCTGATCCTGCCGGGCTTTATCAGCGATGTGGTTGGCCTGGTGATGTTGCTGCCATTCACTCGCAAAGTGCTGGCGGGCAAGATGCGCCAGCGTGCCGAAGAGGCTGCCATTCGCCAGCGCGCCTTTGCCGATGACCTGCAACCCCGTGGTGGCCCGGCCCCGCGCCAGCCCCTGGGGCGCGAAGGTGACGTGATCGAAGGTGAGTTCGAACACCGCGACCCCAAGTAATCCCCTCACTGGCACGGCACCCGCGGGTGCCGTGCGGCTTTTGAAGACGCCCCCCGACACAAAAATTTTCATCTCGGTACCCTTGTAATAAGCTTATGCGCCCTTATGTAACGGTCACCGCAAGGTTTCTGGTGGCGACACCAGACAGACTTCCGCGTTTCGCGCCGCGAACCGCGACCGGCACCGCCGGAATTTAACTAGCCGGAATTGACACCGGCCGATGAAAAACACAATTAGGAGAGATCGACAATGAGCAAGCTTCGTCCTCTGCATGACCGCGTCGTCATCCGTCGCAGTGAAGAAGAAAAGAAAACCGCTGGCGGTATCGTGCTGCCAGGTTCGGCTGCTGAAAAAGCCAACCACGGTGTGATTGTCGCTGCTGGCCCAGGCAAGACCCTGGAAAACGGAGAAGTACGTGCGCTGGCTGTGAAAGTGGGTGACAAGGTTGTGTTCGGCCCTTACTCCGGCAGCAACACTGTGAAAGTCGACGGCGAAGACCTGCTGGTAATGGCTGAGAACGAGATTCTCGCTGTTCTGGAAGGCTGATTTCCCCGTTCATCTTCCCGTTACTACAAAGTATTTAAGGAATATCGATCATGGCTGCTAAAGAAGTTAAATTCGGCGATTCCGCCCGTAAGAAAATGCTCGCCGGTGTGAACGTCCTGGCTGACGCAGTAAAAGCGACCCTGGGCCCTAAAGGCCGTAACGTGATCATCGAGAAGAGCTTCGGCGCTCCGACCATCACCAAGGACGGCGTTTCCGTCGCCAAAGAAATCGAGCTGAAAGATCGCTTCGAAAACATGGGCGCGCAGCTGGTCAAAGACGTTGCCTCCCGTGCCAACGATGACGCAGGCGACGGCACCACCACCGCTACCGTTCTGGCTCAGTCGATCGTCAACGAAGGCCTGAAAGCCGTCGCTGCCGGCATGAACCCGATGGACCTGAAACGCGGCATCGACAAGGCGACCATCGCCATTGTCAAAGAGCTGAAGTCCCTGTCCAAGCCATGCGCTGACACCAAGGCAATCGCTCAGGTCGGCACCATCTCGGCCAACTCCGACAGCTCCATCGGCGACATCATTGCCGAAGCCATGGAAAAAGTCGGTAAAGAAGGCGTGATCACCGTTGAAGAAGGCTCGGGCCTGGAAAACGAACTGTCGGTTGTTGAAGGCATGCAGTTTGACCGTGGCTACCTGTCCCCGTACTTCGTCAACAAGCCAGACACCATGACCGCCGAGCTCGACGGCCCGCTGATCCTGCTGGTTGACAAAAAGATCTCCAACATCCGTGAACTGCTGCCAGTTCTGGAAGCTGTTGCCAAGGCCGGCCGCCCACTGCTGATCGTTTCCGAAGACGTTGAAGGCGAAGCCCTGGCGACTCTGGTTGTGAACAACATGCGCGGTATCGTGAAAGTGGTTGCTGTCAAGGCACCTGGTTTCGGCGATCGTCGCAAGGCCATGCTGCAGGACATCGCTGTCCTGACTGGCGGTACCGTTATCTCCGAAGAGATCGGCCTGAGCCTGGAAAGCGCTACCCTGGAACACCTGGGTAATGCCAAGCGCGTCACCGTGACCAAGGAAAACACCACCGTGATCGACGGTGCCGGTGTTGAAGCTGACATCCAGGCACGTGTTACCCAGATCCGCGCTCAAGTGGCTGATACCACTTCCGACTACGACCGTGAAAAACTGCAAGAGCGTCTGGCCAAGCTGTCCGGCGGCGTTGCAGTGATCAAGGTTGGCGCGGGTTCCGAAGTTGAAATGAAAGAGAAGAAAGCCCGCGTTGAAGACGCCCTGCACGCTACCCGTGCAGCCGTTGAAGAAGGCGTGGTACCTGGCGGTGGCGTGGCACTGGTTCGCGCTCTGCAGGCTATCTCCGAGCTCAAAGGCGACAACGCTGACCAAGACGTCGGTATCGCTCTGCTGCGTCGTGCTGTTGAAGCACCTCTGCGCCAGATCGTTGCCAACTCCGGCGACGAGCCAAGCGTAGTGGTCGACAAGGTCAAGCAGGGTTCGGGTAACTTCGGTTACAACGCTGCTACCGGCGAATACGGCGACATGATCGAAATGGGCATCCTGGACCCGGCTAAAGTGACTCGTTCGGCTCTGCAAGCGGCTTCGTCGATTGCCAGCCTGATGATCACCACTGAAGCAATGATCGCCGAGATCAAAGAAGATGCTCCAGCTGGCGGCGGTATGCCAGACATGGGCGGTATGGGCGGCATGGGCGGCATGATGTAAGCCAGCCTTACCCCGATACTGAAAAACCCCGCCTGCAGCGATGCAGGCGGGGTTTTTTTATGCTGATCGTTCCCACGCTCTGCGTGGGAATGCCGCCAGGGACGCTCCGCGTCTCTCTTTACACGCACGCCTCAGCTGACGCCGCGACGCCCCAGCAGTTTCTTGAACATGAAGCCGCGAGCCAGCATCAGGTGCGAGGCGGGCGGCAAAGATGCCACGGGTCCCGGTGCCGCAGAGCCGGATGACGGATGGACAGGCACGTGTGCGGTTTTTTTGAGGGGCGCCGGTTGGGGCCGCTCCCAATGGCCGGACATGACCACCATGCCCAGCAGTTTGAGGGTATTGCCGTAATAGTCATGGTCACGGATGGACCGGCGTTGCAGGTTGTCCCAAAGGTTATTGAGCCACAGCTGATTGTCGGGGTTGATCATTGCGCTGACCCCGAGTGCCGCCACAAAGGCCGGCTCATTGTGCGCTTCCTCGATCGCACTGCCGTCGATTCGGTAGCCACTGTTGAAGTTGCCCGGTTCATCGTGGGTAACGGCGCGTGCCCAGCGATTGAAGGTGGTCAAGGTGTACAGCGCACGCGGGTCACCGTACATCAGGTAATCCAGGCCGATGCGCCACGGGTAGCGGGCCGCGTTCCACGAATAGCTGCCGTCGTATGGGCCTTCCACCAGATCGGGCCGCGCCGGGGTGATCGAGGTGTCCAGGTGGCTGATGAAGTCCGGCACCAGCCCGCTGTTGGCGCTGTACCGTTGGGTAAAGTCACTGATGATCGAATAGGTCTTGTCGCGCACCGCCTGCCAGCGCTTGTCCCCGGTCATGGTGAAAAAGCTGTAGAGGTGCGACTGCATGAAGTCCGAGCTGCGGGTGGTGTACTCAAGCTCTGCGTCACCGTCGGTACCGGCCCAGTCGCCGAGCATCAGGTGCTGAGTCCTGGGGTGCACCTCGTGTTTCATGATTGCCGCCATCACCGTGTTGGCCTCGCTGCGATAGTCAATGGAGCCCTCGCTGCCCCATTTCTGATCGGCCAGCAGCAGGGCGTAGGCGATGTCCAGGTCGCCATCGGTGGCACTGACGTCACCACGGAAAGGGTCGGTGGAGTCGCCGCATCCCTCGGTCTGGTTCCAGGCCATCAAGCCGGGATCGGACGCTGCGGGGTGATCCTGGAAGTAGCGCACCATGCCGTCGAAAGTCCGTTGGGCCTGGTCATCGTAGTCGGCCATCATCACAGTGAGCAGCATGCCGTAGCCATGGGCCTCGGACACGGTGATGGTGTTGGGCGCGGCGCCACCACCCACGGGTTTGTGGTCGGCGTTGACCTTGATGAAATACCGGCCGCTGCCGCATTCCCCCGACAGGTAAACCGCCTTCCAGTCCTTGTAGAACGTGACCAGTTGTTGATCCATGATCGCCTGGGGCTGGCGATTGGGCAGGATGGTGCCGGGGTAGTAGGGCGCTTGGACATTCTGGGCCGCAACGCCGCCTGACCATGAACCGGCGGCCATGCACAGTGATAACAGCAGCGTGGGCAGATGCCGTCTAGGGTGACGCATGAGCTGACTCTCCAACCTGATCCAAAGGGCAAGGTCGCGAGGTTAGCGGCAGCGCGGATGTTCCACTGTCACAGGCTGTAACAGCCTAGGCCGGGCGCAGTGCGAGGGTCAGGGTCAGGCGTGCGCCGCCCAACGGGCTGCGGGTGATCGACAGCTCACCACCGTGCCAGTGGGTGGCGCGCTTGGCCAGTGCCAGGCCGAGGCCAAATCCGCTGGGCTCGTCGCCGCCCATGGCCAGGCGCACGAAGGGTTCGAAGATCTTTTCGCGGTTTTCCGGCAGTACGCCCGGGCCGTCATCATCCACATGCAGCACCAGGTGCTGGCCCTGGCACGCAGCGCTGACGTTCACCCGTTCGCGGGCGTAGTTAATGGCGTTGCTTAACAGGTTGCGCACGATCAGATGCAGCAGGGCGCGGTCGCCGATCAGTTCCAGGTCGGCCGGGTCGGTGTCCAGGGTCAGCAAGCGATGGTGCCCGTCCAGCAGGGCAAACTCCTGCTGCAGCCAGGCATGGAGATTGATTGGCTCATGCTGCAGGTCGCTGGGTGCATCGGCCAGCCGGGCAAAGGCGAGGCTGGCGCGAACCAGCGACTCCAGTTCTTCGATATCGGTGTGCAGGCGCTCTTGCAGGCGGGTGCGGGTGTCGGGGTCGGCGCTTTTACTCAGCAGTGCCAGGGCAAAACGCATCCGCGCCAGGGGTGTGCGCAGTTCGTGGGACACCGCCTGGGAAACCTCCCGGTGGCGTTCGCCCATCGAGCTGATATCCAGCGCATGCCGTTGCAAGGTCAGCAGCAGCGGCGCCCACTCCTGGCTCATCGCGGGCAGCAGCGTGTTGGGCGAGCGGGCGAGGGTAGCAATGCAGGCATTAAGGGCATCGAGGTCATGGGTGTATTTGCGCCGGGCACGCAGGGCAATCCAGAGAAACAGCAGTACCGGCAGGCCGGCGACACAGGCGGTCACCCAGTACACCGGATATTGCAGCAGGTCCTTCACTTCGGCAGTTCCCCACAAGGGACCGAATTGAATCACCGTGTCATCGTCCAGCGGGAAGTAGGTGACGTCCTCATCACTGTTCTGCGCCGGCTGATGGTGGTCGAGCATCACAATAGCTTCAGGCGGCAGCTCGATATCATCCTTTTTCACCAGGCTCACCGGGTACTGAAAGCGTGCTTGCAGTGACTCGATGCGCGCTTCCCGTTGTTCGGCGGGCAAGGCCTTGAGTTGCTCGGCAACGAGATAACCCGGCCCGGCCATCAGGCGCAGGAAACTGTAGTCCCCGATAAACACCGAGGCGTTCGAGCACAACCACAGCAGGTAAAAAGTGAGGGCGGCCCAGCTGGTGCCGGCCGCGATGGCCATCCACGGGCGGACTTTAGACAGCATGCTGGCTCCCCGTCGGGATTTCGACGAACAGGTATCCCTGCGCCGTGATGGTCTGGATGGTCACGGGGCACTCAAGGCTCATCAGCTTTTTGCGCAAGCGCGACACCCGCATATCAATCGATCGGTTCAGCCCGTCGTACTCCAGGCCGCGCAGGCGCTGGAGCAGCTTTTCCCGCGTGAGCAATACGCCGCAATGGCGGGCAAAGATGGCGAGCAACTCGAATTCGGCCACCGAAAACTGCAAGGGCGCCTCGCCAAGCCAGGCGAAGTGGTTGTTCAGGTCCAGCCGAAAAGCGCCCCACTGATAGTAGCTGCGAGGTGCCTGGGGATGGCGGCGCAGCAGCGAGCGGATCCTTGCCAGCAACAGTTGCGGGTCGATCGGCTTGACCACGTAGTCGTCGGCCCCGGCGGCAAACCCCACCAATTGTTCGGCGTTCTCGTCCAGGGCCGTCATCATCAGGATCAGCCCGGGGTAGTGGTCGCGAATCTGTCGGCACAGGGTAAAACCGTCGATGCCCGGCAGCATCACATCGAGGATCAACAGTGCCGGCTGTTCATCCTGGATACGCTGGGCGGCGCGGTCGCCACGGTGTTCCACTGCAACGCTAAAGCCTTCGGCGCGCAGGAACTCGGCCGTCAGTGCCGCCAGGGGCAGGTCGTCTTCGATCAGCAACAGGGTATCGGACATGGCTCAGCAGGATCGTTGCCAAAAAGTGCGCAGAGTGTTGCGCCCTTGCCCCCGGCTAGGCAAGGGCTGTTCATCACGGCATCACGGGCTGCTTGCGGAAGGCGGGCTGCGGTGTTTTCACCGGCCGGTACAGCAGGAAGTAATAGGCGCCCAAACAAATCAGCCAGCTGAAAATTGCCGTCCACACGTTGTGGGAAAGAAAGTGCGCCCCTTGCATCGTGCGGCTCACCGAAAGCACCGTGCCCAGGCCCAGCGCAAACAGGAACGCCGAGCGCGCCATCCGCGGTCGGCGATCCCTCAGGGCAAAAAACAACGCAAACAGCGCAAACCCGGTCGCCGCATGTCCGCCCGGCCAGCAACGGCCAGGCTTGTCGGTCGGCGGCCTGGGGCTCAGCAGTTCGCTGTACGTCTCCTGGCCGCCAAACTCCTTGACGCTCCACGGGCATTGCACCCCGGTCACCGTCTTCAACGGTGAAACGAACGAGGTGGCCAGTGCCAGCGACAGCACCAGGCAGCCCAGTTCTCGGCGATAGGGTTTGAGTCGCTCAAAGACAAAGGCCCCGGCAAACCCGGCGATTGCCAGCACCGAAAACACGATCACCATCTGCTTGGCGCGATCGTGAAGAATGTCCTCCAGAAAAAAACTGTGCCGGCCCACGAAGCCGCCTTCGGACGCGTCGTAAAACAGCCTGGCGATGTCCATGTCCAGCGACGTCAGCTCCAGCAGCAACATGGCCACCGCCAGAACGGCAGGCACACCGAGGCACAGCCAGAAGTTGAGGGGTTGGGATAACGGACGAACAGCGATTGCGTGCATGGCGAACTCAGACTCTAAAAAAAGCCCCGGTCAGACCTGGCCGGGGCATTTTGGTTAGCGTGTACTCACTTGGGAAGCCTCGTCCTTGGGCACCCTCCAGCTCAGCAACTGTTGCTTGTAGTCATAACTGGCGCCCTGGTAGTAGGTGATGGCCCGTTGGATCAACGGGTCATCGCTGCCAACGCGGATTTCGTGGCTGTCGCCCAGGGCCTGGTCATGCCGACGCAAGCCTTGGCGCGGGCTGAGAATCGCCAGGTCCTTGCCGTCGAACAACCCCAGGTACTGGTAATTGCCGACTACTACCCGTGGCGGCAGGGGGTTGTCCTGCAGCAGGTTGCGGCCAAAAAACGTCGACTCGTAGCTCAGGTTCAGCAAGCCCAGCAGGGTCGGGGCGAGGTCGATCTGGCTGGCCAGCTTCGCGTTCTCGCCGGCGTCTACCAGTTTGGGTGCGTAGATGAACAGCGGGATCTGGTAGTTGACCATCGGCAGGTCTTCCTTGCCGGCGCTGCCCGCCGTGTGGTCGGCGACGAAAATAAAGATCGTGTTGTCGAACCAGGGTTTCTGGCGCGCCGCCTCCAGGAACTGGCCGATGGCATGGTCGGTGTACTTCACCGCGCCGTCGCGACCGTCACCGGATTTGATATCAATGCGGCCAGCCGGGTAGGTATACGGACGGTGGTTGGAGGTGGTCATCAGTTGCAGCAGGAATGGTTGCTGCTTGGCGTAGTCGGCGTCCGCCAGTTTCAGCGTCTGTTTATAGAGGTCTTCGTCGGCCATGCCCCAGGCGTTTTTAAAGCTGATTTCGGATTCGGGCACGCTGCTCTGGTCGACCACGCGGTAACCGTTGCCGCTGAAAAACGCGTTCATGTTGTCGAAGTAGCCCCGGCCGCCGTAGACAAACACGCTGTCGTAGCCGATGGCGTTGAGCTGCTGGCCGAGGCTGCCGAAACCGCTTTCCCGGCCGATACGCTTGACGATGGAACGCCCGGGCGTCGGCGGGATGGCCAGGGTGATGGCTTCCAGGCCGCGGTCGGTGCGGGTGCCGGTGGCGTAGAAGTTATTGAAGTACAGGCTCTGTTTGCGCAGCGCATCGAGGTTGGGCGTGAGGTTATTCGGGTCGCCGTTGCTGCCCATGTACTTGGCACTGAAGCTTTCGATGGTCACCAGCACGATGTTGGGTTTGCGCAGCGTGCCCGGGTTGGTAATGGCGCGACGGATATCCAGCGGATCCGTGCCGATAAACCGTGCGTTGGGCTCGCTGAGTTCTGCGCGCAACTGCTTGGCGACTACATCCGCCGGCAGGCTCTTGTAGAACTGGGTGTAGTCCAGTTCGTTGTTACGGAAAGCGGCGAAGAACTGATAGGGGCCGTTGCTGGCCAATTCGTTGTTGTAGGCGTTACCGCCCTGGCTGCGCGGGCTGTCCTGGTTGATCAGTTGCAGGCTCAGGCCGGCCACCAGCAGCAGGCCAAGGGCACTGAGCAGACGCTTGCGCATCGCAGGCAACGGCGCGTCCATGGCCGCGTTGAACGGTTTACGCAAGACCACGCTCAAGACGATCGCCATCACGGCCAGCAGGCTCAGCAGCTTGCCGATCGGATACGACTCCAGCAGGTTGTTCAGCACTTCCTTGGAGTAGACCAGGTAATCCACGGCAATGAAGTTGAAGCGCACGCCGAACTCGTCCCAGAACAGCCATTCGGCCACGCTGGTGAAAAGCATGGCGAACAGGCTGACGGTGAGTACCGCCTGCAGGAACCAGCGATGGCCGCGACGGCGCCACAAGCCTGGCGGGCACAGCAGCAAATACAGGCCCAGGGGCAGGGCGGCATAGGCGAGGAAGCCGAGGTCATAGAGCAGGCCCACGCCGAATACCGGCAGCAGGTTACCGCTCACTTCATCCAGATGGGTTACTAGCAGCACGCTGCGGGTCAGTAGAAAAACCACCAGCCAGGCACCGGTTACCAACAGCAAATAGCGCATTGGCGCTGTTTTGGGAAAACCCATGTCAATGTTCCTTATTTTCGATGGGCGCGATCTTCGCGCTGACACTGTAGTCAGGTTGTGAACCTATAGTGAAAAACTCGTTAAGTTCCCCAATCGGTTGAAAACAGTAATCGGCGCGGCCTTCAGGCCTAGCCGTGAGCCATACTTGGCCTTAAGCTGCGCGAGCCAACACGGCCGTTACCGCGTACGGAGACACTGCCCATGCGAATTTTATTGGTTGAAGACAACCGCGATATTCTGGCCAACCTGGCCGATTACCTGGGGCTGAAGGGCTACACCGTAGACTGTGCGCAGGACGGTTTGTCGGGCCTGCACCTGGCTGCCACCGAACATTACGACCTGATCGTGCTCGACATCATGCTGCCTGGCATTGATGGCTACACCCTGTGCAAACGCCTGCGTGAAGACGCGCGCCGGGACACGCCGGTGATCATGCTCACCGCCCGCGACCAGCTGGATGACCGGCTGCAGGGCTTCAAGTCCGGCGCCGATGACTACCTGCTCAAGCCGTTTGCGCTGTCGGAGCTGGCCGCGCGTATCGAAGCAGTGCTGCGTCGTGCCCAGGGCGGCGGGCGCCGTGCCTTGCAGGTGGGTGACCTGAACTACGACCTCGATACCCTGGAAGTCACCCGCGAAGGGCGCCTGCTCAAGCTCAACCCGGTCGGCCTGAAGCTGCTGGCGGTGCTGATGCAGAAAAGCCCGCATGTATTGCGCCGTGAGATTCTCGAAGAAGCCCTGTGGGGCGATGACTGCCCGGACAGCGACAGCCTGCGCAGCCATGTCCATCAACTGCGTCAGGTGATTGATAAACCCTTCGCCAAGCCGTTGCTGCAAACGGTGCACGGTGTGGGTTATCGCCTGGCCGAGGGTCGTGATGGAGTTTAAGCAAAGCCTTGCCCAGCGGATCATCATCGCCTTCGCCTTGATGAGCGCGTTGGTGGCGGGGGCCTTCGCCATGGGCATCGTCGCAACGGTGCACCTGGTGGAAGAAAAACTCATTTCGGCAGGCCTGGGCGGTGACTTGCAACGCCTGTTGCTGATGGACAGCGTCGAGGACTGGAGCCATCGCCCCGAGCCCGACCAGTTGTTCTACTTCAGCGGCGGCCCCGGCGATTTCGAACTGCCCAAGGACTTGCGCCACCTGGAGCCTGGTTTTCACGAGGTGTTTCGGGAGGCGCTGTCCTACCATGCCATGGTCGAGGTGGTCGACGGCCGCCGTTATGTCCTGCTGCAAGACCAGAGCGATTTCGAAGAGCGCGAGCGCGTGCTGTTTGCCGTGGTGCTGGTGGGGTTTGTACTCAGCCTGGCGTTGGCGGTATTCCTCGGCTGGGTGCTGGCGCGCAAGGTAATGGCGCCGGTGGTGCGTCTGGCCCGCCAGGTGCGGCACCGCGACCAGTTACTCGGACTGGCACCACCGCTGGCGCCGGATTACGCCGCGGATGAAGTCGGCGAATTGGCCGTGGCCTTCGACGCCACCCTGGGCCGTTTGCGCCAGGCATTGTCCCGGGAGCAACTGTTTACCAGTGACGTGAGCCACGAATTGCGCACCCCGCTGATGGTGCTCGCCAGTTCCTGCGAGCTGTTGCTGGAGAACCCCGCGATTGACCAGCGCGGCCGCAAGCAGGTCGAGCGCATTGCGCGGGCCTGTGAAGAAATGCGCGAACTGGTGCAGACCTTCCTGATGCTGGCCCGTGCCCAGCGCGAGGAGGCCGGCATGTCGCCCCAGGCCAACCTGGCCCAGGTGGCCGAGGACTTGCTGGGGATCTGGCGTGAGCCGATCGAGCGCAAAGGCCTTGAGCTGATCTATCAACCGGGCAATCCACTGGATACCCGCTACAACGCGACCTTCCTGCACGCGGTCATGGGCAACCTGTTGCGTAATGCCCTGCACTACACCGAGCATGGCTTGATCCGCCTTACCCTGGAACCGAGCGGTTTTGTGGTGGAAGACACTGGCGTGGGCATTCCCGAGGACAAGCGCGAAGCGATGTTCGAACCGTTTGTGCGTGGCAGTGAAAAGCGCGGTGAAGGCCTCGGCCTGGGTTTGTCCTTGGTTCAGCGCATCTGCGAGAACCAGGGTTGGAGCGTCAGCCTCAGCACCATGGAGCCCAACGGCTGCCGCTTTCACGTCGAATTGAGTCAGGTCAAAGCCTGATGCCTGCCCTGCCGCTAAGCTGCGGCAGACTTCCTGATTTTCGCCGAAGATGGCATCATGCCACGACTTGTGTCTGCAAAGTTTTGTAATGTATACGATTCGACAGGACAAGTTTTTCACAACGTGTTGACCTGTTGATCACAGGATTCTTCTTAAGGTTGTAGGCATCAGTAACTGGAGACCCGGTGATGCCTACCCCGATCAAGCTCGAATTTTCCGAAAAGTACGACGATCAGCACGCGCAGAATTATTTGCTCAAACATCAGGACAATCTGGCTCGCCGGTTGTCCCACAAACGCGACGAGCAATTGGCCCGTGGTGCGTTGGCCATGGCCGGTGAGCCTGGCCTGGTGCTGGACCTGCCATGTGGTGCCGGGCGCTTCTGGCCACTGCTGGCTGAAAAGCCCAACCGTGTGATCATCGGCGCCGATAACTCAGCGTCGATGTTGAAGATCGCCACGGTCGCCCAACCGGCGGATGTGGTGAAACGGGTACGCCCCTTGCAGACGTCTGCCTTTGATATCGATTTGCCAGATAACGCGGTCGACAGTATTTTCTGCATGCGCTTGATGCACCACATCGGTGATCCTGAGCACAGGCTGGCAATACTGCGCGAATTTCAGCGCGTTACCCGTGACAGCGTGATTATCTCGTTGTGGGTGGATGGCAACTTCAAGGCGTGGAAACGCAAGCGTGCCGAAGTGCGGCGTCGCAACAAGGGTGAGCAGGAAGGTTACCAAAATCGGTTTGTGTTACCGGCTGCTACTGTTGAGGCAGAGTTTGAGCAGGCCGGTTTCCGTGTTCAGGAATCTCTGGACTTCATACCGCTCTACGCCATGTGGCGAGTGTATGTATTGCGCAAGAGGTAACAGGATGGCTGTCGAGTGTTTACCAGGTAGTGAAGTAGCTCCCGAAGAGCGATTTGATTATTTCTGGCGCCAGCAGGGCGAGTGGGTCGAAGAGCCCAATCGTCGTCGTGGCGGTGAAAGTGGTGTGCAACGGGTAACGGGCACCAATGGGCGTTTGCTCTACAGCAAGCGCCAGACCGGTCATATCTACCGTAGTTGGCTCCATCCGTTTGGGCGCCCCACTGTGTTGCGTGAGCGTGACGCCCTGAAGGGCCTGCGCTTGCTGGATGTACGCGTACCGGAGTTGGTGTTCTGCGAGGCCCGTCGCGATCCTGAGCACCAATGGAAGGCGTTGTTGGTGACGGCGTCGCTGGACGGTTTCGACGAGATTGAAAACTGGTACGCCGCCGGTGGTCGTGAGCAGTATGGCGAGTTGGTGCATGAGCGTTTGCTCAAGGAACTCGCGGGTACGTTGGCGCGGATGCACAAGGGGCGTTGGCAGCATGGTTGCCTGTATATCAAGCATATCTTTGTGCGGGTGACGGGTGAGGGTGACGCGGCGAAGGTTGAGGTGGCGTTGCTGGATTTCGAGAAGTGCCGGCAGCGCTTGACCGCTTTGCGGGCGGCCCGGCATGACATGTTGCAGTTACGCCGCCATTCGTCGTGGAATGCTACGGACTGGCAAAAACTGAGCTACTTTTACGAGACGGCGTTTGGCAGCGCTATCAAGGGTTTAACGTAATGAAGCTAGAAATTGCACGAGGTTTGTTTCTGTTGGGGGCGTTGGGCATAGCTGCCCTGGCCCTGGCTGCCTGGGAGCAGCCCCGGACACAAGTTCTCAGTGCGGTGCAGGGTGTCGGGCAGCAATGCCCGATGCCGCGGATCGCCAAGGTCGGTGTCGCGGCCAAGCCTGATCATGAGTTGTTGTTGTTCATGTTTGGGATGTCCCAAGGGATGAGGCCACAGAGTTGAAGAGATTGAAGCCCAAATAAAAGGCCTCGCTAGTTCGAGGCCTTTTATTTGGGCTTGGGTTTTGGGTTGGTTGGTTGGTTGGTTGATCGAGTACATATCCGTTGCTGCGGTAACGGCGGCTTATGGTTCCGCTCTTACAGCGGGTCACTTTTGGCAAACGCCCCAAAAGTAACCAAAAGGTCTTTGCCCCACCACTCGGTGCCTCGCCTAGGCTCGGCATGCCCGCACTCCGGCCCGGTTCCGCGGGCCGCCGCGACGGGCCATC
>NZ_JACAPY010000034.1:0-28465 GCF_013385455.1 Pseudomonas sp. G1002
GGCCAGGGATGGCCCATGACGGCGGCCCACGGTCCAAAGCCGGAGTGAGGGCACACCGAGCCTAAGCGAGGAGCCGAGTGGTGGGGCAAGAGCGTTTTGCTTACTTTTGCGCTCTTCAAAAGTGAGCCGCTGTAAGAGCGGAACCAATCTCAGCCATCACCAAAATAACGGATATTCACCCACCACCGGCCGTGATAAACCGCCGCGCCAAAAACCCATACAACAGATACCCAAACGCCAACACCAGCGTCGCACCAAACACCGCCTCCTCACCACACGCATAAATCGCATACAGCGAATACCCCACGGCAATCAGCAACACCGTGGTATTGCGCGCATACACCACCGCCGCCACCCGCGCTTTGTGCATCATCACCAGCAGCCCGGTCAGCGCGGTGACGTAAGGAATCAAATTGGTCACCACCGCCAGGTTCACCAACTTGCCGAACTGCGCACTGGCTGTGGGCGAGATGGTCGACAAGGCAATCAAGCTCTGCAACGCCGCGCAGGCAATCAGCCCCAACACGGGCGCGTGGGCGCGGCTGATCCGGCTGAAGAAGCGCGGAAACAGGCGCTGGTCCGCCGACATCTTGGCCGTTTGCGCCAAGGTGAATTGCCAGCCCAGCAGCGAGCCGATGCACGCCACTACCGCCAGGGCCATGATGATATCGCCCACCAGCGGCGTGAAGATCTGCGCATACACCAGGGCAAACGGCGCGGAAGACTCGGCCAGTTCGGCGTTAGGCACGATGCCCTGGATCACGCTGGTGGACAGCACATACACCAGTGCCGCGCCGAGGGTGCCCAGCAGGCAGGCCAGCGGCACGGTGCGCTTGGGGTCTTCCACCGCGTCATAGCCCTGGGCCGCGGACTCCATGCCGAGGAAGGCCCAGAGGGTCAGCGGGATACTCGCGCCAATCGCATCCCACAGTTGCAACTGGTTGGGGTTCCAGGCGTCGCTGAACACCTCGGCCTTGAAATAGAACCAGCCGAACACGCTCAAGCCCGCCACGGGAATGATCACGCCCCATACGGTGATCACGCCGATCCGGCCAGTCAGGCGCGGGCCGCCGAAGTTGGCCACGGTGGTCAGCCAGATCAGCCCGAGGGTGCCTATAAACAACGGGATCGGCCCGCTGCCCAGCCACGGGATGAAGGACGACAGGTAGCCCACCGCCGAAATCGCAATCGCCACATTGGCGATGATCAGCGACAGGAAATACAGGAACGAACAGAGGAAGAACCCGGACTTGCCGTGGGCCTCTTCGGTGTAGGCCGACATGCCGCCGGTGCGGGTGCAGAAGAGGCCGCACTGGGCAAAACAGTACGCGATCGCCATCGAGCCCACGGCGGTGATCAGCCACGACAGCAGCGAAATCGCACCCAATTGCGCCATGCTGGCGGGCAGCATGATGATGCCCGAGCCCATCATGTTGATCGCCACCAGGGTGGTCAGGCCCATCAGGCTCATCTTTTTGCTTGGCTCGGCCATCGGCAACTCCTTGTCGTGGGGGCGTGCGATGGCAGGCTAGCACGTTGTGGTCAGCGTGCCTTCGGGCTCCGGTTTTCTCCGAGGATTCGCGCGGCATCGCGAGCCGGCGGCAGGCCGAACACCCGGGCGTAATCGCGGCTGAACTGAGTGGCGCTTTCATAGCCGACTTCGAAGGCGGCGCTGGTGACGTTCCTGGCGCCGCCCACCATCAGCGTGCGCGCCTGTAGCAGGCGCACGCGCTTCTGGTACTGCAACGGGCTCAGGTTGGTGACGGCCTTGAAGTGGCGGTGAAAGGCCGACACGCTCATTGCGGCTTTCTGTGCCAGGGCTTCGACCCGGATCGGTTCGGCGAAGTCTCGGCGGATCCACTGGATGGCCTGGCTCACCCGGGCCATGGCGGTGTCCGGCGCGGCGATTTCACGCAGCATCCAGCCGTGGGGGCCTTGCAATACGCGGTAGAGGATCTCGCGCTCGTATACCGGTGCGAGGGCTGTGATCGCCTCAGGGTTGCCCATCAGCCGCAGCATGCGCAGCCAGGCGTCCATCAGTTCGGGGGTGACGGCGGCCACGGAAAAACCCGCATCGTGGTCGTAGCGCCCGGCAGGTTTGGGCAAGTCGCTCAGCAGCGTCGCGAGTACCGTCGGGTCGAGGGTCAGGCTGACCGCCAGGTAGGGTTCGCCGGTCACCGCCGGGTGCACGGTGCCCACGGCGGGCAGTTCGATGGACATCACGAAATAGGTCGCCGGGTCGTATCGCAGCGTGCGATCACCCACCGTCATGGATTTGCTGCCCTGCAGGATCAGGTTGATCATCGGGTCGTACACCGCGGCCAGCATGTGCTCGGGAATCGCGCCCTGGACCATGGCCACTCGCGGGATGCCGGTTTCAGTGCGACGGTTTTCAGCCTTGGCGGCCAGGGTACGCAGTTCGATCAGTTGTGTGTTCATGCCGGGCATGCTGAGCGCCCAGGTGTGCCCTGTGCAAGCAAAAAGCAGAAACAGGCAGGTTTCGAGCAGGAACGGCTGCGTCGGCGCAGGCGCGCAAGCCTACTGTGGTGACTCATTTGAGCAAGCAGTGGAGCCACACATGGGCGTTATCCTCATTACCGGCGGCAGCCGTGGCATTGGTGCCAGCACCGCAGAACTGTGTGCCCGGCAAGGCATGGGCGTGATCCTGACCTACAACAATCATCCAGAGGCCGCCCAGGCGGTTGTGCAGCGAATCGTATCGTCGGGCGGCAAGGCGGTCGCGCTGCCATTGGACGTGGCCGACATCAGTTCCTTCCAAGGTTTTGGCGAGGCGGTAAAGCAGGCGTTATCGGCCACCTGGGGTGTGAGTGGGTTGAATGGCCTGGTGAATAACGCCGGTTATGGACTGTTCAATCCCCTGGAATCGGTCACCGAGGCCCAGTTCGACGGCCTGCTGAATGTGCACCTCAAAGGGCCGTTTTTCCTGACTCAAGCCCTGTTGCCGCTGCTGCAAGCCCACGCCTGCATCGTCAACCTCACCAGCGCGACAACTCGCGTCGCCACCGCTGGCGTAGCACCTTACGCAGCCTTCAAGGGCGCGCTGGATGTACTCACCCGTTACATGGCCAAGGAGTTTGGCGAGCGGCATATCCGTGCAAATGCCGTCTCTCCGGGAGCCATCCGTACCGAACTGGGCGGCGGGCTCAATGATGAGTTCGAAGCGCTGCTGGCTGCACAAACCGCCCTTGGTCGGGTTGGGGAGCCAGAGGACGTGGCGCGTGTGATCGCCATGTTGCTGTCTGACGAAGGCCGCTGGATCAATGCCCAGACGATCGAGGTCGCGGGCGGTTACCTCATCTGAAAAGCGAGGCTGAACTATGCTGGATCATCTGTTTTTGTCGGTCAGCGACATACAACGCTCGATTGATTTCTACCGTGCTGCACTGACACCGCTGGGCATCACCACGCGCCACGACTACGACGGCAAGGACGGCCCGCCGGGCCACCCGGACCTCAAGGGGTTCGGCGCGAACGGGCGGATCTTCTTCTGGTTGCGCGAGGGCGCGGTCGAGGGCAGGGCGGTGCATGTGGGGTTCGTCGCCGGCAGCCGGGTCGAGGTCGATGCGGCTTACCTGGCGGCGATGAACGCGGGCGCCGTCGACAATGGAGCCCCTGGGGCACGATTGCACTATGACCCGAACTACTACGCGGCCAACGTGCTGGACCCTGACGGCTACAGCCTGGAATTTGTCTACAAGAACTGGCAGCACGTCCAATGAAAACCTTAATGATCTACGGCGCCACGGGCTACACCGGACGCATGGCGGCCGAAAACGCCAAGGCACACGGGCTGGACCTGGTGATCGCCGGGCGCAACCGCCAACGGCTGGAACCGCTGGCTGCGCAACTGGGTGTGCCGTACCGAGTATTCAGCCCGGACACCCTGGAAACGGACGCCCTGGATGGCATCGACGTGCTGTTGAACTTCGCGGGGCCGTTTGCGCAGACGGCGGGCGCGCTGATGCAGGCGTGTATTGCAGCAGGCGTCGACTACCTGGACATCACCGCCGAAATCAACGTTTACCGCTTGGCAAGGCAACTGGGCGCGCGTGCAGCTGAGGCAGGCGTCATGCTGTTGCCCGGGGTTGGCTGGGACGTGGTGCCGACGGATTGTCTGGCGATGCATGTGGCGCGCCGTGTTCAGAACCCGCAGTCGCTGAAAGTCGCGCTGCAGGTCGCCGGTCCCATGTCCCGGGGCTCGGCCTTGAGCGTGGGTGAAATCATCGGTGCGGGGCTCCTGGTGCGGGTGGACGGGCAGCTCATCGCTACCCCGGATGCACAACCGCAGTTCATGGATTTTGGCGATGGCCCGGTACTGTGTGCGCCGCTGTCCTTTGGTGATTTGGTGACGGCGTGGCATTCCACGGGCATCCCGAATATCGCCATGTTCGTGCACATCAGCGGCGATGCGTTTCCCGAGGGTGACCTGTCACAACTGCCCGACGGCCCCAGTCTTCAACAGCGTGAGGCCCATCGTGCCCGGGCAGTGGCAGAAGTCACAGGGGCCGATGGCCGGGTGGTGCGTTCGGTGATCGAGACCGTCAACGGCTACACCTACACGCCATTGGCGGCGGTGGAGGCGGCACGCCGGGTGTTGGCCGGTGAACGCCAACCGGGGTTCGCAACGCCGGGGCGAGTGTTGGGTATGGGGTTTGCCGAAACCATCGCGGGTACCACGATTATTGACGTGTAAGCCAATCACCGGACCCTCGTCACCCGCCAGGCGCCTTGAACCTGGCGGCATCACGCCCCGGCGGCAAGCCAAATAGCCGGGCATATTCGCGGCTGAACTGTGAGGCGCTTTCATAACCGACGCTGAATGCAATCGACGCTGCATCCTTGGTGTCGAACAGCAGCAACCAGCGTGCCCTGAGCAGGCGCAGGCGTTTCTGGTACTGAATCGGGGTCATGGCCGTAATGGCTTTGAAGTGCCGATAGAACGCCGCGACGCTCATGTCGGACATGGCGGCCAATGGCTCAACGCGAAAGGGTTGATTGAAATGCTGGCGAATCCACTCGGTCGCGCGGCGGATCTGCGCCAGGCGGCCGTCGGGACGGGCCATGTCCAGTAACGTTGCCCGTAGCGGGCCCTGCAAGACCCGAAACAGAATCTCCCGCTCGATCATCGGCGCCAATACCGCAACTTCGCTGGGCCGGTCCATCAGCCGCAGCATGCGCAGCCAGGCATCGATCAGCTCGGCGGGTGCAGGTACGGCGGCAAAGCAACTGTCGGTCGTGCGCTCGCCGGTTTCGATCTCGTCGGCCAATAGCGTGGCGATCACGTTGTGGTCCAGGGTCAGGCTCAGAGCCAGATAAGGCAGCCCCGGCGCGCAGGGGTGAATCTGGCCGGTGGCGGGTACCTCTACGGGCACCACGAAATAGCTGGCGGGCCCGTAGGTTTGCTCCTGGTCACCTATCCACAAGGTCTTCGAACCTTGCAGGACCAGGTGCAGCATCGGCTGGTAGACCTGATCGGCACAGGCTTCGGCCCGCACCATCGTCACACGCGGCAAGCCGGTATCAGTCCATTGGTTGCCAGCACGCATGACCAGGCTGCGCAGTTCATCGAGTTGATTGTTCATGGCGTTGAACATGAGGCACGCCGCCGGGCAACGCAAGCCAGGCGAGAAGAATAGGCAAGCACGGGAGAAGAACCGGCAACCGCTGCATCCGCTGCGGCCTGAATACTGTAGGCAAGCGGTATCACTTATCCTTTGGAAGGTCACATCATGAAGCTCGACGGAAAAATCGCAGTTGTTACCGGCGCCTCAAAAGGCATCGGCGCAGGTATCGCAAAGGCACTGGGCGCAGCGGGGGCCACGGTGGTGGTCAACTATTCATCCAGCAAAGCCGAGGCCGATGGGGTGGTGGCGCAGATCCAGGCCGACGGCGGCAACGCAATGAGTGTTCGGGCCGACATGAGCCTGGCAGCCGACGTGATTCAACTATTCGACACCATCAGAAGCGAATATGGTCGCCTGGACATCCTGGTCAATAATGCCGGTGTCGCGGTGTTCCAGATGATCGAGGACTTGACCGAAGAGGCGTTCCATCGCCAGTTCAACCTCAATGTACTGGGGTATCTCCTGGCTGCTCGGGAAGCCGTCAAGTTGTTTGGCCAAGGGGGCAGCATCATTAATATCAGCTCGATCCTCAGCACCGATCCCTACCTGGCCTCCAGCGTCTACTCGGCGACCAAAGGCGCGGTGGATACGCTGACCTTCGCCTTGGCGCGTGAACTGGGGCCGAAGGGGATCCGGGTCAATTCGATCCTTCCGGGGCATACAAATACGCCGGCCACCGCCGGCAATTTTGCCGGGGAATTTGGCCAGCAGCTTATCGCGGGCACGCCGCTGGGGCGCTTTGGCGAGCCGGATGATATCGCGCCGGTTGCGGTGTTCCTGGCGTCCGACGACGCCCATTGGGTCACCGGCGAATCCATTCGCGTTTCGGGTGGGGTGCGTGGCGTGGGTTACTGATCAACGCAGGGCGGATCAGGCGGCCTGCGGCTGCATCCGCCATTCACCTTCCATATCCTTGACCAACCCACTGGCCAGCAACAGCGGTGCCACGCGCTTGTGCAATTGCGGCTCGACAAACTCTTTCACCGTGTCCAGCCCCAGCGCGCCGCTCAACGGCAGCTCGGCCTTGGTGTAAGACAACCAGGCTTTCTTCAGTATCAGCAGCACGTCGCTGCCGGCGGTGGAGGCGAAGCGGCGGTGGGTTTTTTTGCCGTCGAAATCGAAGGTGTGCTGAAACTCGTAACCGGCCTCGTTGCCTTCGCTGGCGACGCAGCGGATGCAGGTGCAGGGGCCATCGCCGAAAGCGCTGCGCAGGTAGTTGTTGAAGTCCACCACGGGCTTGAGTGACAGGCGTTTGTCCACCTCGAACAGGTCCCCGGTCATTTTTTCGTCAGTGTTCAAGGTCCATTTCCTCGCAGCGGTTTTTTCAAGGGCGGCACGATACCAGCCGAAGGGCGTGGGCGGGTAGTTTTCGGTCGCCTCAGTGGGGACGTCCATTCGCCAATGCCCTTGTTACGGTGATCAGTCCGCCAGCTCATCCACCATCAGGTCGATAAAGCGCCGTACCCGAGGCTCCAGGAAGCGTTTGCTCGGGTACATCGCCAGGATCTCCACGTCTCCGGCGTCCAGGTCGGGCAGCACCTGTACCAGGCGTCCGGCGGCCAGGTCCTCGGCCACTACGAAGTCCGGCAGCAAGGCGATGCCCAGCCCGGACACGGCAGCGTCGCGCAGTGCTTCGCCGCTGTCCAGGCGCAGGCGGCTGCGCCCGTACGCCTTGACCCAGGTGCCGTCCGATTCGCGAAAGCGCCAGCTTTGCTTGCGCGTGCGGCTGCTGAAATACAGGCAGTCGTGGTGGGCGAGGGCGTCCATGTCGCGGGGTATGCCGCGCTCGGCGAGATAGTCCGGTGCGGCGCACAGCAGCGCCTGATAACGAGCGACCACCCGGGACACCAACTGGCGGTCGGTGTTGGCGCTGCCGATGCGGATGGCCAGGTCGAAGCCGTCCTCGACGATATCGGCGGTGCGGTCGCTGAAGCTGACTTCCACCTGCACCTCGGGCCAGGCGCGCAGGTATTTCTTCAACAACGGCAGCAACACCTTGCGCCCGAACGTATCGGGCAGCGTAAGCCGCAATAAACCGCGCGGTACCCCGGTGGGCTGGCCGATGCGGCTTTGGGCGTTGTCCACTGCGGCGAGGATCTCCAGACCCTGGTCATACAGCGCGCGGCCTTCGTCGGTGAGGCTCAAGGTGCGGGTGGTGCGGTTCAACAGGCGCACACCAAGGCTGTCCTCCAGGCGCGCCACGGCTTTGCCGGCGGCCGAGCGCGTCAGGCCCATCGCCTGCCCACCGGCGACGAAGCTGGCGCCATCGACCACCGCCATGAAGATCAGCATCTCGTTGAGGTTGGTGCGCAGCATGCAGAGTGGCTCCGGGGATGACATCAGGCACAGGCGCGCAATATAGCAGCGCCGGCGGGCAGTGTTTTTCGTATATCCATAGATCGCGATATTCTTTTTCGCACTGTACGTGGGCCGCTACGCTCGCAACCCTTCTCAACCTCGCGGCAGCGTTCTCATGATAATAAAACGACCCACCCTGACGCTCCTGGCAGCAGCCAGTGCGCTCCTCAGCCTTGGTGCACACGCCGAAGGCAAGATCAGCATCGCCCAGCAATTCGGCATCGGCTACTTGATCCTCGACGTGGTTCGTGACCAGAACCTGATCGAGAAACACGGCAAGGAACAGGGCCTGGACATCAAGGTGGAGTGGAACAGTATCTCCGGCGCCACCGCGATGAACGAGTCGCTGCTGGCCGGCGCGCTGGACGTGGTGTCGGCGGGTGTGCCGCCAATGCTCACGCTGTGGGACCGCACCAAGGGCAAGCAGAACGTCAAGGCCATCGCCTCGCTGGGCTCGATGCCCAACTACCTGCTGACCAATAACCCGGATGTGAAGACCCTCAAGGACTTCAGCGAAAAAGACCGCATCGCCGTACCGGCCGCCGGTGTGGGTTTTCAGTCGCGTACCTTGCAGATTGAAACCGCCAAGCAGTTCGGGAACGACAACTACAAGAAGTTCGACGATATCTCCATCAGCCTGGCGCATCCGGACGCCACTGCGGCGCTGATTGCTGGCGGTTCGGAGATCAACGCGCATTTTTCCAGCCCGCCGTTCCAGTACCAGGAGTTGTTGAATCCCAAGGTGCACAAGGTGCTGAGTTCCTACGACATTCTCGGCGGCCCGGCGACGTTCAATGTGCTGTACACCACCGAGAAATTCCACGACGAGAACCCCAAGACCTACAAGGCGTTCTATGACGCGTTGGCCGAGGCCGAGACAATCATCAAGGCCGACAAGCCGGCAGCGGCCCAGGCTTACATTCGTGTAGAGCAGTCGAAGCTACCGCTGGCGCTGGTGGAGAAGATTGTCCAGGACCCGGAAATCGACTTCACCATCGTGCCGCAGCGTACCTATATCTATGCCGAGAAATTGCAGGAGTTGGGCGTGTTGAAGAACAAGGCGGGGAGCTGGAAGGATTACTTCTTTGAAGAGGCGCATGGCGGGAACGGCAGCTGACTCCATTCTGAATTGAAACGCACACAAAAATGTGGGAGCGGGCTTGCTCGCGAATGCGGTGGGTCAGTCGATACATGTGCTGGCTGAACCACCGCATTCGCGAGCAAGCCCGCTCCCACATTGGATCTGCGGTGTTTTCAATTCCCCGCAAGGTTGTTCTTGATCCAGTCGTACAAGTGATTCCCCTCGCTCGACAACTCGCTGTTGGCCCGCCGGCACAGGTAGTACTGGCGGCCATCATCGACCTGTAGATCAAACAGCTTCACCAACTCCCCATTTGCCACATGCGGCGCAACCAGTGGCGCGCGCAGCAGTGAGCAGCCCAATCCGGTCAGCGTGGCCGTCAGCGCCAACTGACCATCCTCCAGCAGCAAACCATTCAACGCGGTCCCGTGATGCACGTCGGCGGCCTGGAACCATTGGCTCCAGGTGCCACGTTCTTCGTCGTGCAACAGCGGTAATTCACTCAGCGCCTCAGGTGTGTCGATCGGCCCGTGTTGCTCCAGGAATGCGCGGCTGCAATACGGCGTCACCGCCCCGGAAATCAGCGGCTCGCTGTGGTACCCCGGCCAGTGCCCGGTGCCGAAGCGGATCGATAAATCGGCAGCGTCGCTGGGGTAGCTGCGGTGGTTGGCGTAGGTGACGTTGATGTCCAGCGCCGGGTGGTCCTTGAGGAACTGTGCCAGGCGCGGGATGAACAGGTTGATGCCGAACAGCGGGATCAGGCTGATGGTGACCTGGCGTGTGGCGCTTTTTTCCCGCACATGTTCGGTGGCGCTGCGCAGTACGGCGAAGGCCGAGCGAATTGCGCGGTAGTACTCGCGGCCTTCTTCGGTGAGCACCAGGTTGCGGCCCTGGCGCAAGGTCAGCGCTTGCTGCAGAAAGCTTTCCAGCAGGTGCAGTTGATGGCTGACGGCGGAGGGCGACACGTCCAGCTCGCGGGCAGCGGAATTCACTCCGCCATGGCGGGCAAACGCTTCGAAGGTGCGCACGGCACGCAACGGCGGGTCATTGGCTAACTGTTCTAAATTATTCATGTGTTGAATTAAATACTAAGTGAGATGGCAAATAAAGAGCCATAAATGCCGTATTTATGGCGTTTATAGCGCTTTATGCGTTTGGCATAACCATATGAATTTCTGATATTTGATAAAAACAGAATAGATGCTTAGTGTGCCGCCCTCGTCAGTAGTGAGGTCGATGGTTTCCATGGATGCGTTTATCCAGCAGCTGCTCAATGGTTTGATGACGGGCAGTCTCTACGCGCTAGTGGCCTTGGGTTACACCATGGTCTACGGCATTTTGCGGATCATCAACTTTGCCCATGGCGATGTGTTGATGATTGGCGCTTTGGTGGGCCTCTCGGTGATTCGCCTGTTGCAGGTGACATGGCCGGCGATGCCGCCGGTGCTGGTGCTGCTGGCAGCCACTGTGATTGCCATGGCGTTCTGCGCGGTACTCGCGGTGCTGATTGAGCGGGTCGCTTACCGGCGCCTGCGCAATGCGCCGCGCCTGGCGCCATTGATCAGCGGCATCGGGGTGTCGTTGTTGCTGCAAACCATCGCCATGTTGGTGTGGACGCGTAACCCGCAGATGTTCCCGCAACTGCTGCCGCTGGAACCGATTGAAGTGCTCGCCGGAGCTTCGGCGCATCCGGCGATCACCAACGCTACCGCCCTGACCACCATTGCCGTCGCACTGTCGGTAATGGTCGCGCTGCTGGTGCTGGTGGAACGCACACGCTTTGGTCGGGCCATGCGCGCCGTGGCCGAGAACCCGCAGGTGGCGAGCCTGATGGGCATTAACCCGAATCGCATCATCGTGCTGACCTTTGCCATTGGCGGCGCCCTGGCGGCATTGGCCGGGATCATGATGGCGAGCAACTACGGCAGCGCGCATTTCTACATGGGTTTCCTGCCGGGCATCAAGGCGTTTACCGCGGCCGTATTGGGCGGCATCGGCAACCTCAAGGGCGCGATGCTTGGCGGCCTGCTGCTGGGGTTGATCGAAGCCCTGGGTACCGGCTACCTGGGCGCTGCCACCCAGGGTGTGTTCGGCAGCAATTACCAGGATGTGTTTGCCTTTATCGTGTTGATCGCGGTGCTGGTGTTTCGTCCTTCGGGGCTGTTGGGCGAACGACTGGCGACCCGCGCATGAGTGTCCTGAATACCTCCCGCCAGCGCGCCAGCTTTGGCCTTGTGTTGTTCGCCGTGGCGCTGGTGCTGGCGCCGTGGATTGTCGGGCATGCCGGCGGCAATACCTGGGTGCGCACCCTCGATTTCGCGTTGCTGTACATCATGCTGGCCCTGGGCCTGAACATCGTCGTGGGTTACGCCGGGCTGCTGGACATGGGTTTTATCGCGTTCTACGCAGTGGGCGCGTACCTCGCCGCATTGCTGTCCTCGCCGCATCTGTTGCAGCAATTCCCGGCGCTGATGGCGCTGCTGCCGGCGGGCATGCACACCTCGATCTGGTTGATCCTGCCCTTGGCCGCGTTGCTGGCGGCGGGCTTTGGCGTGTTGTTGGGCGCACCGACCTTGCGCCTGCGCGGCGATTACCTGGCCATCGTGACCCTGGGCTTTGGTGAAATCATCCGCATATTGCTGCGCAATCTGGATCGCCCGGTGAACATCACCAATGGGCCCAAAGGTATTTCCCAGGTCGACCCGGTCAACCTGCTGGGGATCAACCTCGGGCGCACCCAGGAGCTGTTCGGCCTGCGCCTGCCTTCGGTCTATCTGTATTACTACCTGTTCGCCGCGCTGGTGGTGCTGATCCTGTTTGCCTGCATTCGCCTGGAGCGTTCGCGCATCGGGCGGGCCTGGGTGGCGATTCGTGAAGATGAGGAAGCGGCCCAGGCCATGGGCGTCAACACGCTGCGCTTGAAGCTGTTGGCGTTCGCCATCGGTGCCGGGTTTGGCGGCGTGAGCGGGGCGTTGTTCGCCTCGTTCCAGGGCTTTGTCTCGCCGGAGTCCTTCACTCTCAATGAGTCCATCGCGGTGCTGGCGATGGTGGTGCTCGGCGGCATGGGCCATATCCCGGGGGTGATTCTCGGCTGCGTATTGCTGGCGGCGTTGCCCGAAGCCTTGCGCGCGAGCATGGGCCCGTTGCAGCAGGCGCTGTTCGGCCAGGTGCTGGTGGACCCGGAAATCATTCGTCAGTTGTTCTACGGGCTCGCGCTGATCCTGGCGATGCTCTATCGACCGGCAGGCCTGTGGCCAAAAGGAGTGGCGCGATGAATCAGCCGCTGTTGCAGATTGACCAGGTGAACAAGCGCTTCGGCGGCGTGGCGGCGCTGACCGACGTGAGCCTGAGCATCCAGCCTGGGGAGATCTATGGCTTGATCGGCCCCAATGGCGCCGGTAAAACCACCTTCTTCAACGTGATGACCGGCCTGTATACCCCGGATTCCGGGCGCTTCCAGCTCGACGGCGAGGACTACAAGCCGGCCAGCGTGCACCAGGTGGCCCAGGCCGGCATCGCCCGGACCTTCCAGAATATCCGCCTGTTCAACACCATGAGCGCGTTGGAAAACGTCATGGTCGGCCGCCATGTGCGCACCCGCAATGGCGTGTGGGCCGCCTTGAGTCGCCATCGTCGAGCCCGGGAAGAAGAAGCGCAAACCCGCGCCCATGCCCATCGCCTGTTGGCGTATGTCGGGCTGGCGGGGTTCGCCAATTACCGCGCCGACAGCCTGTCCTACGGCCATCAACGCCGACTGGAAATCGCCCGGGCCCTGGCCACTGAACCACGTTTGCTGGCCCTCGACGAGCCGGCCGCCGGGATGAACGCTGCCGAGAAAGTGCAACTGCGCGGCCTGCTGGAAAAGATCCGCGACGACGGCCACACGCTGCTGCTGATCGAGCACGACGTGAAGCTGGTGATGGGGGTGTGCGACCGCATCAGCGTGCTCGATTACGGCCAGGTGATCGCCGTGGGCGCGCCTGCCGAGGTGCGCCACGACCCGGCGGTGATCCAGGCCTATCTGGGAGCCAGCGCCCATGTCTGAACCTTTATTGAAAGTCGACGGCTTGCAGGTGCGCTACGGCGCCATCGAAGCGGTCAAGTCCCTGGATTTACACATCGGCGAAGGCGAGCGAGTGACGTTGATCGGCGCCAACGGTGCCGGCAAGACCTCCAGCCTCAAGGCCCTGACCGGATTGCTGCCGGCAGCGGCGGGGCAGATTCACTTCGCCGGGCGTTCGATCCTCGGCCAGGCGCCGGACCAATTGCTGCGCCAGGGCATTGCGATGGTACCGGAAGGGCGCGGGATCTTTGCGCGCATGAGCGTCCTGGAAAACCTCCAGGCCGGGGCCTTCCTGCGTCGTGACACCGAGCAGGTGAACCGCGAGATCCGCCAGTTGTTCGAGCACTTCCCGCGTCTGGAGGAGCGCCTGCAGCAGTCCGCCGGCCTGCTCTCCGGTGGCGAGCAACAGATGCTCGCGCTGGCCCGGGCGCTGCTCTCCAAGCCGCGCTTGCTGGTGCTGGACGAACCGTCCATGGGCCTGGCGCCGATCATGGTGGAGAAGATCTTCCAGGTGATCGACGACGTGTGCCGCCAGGGCATGACCCTGCTGCTGGTAGAGCAGAACGCCCGGCTCGCGCTGCAGGTCACCGACCGTGCCTATGTGATGGACACCGGGCGTATCAGCCTCACTGGCCCGTCCCATGAATTGCTCGACCACCCCGAGGTGCGCAGTGCCTACCTCGGTGAATGAATCAACCCTGACGCTACCGGACGCCCGGCGTGTTCCGACCAGCCCGTAAAGAAACAGGAACCACTGATGAAGACTTTCAAGCACACCCTAGTCATCGGCCTGGCCCTGAGCAGCCTGGCGAGTGCCATGGCCCAGGCCGACCAGACCGTATTGATCGGCCTGGCCGGGCCGTTGACCGGCCCGTCGGCGCGGATCGGCAAGGACCTGGAAAACGGCGCGCAACTGGCCATCGACGCGGCCAACGGCAAGCACCCGAAAATCAACGGTGAGGCGGTGACCTTCAAGCTGCTGTCCGAGGACGACCAGTCCGACCCGCGCACCGCCGTCACCGTGGCCCAGCGCCTGGTGGACGAAGGCGTGGTGGGCGTGGTTGGCCACTGGAACACCGGCACCAGCATTCCGGCGGCGCGGGTTTATCACGATGCAGGTATCGCGCAAGTCGCCCCGGTTGCTACCGGGCACGCGTATACCCAGCAGGGCTTCGACACCAGCTTCCGGATCATGGGCCATGACGACGATGGCGGCCAGGTGGCCGGCGACTATGCTTTGAACACCCTCAAGGCCCGGCGCATTGCGGTGATCGACGACCGCACCGCATTCGGCCAGGGCCTGGCCGACCAGTTCGTCAAATCCATCGAGGCCGGTGGCGCCAAGGTGGTGTCTCGTGAATACGTCGACGACAAGACCATCGATTTCAGCGCAGTGCTGACCAATATCCGCAGCCAAAACCCGGATCTGATTTTCTTTGGTGGCGTCGATTCCCAGGCCGCGCCTTTGGCCAGGCGTATCAAGCAACTGGGCATCAAGGCACCGCTGATGGGGGCCGGTGGGTTTGTCAGCCAGACCTTCCTGCAACTGGCGCAGAACGAAGGCGAGGGCGTGATTGCCCTGGAGCCGGGCCTGGCGGTGGCGCAGATGCCGGGTGGCAAGGCGTTCGAGCAGGCTTACAAGGATCGCTACAAGGCGCCGATCGAACTGCACGCGCCGTTTGCCTATGACGGTGTCGGGGTGTTGGTGGCGGCGATCGAGAAGGCCGACTCGGTGGACCCGCAAAAGTACCTGCCGGTGCTGCGCGCCATCAGCTACCAGGGCGTGACCGGGACCATTGCGTTTGATGCCGAGGGCAACCTGAAGAAGCCGTCGTTCACCGTGTATCAGGTCAAGGGCAATCAGTGGCAGCCAGTGAGTGTGGCGGGCGGCAAGTAAACGAATTCTGTGGAGCTGACGGAGGCACACAATGAGCAAGCTGGAAGGTGAACTGGGCATCCTGGCCCGGCGGCGGATCGAAGCCGAAATCATCAAGCCGATCTACGAGATCCTGGTGCGCGAGCAGGGCAAGGACTTTGCGGCGGCGGTGATCGGCGAGGCGGTGGGCAATGCAGCGATCCAGGCCGGCAAGCACTTTGCCGAGCTGGAAGAGCAGGGCGCCGACCTCAAGAGCTTTGTCGAGCTGCAAGTGCTCTGGGAAAAGGACGATGCGCTGAAGGTCGAGATCATCGCCAGCGACGCCGAGCACTACGACTATGACGTGAAGCGCTGCCGCTATGCCGAGATGTATCACGAGATGGGCCTGGGCGAGATCGGTCACCTGCTGTCCTGCAACCGCGACGAACTGTTTATCGTCGGCTACAACCCGGACATCAAGCTGACCCGCACCCAGACCATCATGGGCGGTGCCCATCACTGTGACTTCCGCTACCGGGCCAAACCCCAGGAGCCGCGTTCATGAACGACTTGGCGCGGGTCAATGGCGAGCGCCTGTGGGGCTCGCTGATGGAAATGGCGCAGATCGGCGGCACCGAAAAGGGCGGGGTCTCGCGCCTGGCCCTCACGGATGAGGACCGCCGCGGTCGCGACCTGTTTGTGCAATGGTGCGAGGCGGCCGGTTGCAGCATTCGGGTGGATGCCATGGGCAATATCTTTGCCCGTCGCGCCGGGCGCCAGGATCACCTGGCCCCGGTGCTGACCGGTTCCCATGGCGATTCCCAGCCGGCGGGCGGCAAGTACGACGGTATCTACGGCGTGCTGGCCGGGCTGGAGGTGCTGCGCACCTTGAATGACCTGGGGATCGAGACCGAGCGGCCAATCGAAGTGGTGAACTGGACCAACGAAGAAGGCTCGCGGTTTGCGCCGGCGATGATTTCCTCGGGGGTGTATGCCGGGGTGTTTGACCTGGAGTACGGCCTGTCCCGGGAAGACAAGGCCGGGATCACCATCGGCCAGGCGTTGCAGCAGATTGGCTATGCCGGTGCGCATCCGGTGGGTGGCCAGGCGGTGCATGCGGCGTTTGAGCTGCATATCGAACAGGGGCCGATTCTTGAGGCACAGGGCCTGACCATCGGTGTGGTCACCGGCGCCCAGGGCCAGCGCTGGTATGAAGTGGAACTGAGCGGGCGCAGCGCCCATGCCGGGACGACGCCGATGGATCACCGGCTGGATGCGTTGCTCGGGTTTGCCCGGGTGGTGGAGGCGGTGAACCAGATCGGCCTGGAACAGGGCGCCGAAGGGCGGGCGACGGTGGGCATGGCGAATATCTTCCCCAATTCACGCAACGTGGTGCCGGGGCGGGTGTTTTTCAGTGTCGAGTTTCGGCACCCGGATGAAGCGGTGCTGGGGTATCAGGATCAGCAGCTGCACGCGGCGGTGGCGCGGATTGCCGAGGGGATTGGTTTGCAGCACAGCGTGAAGCAGATTTTCCAGTACGCGCCGATTGCCTTCGACCCTGAGTGTGTGGAGGTGGTGCGGGCTTCGGCGCAAGCGTTGGGGTATAGCCATCGCGACATGATTTCCGGGGCCGGGCATGATGCCTGCTACCTGAACCGGGTGGCGCCGACGGCGATGATTTTTGTGCCGTGTGTGGATGGGCTGAGCCATAACGAGGCGGAGGAGATTCATCCGCAGTGGTCGACGGCGGGGGCGGATGTGTTGTTGCAGGCGGTGTTGGCCAAGGCGGGGGAGTGAGCGAGGTTTAACTGTTCAACTGGGTTCCCTGTGGGAGCTGTCGAGCTTTAGCGAGGCTGCGATGAGGCCCTGTCAGGCAATAGAGATGTCGACAGTCAGGCTGCCATCGCAGCCTCGCTAAAGCTCGACAGCTCCCACAGGGGACCGAGTTTCCACAGGGGGGGGGCGAGTTCCCATAGGAAACCCAGTTTTCGCTCTGGAGCTTCTTTGTCTGATGGTCAGCGGAAGAACTCACCGGGTGTGGCGTCGAACTGCTGGCGGAAGGCGTTTATGAAGGCCGAGGTGGATTCGTAGCCGCAGGCCAGCGCCACATCGGTCACGCGTTCGCCTTGTTCCAGGGCGGGCAGGGCGCTCAACAATCGCAGGCGCTGGCGCCACGCACGGAAGGTCAGGCCGGTGTCGCTCAGGAACAGCCGGCTGAGGGTTTTCTCGCTGATCGCCAGTTTTTGGCTCCACTGCCCCAGGGTGGTTTGCTGCTCCGGGTGCAGGTTCAGGCTGCGGTAAATCTGCCGCAAGCGGCTGTCGGCCGGCAGCGGCAACATCAGGTCGACCTGGGGCGCGGCGGCCAGTTGGTCCAGCACCACTTGGGCCAGCCGTCCATCCGGGCCATCCTCGGCGTATTCCACCGGCAATTCGCTGAAGCTGCGAATCAACTCGCGCAACAGGCTGCTCACCGCCAGCACCTGGCAGCGGTCGGCCGCCCAGGCGGTGACGCTGCAATCGAGGTACAGGCTGCGCATCTCGGTATGGGGCGAACTGAACACCCGGTGTGGCATGCCGGCCGGTATCCACACGGCCCGCTGGGGTGGCGCGACGAAGCGTCCTACGCTGGTCTGGATCTCCAGCACCCCGGATATTGCGTAGGACAACTGCACCCACGGGTGACTATGGCGGCGGGTCAGCGCGCGGTTGGGCAGGGATTCGGTGCGGCCATACACCGGCCTGGGCAGGCTGGAAAGCCCGGGCACGCTGCGGCGCACGGTTTTGTCATGTCCTTTTGGCGGCATTTACTGGCTCATTGGCGTTAGTCGGTAACAAGCCGTTACGTTAGAGTCGCGACGATGCTCTTGGCAACCCCTGGAAGATTGGCCTATGACCCGCCCACGCTTTTTACCTGACAACTTCACCCTGACCCTGGTGGCCACGGTGATCCTCGCGTCCCTGCTGCCCGCCAGCGGCCAGACCGCCGTGGCCTTTGGCTGGGTGACCAACCTGGCCATCGCGCTGCTGTTTTTCCTGCACGGCGCGAAACTGTCGCGCCAGGCCATTGTTGCCGGTGCGGGTCATTGGCGCCTGCACCTGCTGGTGTTCAGCCTGACCTTCGTGCTGTTTCCGTTGCTGGGCCTGGCGCTCAAGCCGGTGTTGTCGCCGCTGATCGGTAAAGACCTGTACATGGGCATGCTCTATTTGTGTGCGTTGCCCGCCACCGTGCAGTCGGCGATTGCCTTTACCTCGCTGGCCCGGGGCAATATCCCGGCGGCGATTTGCAGCGCGGCGGCGTCGAGCCTGTTCGGGATCTTCCTGACGCCATTGCTGGTGACGTTGCTGCTGAATGTGCATGGCGATGGCGGCTCCACCGTCGATGCGATCCTGAAAATCAGTGTTCAATTGTTGCTACCGTTCATCGCCGGGCAAATCGCCCGTCGCTGGATCGGCGAGTGGGTAGGGCGTAACAAATCCTGGCTGAAGTTCGTCGACCAGGGCTCGATTTTGCTGGTGGTCTACGGCGCCTTCAGCGAAGCGGTCAACGAGGGCATCTGGCACCAAATTCCGTTGTGGGAGCTGGGTGGCCTGGTGGTGGCGTGCTGTGTGTTGCTGGCGCTGGTGCTGGTGGCGTCCACGGTGCTGGGCAAGGCTTTTGGCTTCAGCCAGGAAGACCGGATCACCATTCTGTTCTGCGGCTCGAAGAAAAGCCTGGCCACCGGTGTGCCGATGGCCCAGGTGTTGTTTGCCGGGGCGAGCATGGGGGTGCTGATCTTGCCGCTGATGCTGTTTCACCAGATCCAGTTGATGGTCTGCGCGGCGCTGGCCCAGCGCTATGCCAAGCGTCCTGAGTCGATTCCCGAGCTGATGGGGCAAGTCGATCCCTGAATCGTCGTGTTACTATTTTTTGCGCGCGGCTCAAGGCCCGGCATCGGGCCGGCTTGATCTGCGCGCAAACGAGTACGACGACCTGTCAATGAGCATTTCCGCCGCAACACCTCAAGCCAACTGGCAACCGGTCTTCGCTCTCGCGTTGGCCGCTTTCGTTTTCAATACCACCGAATTTGTACCGGTCGGCCTGCTGAGTGCCATCGGCGCGAGCTTCGACATGCCCATCGCCAGCGTCGGCCTGATGCTGACCATCTATGCGTGGATCGTGTCCCTGACCTCGCTGCCGGTGATGCTGCTGACCCGTAACGTCGAGCGGCGCAAGCTGCTGATCGTGCTGTTCGGCATGTTTATCGCCAGCCATATCCTGTCCAGCGTGGCCACCAGCTTTGGCATCCTGATGCTCAGCCGGGTCGGCATTGCCCTGTCCCATGCGTTGTTCTGGTCGATTACTGCCTCCCTCGCGGTGCGTTTGGCGCCGGAGGGCAAGCAGGTGCAGGCCCTTGGGTTGCTGGCTACCGGTACTTCCCTGGCGATGGTTCTGGGTATTCCGCTGGGCCGTTTGCTGGGCGAAGCCATGGGCTGGCGCACCACCTTCCTGGTGATCGGCGCGTTTGCCGCCGGGCTGGTGTTCTGGCTGGCGCGCACCTTGCCGCTGCTGCCGAGCCAGAACTCCGGTTCGCTGCGCAGCTTGCCGCTGTTGTTCAAGCGCCCGGCGCTGGTGGCGTTGTATGTGCTGACGGCGATGGTGGTGACGGCGCAGTTCACTGCCTACAGTTATGTTGAGCCGTTTGTTGAAGGTGTTGCCGGTATGAGTGGCAATACGGTGACCCTGATCCTGCTGGTGTTTGGCGGCGCGGGGATTATTGGTTCGTTGTTGTTCAGCCTGGTGCATCGCTTTAGCCCCCATCGTTTCCTGATCAGCGCGGTTACCATACTGGCGCTGTGCCTGGCGTTGTTGCTGCCGTTGAGTGGCGAGGTGTCGTACCTGGTGACCCTGAGTGTGTTCTGGGGCATGGCCATCATGGGTTTTGGCCTGGCGTTGCAATCGAAGGTGCTGGTGCTGGCGCCGGATGCCACGGATGTGGCGATGGCGATGTTTTCCGGGATCTACAACATCGGTATTGGCGGTGGGGCGTTGATGGGCAGTTGGGTGGGCAGCCACTTTGGTTTTGCCTGGATCGGCGCGGCGGGCGGGTTGCTGGCAGCGGTGGCGTTGATTGGGTATTGCCTGGCGATTTATCGGTTTGGGCAGGGTGTGGCGCGTAGCCCTCTGTAGGAGGTGATTTTCATGGCAGTTCGTTTGATTAAACCGGCGGTATTCGCAGTGCTCGCCGGGTTTTCTGTGTTGTGGCTCAGCCCTGTGAGCCTGGCGGCCAGTTTTGACTGTGACCGGGCGAAGGCGCCTGACGAGAAAACCATCTGTGCCACGCGCTCCCTGAATGATCAGGACGTGACCATGGCGCTGCTCTATGACCTCAATCGGCACTTCATGGCCATGGGCGGGCGCGGTTCGTTGATGGATGATCAGGCTGTGTGGCTCAAGCAACGGCATACGTGCGGCGCCCAAGTCAGTTGCCTGAGCAAAGCCTATACGGAGCGTATTGCGATGTTGCGTAGCTTTATTGATGAGCGGGTGATGACGAAGGGGCCGTTCTGAACGGCCGCTTACTGTAGGAGCGAGCTTGCTCGCGAAAAACCTGAGAGCGCCGTTGGGTGTCAGGCTTCCCGAGTTATCGTTGACGTCCATCGCGAGCAAGCTTGCTCCTACAGAAGCAGGGTGTGCTTTGTTCAGGCGTCGCTAGGTTGGATCCGGCGGCCTATTACGTCCATCAGGTCACAGCCATCGCGTAGAGGAATGGCGAGCAGGCGTGCAAAGTCGTGAAGCACGACGGCGTCACTGCTGATTTCTTCGCGGAAGGCGATATTTTCCAGCAGTTGGGTCACGGCGTTGATGCGGTAAGCGGCAGCCTGGTGGAGTACGTCGAGCGGCGCTTGGGTGTCGATGAGCAGGGAAGGGATGTCGCAATCGTTGCCTGTAAGGGGCATGTATCGATTCATGGTAAAGCCTCGGTCTAATTAATTGAGGCTGTCACCTATCGTCGCCAAACGAATGGGTGACAGCTGTACGCAGGTTGGCGAACCGGGACCGAGTTCCGGCAGACCCGAAGGTCTCCCGCGCACAGCTGCCATAAAGCAGCTTTGCGGGTGCGAAAGTGCCTGCAATCAAGCAGAGCGCTTTCGCATACGGTCAACGGATCGCCAAATCCGATCGCCATGTCGGGCGACCGGCGGACTATAAGCGCTGCCCTTCAACCCATGCAAGGCAATCGTCGACACGCTATCTATTACAGATCTTGTAATAGTTTTGCATTGTAGGAAATTCTTGTTTCGCCTGTACGATTCAAGTCCTTTTTCCACAACAGGACCTACATGAACACCCTCTCGGAGCCTCCCAGTCGTCTTTCCCCAAGACATTCACTGCCGCCGTTCCCGCTGATCGCCTGCCTCCAGGCCAAGCATCCCGTCTTCCGATTGCCTACCCTTACCCGGTCCCTAGATCGTGCGTTGCCGTGCCCGGCATTCTGAAAAACTTGAAGAGATACTGAAAAATGGAATGGTTAGCGGATCCAACGGCCTGGCTCGGCCTGTTGACTTTGATTGTGCTGGAGCTGGTGCTGGGCATCGACAACCTGGTGTTTATCGCGATCCTGGCGGACAAGCTGCCGCCGGAGCAGCGTGACCGTGCGCGTCTGATCGGTTTGTCCCTGGCGTTGCTGATGCGTCTGGGCCTGTTGGCAAGTATTTCCTGGTTGGTGACCCTGACCCAACCGCTGTTCGAGGTGTTCGACAAGAGTTTCTCGGGCCGTGACTTGATCATGCTGTTTGGTGGTGTGTTCCTGTTGTTCAAGGCCACCATGGAATTGCATGAGCGCCTTGAGGGGCATGTGGCTCAGCGCACTGGCAACGTGGCCTATGCGATGTTCTGGCCGATCGTTGCGCAGATTGTGGTGCTGGATGCGGTGTTCTCCCTCGATGCGGTGATTACCGCCGTGGGCATGGTGGATGAGCTGGCGGTGATGATGATCGCGGTGATCATTTCCATCGGCCTGATGATCATTGCCAGCAAGCCGCTGACCCGTTTCGTCAACGCCCACCCGACGGTGATCATGCTGTGCCTGGGCTTCCTGATGATGATCGGTTTTGCCCTGACGGCCGAAGGCCTGGGCTTCCACATTCCCAAAGGCTATCTGTACGCGGCCATCGGCTTCTCGATCCTGATCGAGCTGTTCAACCAGATCGCCCGGTCGCGCCGCAAGAAGTCGGCCCAGGGCACGCTGCCGAGACGTGAGCGCACGGCCCATGCGGTAATGCGTTTGCTCGGCGGGCGTAATCTGGCAGTGGAGGAGGTAGGTGAAGAGGTCGCCGACCTGCTGGATAACCCCGATGCCAACGGCGGGCCGCTGTTCGACCGGCGCGAGCGGGTGATGATCAGTGGCGTGCTGCAACTGGCTGAACGCCCGATCCGTACGCTGATGACGCCTCGGGCGAAGGTGGACTCTATAGATCTGTCGGACGATCCCGACACTATCCGCCTGAAACTGATGCATTCGTCTTACTCGCGCCTGCCCTTGATCCGCAACGGTAATGTCGACGAGCCATTGGGCTTTGTGCACAAGAAGGAGTTGCTCAAGGAATACCTGGCCGGTAACGAGCCGAACCTGGAGCACCTGGCGCGCCGGGCGGTCAACTTGCTGGAGAGTTTTTCGATTCTCAATGCCTTGGAGCAGATGCGTCAGGAGTCGACTCACATTGCCTTCGTGATCAACGAATTTGGCGACTTTATCGGGGTGTTGAGCATGACCGACATCCTCGAGTCCATCGCCGGTGAGTTGCCGGATGCGAGTGAGGTCGAAGGCCCGGATATCATCGAAGAGGAGGGTGGTTTTCGCGTCAATGGCGCCTTGAACCTCAACCTGATCCGCCAGCGCACCGGCTTCAAGGCTGTGGCGACGGAGGATTACCAGACCCTGGCCGGGCTGGTGATGAGCCTGCTGGATCGACTGCCGGTGGTCGGTGACAGCCTGGAACATGAAGGCTGGCGCCTGACCGTGGCGGCGGTGGAGGAGCGGCGGGTCACGCAGGTGTTGCTGGCCCCTCTTTAACGGGTGAATTTCATTCGACGCTGGGCTGGCCTTTGGATAGCATCGCCGCTCACTGAACCGTTAAGGAAGGGTTACCCGAATGACTTTGGACGTGCTTAAGATTTCTGCATTCTGTGACGGCAACCAGGGCGGTAACCCTGCAGGTGTTTGGATCGGTGACAGCCTGCCGGAAGCTGTAGAAATGCAGCGTATCGCCCACGAAGTCGGGTTTTCGGAAACCGTATTTGCCTGCCCGCAGGATGACGGCTGGCGCGTGCGGTACTTCGCGCCGGAGTCCGAAGTTGCGTTTTGCGGGCATGCCACCATCGCCCTCGGTGCGGCCTTGAGCCTGGCGCTGGGCGATGGCGAATTCCACCTGGCGTTGAACAACGGCGATATTTCCGTCAGCGGCCGCAGCGAAGGCGACCTGATCGAGGCCGCGCTGCAATCCCCGCCAACCCGCAGCGCACCGGCCAACGATGCCCTGGTAGACGCGGGCCTGACCTTGTTCGGTTACACCCGCAATGACCTGGACCCGAGCATTCCGCCAGCGATCATCCATGCCGGCATTTCCCACCTGGTGCTGGCGCTCGCCAGCCGCGCCAAACTCAGCCAGATGCACTATGAACTGGAGGCCGGTCGCCGCTACATGACCGACGCCGGGCTGGGTACCGTGGTGCTGGTGTTTGCCGAAAGCCCGACACTGTTCCACACCCGCAACCCGTTTGCGGTGGGCGGCGTGTACGAAGACCCGGCCACGGGTGCCGCGACCGCTGCCTTTGCCGGCTACCTGCGGGACCTGGGCTGGCCGCACAACGGTCGCATCGACATCATCCAAGGCGAGGACATGGGCAGCCGTTCGCGCTTGCAGGCGCAGATCACCGATGAAAAGGGTGCCTCGATTCGGGTTTCGGGTACGGCGCGGTTGATGTTGGAGGACTGATTCTGGTCCTGGCGAACGTCTCCCTCAGCGTTTTTTCGTCGAACCCCTCCAGCTTATTGATCATCTTGCCATTCTGGAAAACCAGCAGGGTAGGCGTGCCGGTAACCTCGGGATGCCTAGGGGTTCGGGCAGTGTCGAGCACCAGGCTTTTCACGGAGCTGGCGTATTTCCCGGCAATCCGTTCAAACAGTGGCCCGGCCTCCCCGCAGGCCGGGCAGTGCTGCGAAACAAACAGCATGAACACCGTTCTATGCGTCTTGAGCAACTGCTGATACTGCTCGGCATCGGCAATCACCGCCGTTGCAATTCCCATGATGATCTCCTTGAGCGATAGGCCTGGCCCACGCTAATCCCGGCGATCAAAACCGTCTACTGTCAAAACTAACAGGTACCCACCTCTAAGGGTCCATTGTGGCGAGGGAGCTTGCTCCCGCTGGGCTGCGCAGCAGCCCCAAAGCCTTCAGCGCTCCGCCCGCTCCCGAGCCTTCTTCGCCAACCCCACGCACTGCTTATAGTCACCCTGATCCTTGGCATCCTTGGCCCGACGATACCCATGATGATTCTGCGTGGTGTAGTTCGTACTGAACGCCGCCTTCAGCCTGACCAGCTCGGCCTTGCATTCGCGCCGGTCATCCTTGGCGAACACCTGGGTGGCAAATGCCAGCGACAACAACATAAGGACAAGACTGATCTTCATCTGAACGCGTTCCTTGGGGGCTCGATCATCTGCCAAGACTAGCCCAGCCACGGAATTCTTCCATCCGGCCACTGCACCGCTTTCGTGCACGGTAACGACCCGCCCCCGCACCCAAATGTGGCCTGTCACCCCGGTGTGTAGCCAACGGTAGCAATCTGATTGCAGCGGCTGGCCCAGTGCCTTATCGCTGATAAAAATCTATCCCGTTGATTTAAAAAGAAATTAATCCCGAAATATTTTTCTGTTATTGCGTGTGGCACACTTTCTGCTGTCTATTCCGTTGTTACATACTAAGTTCCGGTATAGCGGAATACACAATCCCTGGAGTGCTTGTCATGCATCACCGACCTTCCGTGTTCAAAGCGTGTGTTTTTCTCTTCGCCGCATCGGCTTCCCTCGCCAGCGTAGTGCAGGCGGCGGACAGCAAGCTCGATACAGTGCTCAAGCGTGGGCACCTGATCGTGGGTACAGGCAGTACCAATGCGCCGTGGCACTTCCAGGGAGCGGATGGCAAGTTGCAGGGTTTTGACATCGACATCGGCCACATCGTGGCCAAGGGTCTGTTCAATGACCCGAGCAAAGTCGAATACGTGGTGCAGTCTTCCGATGCCCGCATTCCCAACCTGTTGACCGACAAGGTCGACATGAGCTGCCAGTTCATCACCGTTACCGCCAGCCGCGCGCAGCAAGTGGCCTTCACCCTGCCGTACTACCGCGAAGGCGTGGGCCTGCTGCTGCCGGCCAACAGCAAATACAAAGAGATCGAAGACCTGCAGGCCGCTGGCGACAGCGTCACCGTGGCCGTGCTGCAGAACGTCTACGCCGAAGAACTGGTGCACCAGGCATTGCCCAAAGCCAAGGTCGACCAGTACGACAGCGTCGACCTGATGTACCAGGCCGTGAACTCCGGGCGTGCCGACACCGCCGCCACCGACCAGTCCTCGGTCAAGTACCTGATGGTGCAAAACCCGGGCCGCTACCGCAGCCCGAGCTACGCCTGGAGCCCGCAAACCTATGCGTGCGCCGTCAAGCGTGGCGACCAGGACTGGCTGAACTTCGTCAACACCGCCCTGCATGAAGCCATGACCGGTGTGGAATTCCCAATGTACAAGGCCTCGTTCAAGCAATGGTTCGGTGTGGACCTGCCGGAGCCTGCGATCGGTTTCCCGGTTGAGTTCAAGTAATTCGTAAACCCTGGGGCGTCGCTGACGGCGCCCCAATCAGGTACTGCCGACCATGAACTATCAGTTGAACTTTGCCGCTGTGTGGCGCGATTTCCCCAGCTTGCTGGCGGGGCTCGGCCTCGGCCTTGAACTGGCACTGCTGTCCATCGCCATCGGTTGCGTGATCGGCCTGTTGATGGCGTTTGCGATGCTGTCCAAACACCGTGCGCTGCGCATCGTGGCCTCGGTGTATGTGACGGTGATCCGCAACACCCCGATCCTGGTGCTGATCCTGTTGATCTACTTCGCCTTGCCCAGCCTGGGTATCCGGCTGGACAAGATCCCTTCGTTCATCATCACCCTGTCGTTGTACGCCGGTGCCTACCTCACCGAGGTCTTTCGCGCAGGCCTGTTGAACATTCCCAAGGGGTTGCGTGAAGCGGGCCTGGCCATTGGCCTGGGCGAGTGGCGTATCCGCGCGTACATCACCGTGCCGGTGATGCTGCGCAACGTGCTGCCGGCGCTGTCGAACAATTTCATTTCGCTGTTCAAGGACACCTCCCTGGCCGCCGCGATCGCGGTGCCGGAGCTGACCTATTACGCCCGCAAGATCAACGTCGAAAGCTACCGGGTGATTGAAACCTGGATGGTCACGACCGCGCTCTACGTGGCTGCCTGTTACCTCATTGCCATGCTGCTCCGTTACCTGGAACAGCGTTTGGCAATTCGCCGCTAAGGAGCGCCCATGTACGAATCCCCCAGCTGGCTGCATGAGTTGTGGATCGCCCGGGAAACCCTCTGGGCGGGGTTCCAGACCAGCGTCTACTGCTCGGCCCTGGCCATTATCTTCGGCACCCTGATCGGCATCGTCGCCGGCTTGGTACTGACCTACGGCAAATTCTGGATGCGCGCACCGTTTCGCCTGTACGTCGACCTGATCCGCGGTACGCCGGTGTTTGTGCTGGTATTGGCGTGCTTCTACATGCTGCCGGCGCTTGGCTGGCAGATCACTGCGTTCCAGGCCGGTGCCGTGGGCCTGACGCTGTTCTGCGGCTCTCACGTTTCGGAAATCGTGCGCGGTGCATTGCAGGCCATTCCCAAGGGGCAACTGGAAGCGGGCAAGGCCATCGGCCTGACCTTCTATCAATCCCTGGGCTACGTGCTGTTACCCCAGGCGCTGCGGCAGATCCTGCCGACCTGGGTCAACTCGTCCACCGAAATCGTCAAGGCTTCCACCTTGCTGTCGGTGATCGGTGTGGCCGAGCTGCTCCTCAGCACCCAACAGGTCATCGCCCGGACGTTCATGACCCTGGAGTTCTACCTGTTTGCAGGCTTTATGTTTTTTGTCATCAACTACGCCATCGAATTGTTGGGGCGTTACATTGAAAAGCGGGTGGCGTTGCCATGAACCAACTCTCAAAAGAAAGCCAGCCACTGCTGAACATTCGCGGCCTGCGTAAACAGTACGGCCCGGTGGAAGTGCTCAAGGGCGTCGACCTGAGCATGCAGCGCGGCAACGTCGTGACATTGATCGGCTCCAGCGGTTCGGGCAAGACCACGCTGCTGCGTTGCGTCAACCTACTGGAAGAATTCCAGGGCGGCCAGATCACCCTCGACGGCGAATCCATCGGCTACAGCGAGGTCGGCGGCAAGCGTGTGCGCCACCCGGAGCGGGTGATTTCCCAACACCGCGCAATGACCGGCATGGCCTTCCAGCAGTTCAACCTGTTCCCGCACCTGACCGCCTTGCAGAACGTCACTCTGGGCCTGCTCAAGGTCAAGAAGATGGGCAAGGACGAGGCGGTTGCACTGGCGGAAAAATGGTTGGATCGTGTCGGCCTGCTGGAGCGCCGCAATCACTTCCCGGGCCAATTGTCGGGCGGCCAGCAACAGCGCGTGGCGATTGCCCGGGCGATTGCGATGAACCCGAGCCTGATGCTGTTCGACGAAGTCACCTCGGCCCTGGACCCGGAACTGGTGGGCGAAGTGCTCAGCGTAATCAAGGGTTTGGCGGAGGAGGGCATGACCATGTTGCTGGTCACCCACGAAATGCGCTTTGCCTATGAAGTCTCGGACAAGATCGTCTTCATGAACCAGGGCCGCATTGAAGAACAAGGGCCGCCGAAAGACATTTTCGAACGCCCGCAATCGCCGCGACTCGCGGAATTTCTCAAGAACATTCGTTTTTAAATCATCACTTCAGGAGATCCATTATGAGCATTACTCGTTACGGCACCGGCGCCACTGCAGGCGGCGGCCAGCCTCGTCCTTTCGCCCGCGCGGTGGAAGCAGATGGCTGGTTGTACGTGTCGGGCCAGGTGCCGGCGGTGGACGGTGAAATCATCACGGGCGGGATCGTCGAGCAGACCCACCAGACCATGCGCAACGTGGTGGCGATTCTCGAAGAAGCCGGCTACGCCCTTGAAGACGTGGTGCGCGTCGGTGTATGGCTGGAAGACCCACGGGACTTCTGGAGCTTCAACAAAGTCTTCGGCGAATACTTCAACCCGGAACATGCTCCGGCGCGGGCGTGTGTGCAGGCGAACATGATGGTCGATTGCAAGGTTGAGATCGATTGCGTGGCCTACAAGAAAAAAGGCTAAATGCCCGTCTCTTGAGACCACAGG
>NZ_JACAPY010000034.1:28521-156101 GCF_013385455.1 Pseudomonas sp. G1002
CACAGGGGATCTGTGTTGATAGCTACATCTTCAAACGGGACCGACGACTGCCATGACCGAAGACACCATCAAACGCCGCGCCAAAGGCCTCGACCGGGCGTTCGATATCCTCGATTTCCTCAAGGAAATCGGCCAGCCCCTGCGCCCGAATGACATCGCCAGCGGCATCGGCAGCCCCAAATCCACGGTCTACGAACTGGTGGCTTCGCTGCTGGAACGGCGCATCCTCGAAACCGTCGGCAAGGACGGTCATGTCTACCTCGGCCGTCAGCTGTACTTCCTCGGCCAGGCCCACCTGCGCCATTTCGACCTGACCCGCGAAGCCGACCACGCCCTGCAGGAAATCGTCAGCCAAACCCACGAAACCGCCCAGATGTGCCTGCTCAATGGCCGCAAATACACCGTGGCCCTGATGCGCGAAGGCGAGCGGCATTTCCGCATTTCCTCAGACATCGGCGAGAACGCGCCGATCCCCTGGACCGCCTCCGGCCGCCTGCTGCTGGGCCACCTGAGCGACCAGCAAATCATCGACCTGATCGACTACGACGACTTCATCCTCCCGGACGGTCAGCGCCTGCCTCTGGAAACCTTCCTCGGACAAATCCGTCAGGCCACCCTCGACGGATTCTTCTCCTTCGACAGTGTCGCCGACACCTTTACCCACTGCTTTGCCGCCCCGGTTCGGGACGCCCAAGGCATCAGCATTGCGACCCTGTGCATCGTCGCCCCACGGGCCGATGCGATCAAAAACTACAACGACTACCGCCGGGTGCTGATCGACAGTGCGAACAACCTGGCCCGTCGCATCAACGAATAGGAAACCCTTATGTCTGCCTTCAATGCCGTTGAAAAAGGCGCCGCCGCCATCGGTGCACATCTGGTCCGTGACGTCAGCCTGCCAGCCCTGGTGTTGCACCGTGACGCCCTGGAACACAACATCCGCTGGATGCAGGATTTCGTCAGCAACAGCGGTGCGCAATTGGCGCCTCACGGCAAGACCAGCATGATGCCCGCGCTGTTCCAGCGGCAGATCGAGCAGGGCGCCTGGGGCATCACCCTGGCCAACGCCGTGCAGACCCGCGCTGCGTACGCCGGTGGGGTTCGCCGGGTGTTGATGGCCAACCAACTGGTGGGCGCGCCGAACATGGCGCTGATCGCCGACCTGCTGGCCGACCCCGAATTCGACTTCCACTGCATGGTCGACCACCCGGACAACGTCGCCGACCTGGGCCTGTTCTTCGCCGCCCGTGGCCTGCGCTTGAACGTGATGATCGAATACGGCGTGGTCGGCGGGCGTTGCGGTTGCCGCACCGAACAACAGGTGCTCGACCTGGCCAAGGCGATCAAGGCCCAGCCTGCGCTGGCCCTCACCGGCATCGAAGGCTACGAAGGGGTGATCCATGGCGAGCACGCCATCAGTGGCATCCGCGAATTCGCCGCCTCCCTGGTACGCCTGGCCGTCGACCTGCAAAACAGCGGCGCCTTCGACCTAGCCAAGCCCATCATTACCGCCTCGGGTTCGGCCTGGTACGACCTGATTGCCGAATCCTTCGAAGCCCAGAACGCCGCCGGCCGCTTCCTCAGCGTATTGCGCCCGGGCAGCTACGTGGCTCACGACCACGGCATCTACAAAGACGCGCAGTGCTGCGTACTGGATCGTCGCAGCGACCTCAACGAAGGCCTGCGCCCGGCGCTGGAAGTCTGGGCCCACGTGCAATCGCTGCCGGAGCCGGGCTTCGCGGTGATCGCCCTGGGCAAGCGCGACGTCGCCTACGACGCCGGCCTGCCGGTGCCGCTCAAGCGCTACAAGGCTGGCGTGCTGCCAGCCGAGGGTGATGACGTGACCGCGTGCAAGGTCACCGCCGTGATGGACCAGCATGCGTTCATGGTCGTCGCACCGGGGGTTGAGTTGCGCATTGGCGACATCATCTCCTTCGGCACATCCCACCCGTGCCTGACCTTCGACAAGTGGCAAGTGGGTAATCTGGTGGATGAGCAGTTGCAGGTGATCGAAAGCCTGCATACCTGCTTCTAGACCGAGTCGCACCTTTCGCGAGCAAGCCCGCTCCCACATTCGACCGAGTTCCTTCAGTTGAAATGCATTCAAATGTGGGAGCGGGCTTGCTCGCGAAGAGGCCCTCCAGTACATCGAGAGACCCCAGGCATGAACACAAAACCCCGCATCGCCCTCATCGGCGAATGCATGATCGAACTGCAACACCGCGCCGACGGCAGCCTGCAACAAAGCTTCGGCGGCGACACCCTGAACGCCGCCGTCTACCTGCGCCGCGAACTGGGTGAACCGAGCACCGTCGACTACGTCACCGCCCTGGGCGATGACAGCTTCAGCGATGCCATGTGCAAGCACTGGGCCGAAGAAGGCCTGGGCCTGGGCATGGTCCAGCGCCTGCCCGGGCGCCTGCCGGGTTTGTACTGCATCCAGACCGATGCCAACGGCGAACGCAAATTCCTCTACTGGCGCAATGAAGCGGCCGTGCGCGACTGCTTCACCACTCCGGCGGCCGAGCCGATCCTGGCAGCGTTGCCGACGTACGACGTGGTGTATTTCAGCGGCATCACCCTGGCTGTGCTGGGCGAAGTGGGCCGTGCGCGCCTGCTGGAAACCCTGGTCGAAACCCGCAAGCGCGGCGGCAAGGTGGTGTTCGACAACAACTACCGGCCACGCCTGTGGGCCAGCGTGGACGCCGCACGCGCGGCGTATCACGCGGTGTTGGCCGAGGTGGATATCGCCTTGCTGACCGAGGATGACGAGCGCGCGTTGTTCGGCTATGAAGACAGCGAGCAGGTGTTTGCGGCGTACCCGACGATTGCCGAGGTGGTGCTCAAGCGCGGGGCGGATGCGTGTTTGATTCGCTGGGAGGATGAGCGGTTCGAGGTGCCGGCGCTGGTGGTGGAGAAGGTGGTCGACACTACGGCGGCGGGGGATTCGTTCAGTGCGGCGTACCTGGCCAGTCGGCTCAAGGGCGGTTCGCCGCAGGAAGCAGCCTTGGCCGGGCATCGGCTGGCGAGCCGGGTGATTCAGGTGCCGGGTGCACTTATTCCCCGAGACTAACGCTGATCGTTCCCACGCTCCGCGTGGGAATGCAGCCAGGGACGCTCTGCGTCCCAAGAGCGGACGCAGAGCGTCAGGTGAGGCATTCCCACGCGGAGCGTGGGAACGATCAGCCATCAATCGCGGTAAAACACTTGCACCAGGTGATACCCGAACTTGCTCTTGATCGGCCCATGAACCACCTTCACGGGCTTCTTGAAGATCACCGCATCAATCACCCCCACCATCTGCCCCGGCCGCACTTCACCCAAATCACCGCCGCGCTTGGCGGAAGGGCAGGTGGAGTACTTCTTGGCCAACACATCAAACGCTTCGCCCTTGGCAATACGCTGCTTGAGCTGTTCGGCTTCCTCACTGGTTTTCACCAGAATGTGACGGGCTTGGGCTTTCATTGATCGGTCCTGATGTGAAACGGCGCGCGATTATGCCTGAAGTCAGGCCTCTGAGCTGATCATGCTGCGGATTTTGTTGGCCAGCAGGTCAATCGAAAACGGCTTGGCCACCATGTCCATGCCTTCCTCCAGGAACCCCTGGCGCTCGGCGGCTTTCTCGGCGTAACCGGTCATGAACAGCACCTTCAGGTCCGGCCGGTGTTGCCGGGCGATTTCCGCCAGTTGCCTGCCGTTCATCCCCGGCAAGCCCACATCAGTCACCAGCAAATCCACGCGCAAGTCGGACTCCAGCAACGGCAGCGCCGCCCGTGCATCCGCCGCCTGGTGTGCGGTGTAGCCCAGTTCATCCAGCACATTCACCACCAGCATCCGCACTGCCGGGTCGTCCTCGACCACCACCACGGCTTCGCCTTCCAGCGCCACCGGGGCTTCGCCCTGGGTAGCGGGTGTGGTCCGCTCCAGTGCCGTGCCATGCAGGCGCGGCAGGTACAGGCGCACGCAGGTGCCCTGGCCCGGTTCGCTTTGGATGGTCACGTGGCCGCCGGATTGCTGTGCAAACCCATAGATCATCGACAGCCCAAGGCCGGTACCCTGGCCGATGGGCTTGGTGGTGAAGAACGGGTCGAAGGCCTTGGCGAGGATTTTCGCGGTCATGCCGGCGCCGTTGTCGCTCACGCCGAGCATCACATAGTCGCCGGCCTTGACCGGTTCCAGGGTGGTGATGTCGGTGCCGTCGAGGTAGCTGTTGGCGGTTTCGATGCACAATTGCCCACCGTCGGGCATCGCATCGCGGGCGTTGATCACCAGGTTGAGCAGGGCGTTTTCCAGCTGGCTGGCGTCGGTGTTCACTGGCCACACGTCGGTGCCCAGTTGCACCTTGAGTTCGATGTGCGCGCCCTTGGTGCGGCGGAACAGGTCTTCCAGGGACGCCACCAATTGATTCGGGTCGACCGGCTTGCGGTCCAGGGATTGGCGGCGGGAGAAGGCCAGCAGGCGATGGGTCAGCGCAGCGGCGCGATGAGCCGAGGATACGGCGGCGTCGGTGAAACGGCCGATCTCGTCGCTGCGCCCGGCGGCGATATAGCGTTGCATCAGGTCCAGGCTGCCGATGATCCCGGTGAGCATGTTGTTGAAGTCATGGGCGATGCCGCCGGTGAGCTGGCCGACCGCTTCCATCTTCTGGGCATGGCGCAGGGCGTCTTCGGCACGCTCGCGCTCGAACATCTCGTTTTGCAGGCGCTGGTTGGCTTCGGCCAGGGCCTGGGTGCGCTGGCTGACGCGCTCTTCGAGGTTTTCGTTGAGGTGGCGCAGGGCTTCCTCGGTGAGTTTGCGCTCGGTCTCGTCGATTACAAAAATATAGAAACCGTTGACTGAACCGTCAGCGCTGAAACGCGGCAGGTACTTCATCAGCGCGTGGCGTGGCCGCCCGTCATGGTGCGGGGTGACGGTAACGAAACTGCAGGCCTTGCCCTTGAGCGCCGCCTCGATCTTGTCGACGCGCCCGGCATAGATTTCGTCGCCCACGACTTCGCGGATGCTCTTGCCGTACAACTCCTGCGGGGTCATGCCGTACCATTCCAGATAGGCACTGTTGTTCAGGCGAAAACGCTGCTCGTGGTCGACATAACCGATCAACACCGGCATGGCGTTGATGATCAGTTGCAGCTCGGTCTGGCTTTGGCGCAGGGCCTGTTCGGTGTGCTTGCGCTCGGTCAGGTCGAGGGCGGCGCCGAGAAAACGCGCCGGTCGGCCATGGTGGTCCTTGTAGCAGCGGCCCCGGGCAAACACCCAGCGCACTTCGCCGTCGGCGCGCTGCAGGCGGTATTCCTCGGCGTACTCGGTGCCGTGGGTGATGCAGTGCTTGATGCTGCGGGCCACCATGCCACGGTCTTCGGGGTGCACGCCTTGCAGGTAGTCGCTGATGGGCAGCAGGTCGGCGTCGCACGGGTCAACACCGTGCAATTGGGCGAAATGGGCGTCGGCGATAAAGCGGTCTTCGCCGATATCCCAGTCCCAGGTGCCCACGGCATCGGTGGCGGCCAGGGCCAGCTGCAGGCGTTGCTCGGTGTTGCGCTGGGCCTTGAGGCTGTTCTCGGTGCGCTGCTGCAGTTCCAGGGCGATGCGCCGGCGCTCGTTGGTTTCGATGGCGGTAATCAGGATCCCGGCGACCTCGCCACGCTCGTCGCGGATCGGGCTGTAGGTCAGGTCGAGCCAGATCTCGGTGTCGCGGTGATTGCGTTGCAGCACGAAACGCTGCTCGGTGAACGTGCGCACCTGGCCCGCGAAGACGGCGCTGTAGATCGGGTCGGTAAACGGCTTGAGCTCAGGCCAGATCAGGTCAGCCGGTTGGCCGAAGGCTGCCGGATGCTTGTTGCCCGCCAGCATCGCGAAGCCATCGTTGTAGATCTGGGTGAGTTCGGCGCCCCACAGCAACAGCATCGGCATCGGTGAATGGATCACGATGTCGACGGCGGTACGGAGACTTTGCGGCCAATCAATGGCGTCACCGAGGGGGCTTCGTGCCCAGTCCAGCCGCGCAATCAGTGCTGCGGCCTCGCTGCCGGTGGGTGATACGTTCATGTAAATGCCCTGCGCGTAACGCTTGAAGAATGACAAAAGCCGATTATCCCGCGACCCGGGGCCGGCTTTCCACCCTCGAAAAATAGCATGCTTGAGGGGTTTGTCTTCAAATGAGTGCTTAAAGGCTAAAACGTTTCATCTTTCTGCCAGCTCCGGGCGATCACGAAATTGCTCCAGCGCCTCGGGGTTGGCCAGTGCGTCGGTGTTCTTGACCGCCTCGCCATGCACCACGTTGCGCACCGCCAGCTCGACGATCTTGCCGCTGATGGTGCGCGGGATATCCGTCACCGCGAGGATCTTCGCCGGCACGTGGCGCGGCGTGGTGTTGGCGCGGATCACCTGGCGGATCTGCTGCTCCAGGCCGTCGTCCAGTTCGATGCCATCGTTGAGGCGCACAAACAGCACCACCCGCACGTCATCCTGCCAGCGTTGGCCGATGGCCAGGCTTTCCAGGACCTGAGGCACTTTTTCCACCTGGCGGTAGATCTCCGCGGTGCCGATGCGCACCCCTCCGGGGTTGAGCACCGCATCCGAGCGGCCATGGATCAGCAGGCTGCCATTGGGCCGCTGTTCGGCGTAGTCGCCCTGGGCCCACACGCCGGGGAACTGGCTGAAATACGAGGCCCGCAGTTTTTCCTGGTGCGGGTCATTCCACAGGCCGATGGGCATTGCCGGGAAGTGCCGGGTGCACACCAGTTCGCCTTTTTCGCCCACCAGCGGGTGGCCCTGGTCGTCCCACACTTCGATAGCCATTGCCAGGCTCTTGCACTGCATCTCGCCACGGCGCACCGGCAGCACCGGGTTGCCGATCACGAAGCAGGACACGATATCGGTGCCACCCGACATCGACGACAGGCATAGCTCGGGCTTGATCTCGCGGTACACGTAGTCGTAGCTCTGGGGCGACAGCGGGGAGCCGGTAGAAATCAGGCCCTTGAGGCTGCCCAGGTCATGGCTCAGCCGCGGTTGCAGCCCGGCCTTCTCCAGGGTGGCGAGGAACTTGGGGCTGGTGCCGAACACGCTGATTTTTTCCTGGTCGATCAGGTCCATCAGGCGTTCCGGCCCGGGGTGAAACGGCGAGCCGTCATACAGCACCGCCGTGGCGCCGATGGCCAGTACCGACACCAGCCAGTTCCACATCATCCAGCCGCAGGTGGTGTAGTAGAACAGGCAGTCGTCCCGCGACAGGTCGGCGTGCAGGCCGTGTTCCTTGAGGTGGGTGAGCAGCACGCCGCCGGTGCCGTGGATGATGCACTTGGGCACGCCGGTGGTGCCGCTGGAATAGAGGATGTACAGCGGATGATCGAAGGGCACGGCGACGAAATCGGGCTCACCGCCGGGGCTGTAGAAGTCGTTCCAGAGCGCGACGTTGGCCCGGGTCTGATACTCCTCGGGACGCGCCTGCGGGCGGGCATAGGGCACGATGATCAGCTGTTGCAGGGACGGCAGCCGTTCGAGGATTTCATTGAGCTTGCTGCTTTGGTCGATGACCTTGCCGGCGTAGCGGTAACCGGCGCAGGTGATCAGCACCTTGGGTTCTATCTGGCCGAAGCGGTCGATCACGCCCTGGGTGCCGAAGTCCGGCGAGGAGCACGACCAGATGGCGCCGAGGCTGGTGGTGGCGAGCATGCCCACCAGGGTTTGCCAGGTGTTGGGCATGCACGCGGCCACCCGGTCCCCCACGCCCACGCCGGCCGCCCGCAGGCTGCGTTGCAGGCCGGCGACATGGCGGGCCAGTTCGGCGTAGGTCAGTTGCTCGCGCTGGCCGTCTTCGCTGATCGCGACCACGGCGGGGTGATCGTCGCGGCGGCGCAGCAGGTGTTCGGCAAAGTTCAGGGTAGCGCCGGGAAACCACTGGGCGCTGGGCATCTCGGCGTCTTCGATCAGTACCGCGCTGGGCGGCGTGCGGAACTGCACGTCGAAGAACTCGACAATCGACTGCCAGAAGTCCGGGCGCTGGTCGATGCTCCACTGGTGCAGGGCCGGGTAGTCGCTGATCTGCAAGGCATGGCGATCATTGATGAAGCGCCGGAACTGATCCATCCGGGTGTTGTGGATGCGTTCGGGGGAGGGTTGCCAGAGTATTTCGGACATAAGGAAATCTCTTTTTTATTATCTGATCTATCTAACGACACCGATCAAAATGTGGGAGCGGGCTTGCTCGCGAATGCGGTGGGTCAGTTCCAGATGTGTTAACTGATACACCGCATTCGCGAGCAAGCCCGCTCCCACATTTGAGCTGCGGTGTCTTGGGAATCGTCGTTTACTGGGCCAGCCAGCCACCGTCGATATTCCACGCCGCGCCCCGCACCTGGCTGCCGGCTTCGCTGCACAGGAACAGCACCAGCTCCCCCAATTGCGGCGGTGTCACGAACTCCAGCGACGGCTGCTTCTCCGCCAGCAAATCCTGCTGCGCCTGCTGCGGGTCAACTCCGCTGGCAATGCGGTCATCAATCTGCTTCTGCACCAGCGGCGTCAGCACCCAGCCCGGGCAGATGGCATTGCAGGTGACATTACTCTGGGCGGTTTCCAGGCCCACCACCTTGGTCAGCCCGATCACCCCGTGCTTGGCAGCGACGTAAGCCGCCTTGCCCACCGAACCCACCAGCCCATGCACCGAGGCGATATTGACGATCCGCCCCCAACCCTTGGCTTTCATGCCCGGCAGGCTCAAACGCGTGCTGTGGAACACCGACGACAGGTTGATCGCAATGATCGAATCCCAGCGCTCCACCGGGAATTCGTCCACCGGCGCCACATGCTGGATCCCGGCGTTGTTCACCAGAATGTCGATGCCGCCAAACTCGCGCTCGGCGTAGGCGATCATCTCGGCGATCTGCGCCGGGTCGCTGACGTCGGCCGGATGATGCCCGACCTTGCCGCCGAAGGCCTGCACCTGGGCGATCACCGCGCTGGCATCGCCGAAGCCGTTGAGGATCAGGTTGGCGCCGGCCTTGGCCAGGCTCAGGGCAATGCCCAGGCCGATGCCGCTGGTGGAACCGGTGACCAGGGCGGTCTTGCCGTTCAATGTCGTCATATCAACCTCACACAATGCCGGTGGCGTAGAAAGTACCAATCACCACGAACACCGCGAGGGTCTTGATGATCGTGATGCCGAAAATATCTTTATAGGCTTCGCGGTGGGTCAGCCCGGTGACCGCCAGCAGCGTGATCACGGCGCCGTTGTGGGGCAGGGTGTCCATGCCGCCGCTGGCCATGGCCGCGACCCGGTGCAGTACTTCAAGGGGGATATTGGCCGCATGGGCCGCTGAAATAAAGCTCTCCGACATGGCCGCCAGCGCGATGCTCATGCCGCCCGAGGCGGAACCGGTGATGCCGGCCAGCAGGGTCACGGTAATCGCTTCGTTGACCAGTGGGTTGGGAATGCCCTTGAGCCAGTCCGCCAGCACCAGGAAGCCCGGCAGCGAGGCGATCACCGCACCAAAACCGTATTCCGAAGCGGTGTTCATCGCCGCCAGCAGCGCGCCGCTGACGGCACTTTTGCTGCCCTCGGCGAGCTTGCTGCGAATCGCCGAGAAGCCGAACACCAGCACCACGATAATCCCCACCAGCAACGCCGCCTGCACCGCCCAGATTGCCGTGAGCTTGGCGACTTCGGTTTGCACCGGCGCGCTCATGCCCGGCAGGCTGAGGGTGTGGGTCTTGCCGTACCACAGCGGAATCCAGTGGGTGAACAGCAGGTTCATGAGGCCCACCAGCAGCAGCGGCGACAGGGCGATCCATGGATTGGGCAGCTTGATGTCTTCGGCGGTTTCCGGCTCGTTGCGCAGCTCGGTCCCATAGCCTTCACCGGCGCGCTGGGCCTTGTTGCGCTGGCGGGCCAGGTACAGCATGCCGGCGCAGAACACGAAGATGGTGCCGATCAGCCCCAGCCACGGCGCGGCCCAGGCGGTGGTGTTGAAAAAGGTGCTGGGGATGATGTTCTGGATCTGCGGCGTGCCGGGCAGGGCGTCCATGGTGAACGAGAACGCGCCGAGGGCGATGGTCGCCGGCAGCAGGCGCTTGGGGATATTGCTCTGGCGGAACATCTCGGCCGCAAACGGGTACACCGCGAACACCACCACGAACAGCGACACGCCGCCGTAGGTCAGCAGGGCGCACACCAGCACGATCACCAGCATCGCCTGGCGGGTGCCGAGCAACTGGATCGCGGCGGCGACGATGGAGCGCGAGAAGCCGGAGATTTCAATCAGCTTGCCGAACACCGCACCGAGCAGGAATACCGGGAAATACAGCTTGAGGAAGCCGACCATTTTCTCCATGAACACCCCGGTGAACGCGGGAGCGACGGCGGAAGGGTCGGTGAGCAGCACGGCGCCGAGGGCGGCGATGGGGGCGAACAGGATGACGCTGTAGCCACGGTAGGCGGCCAGCATCAGCAGCGCCAGGGCGGCGAGGGCAATGATCACACTCATGGTGTGTCTCCATCTGATTGTTATTTTTGTGGGGGTGAGGCGGTGGGGAGGGTCTTTAGCGAGATGTGTGCCAAGTTGTTAACCTGTTGAAATATATAGAGAAATTCTTGATCTGTGAGAGTGTTCTCAAGTTTTGTCCCGAATTTGAGACTGTTGGAGATCAAATGTGGGAGCGGGCTTGCTCGCGAATGCGGTGTATCAGGCAGTAATTCAGGCACTGACACACCGCATTCGCGAGCAAGCCCGCTCCCACATTGGATTTTCTCTGTATTTGGAATTGTGTCTCTTTTTGGAGACTAGGCGATGCCCAAGGCAACCATTTTCTTGTACAAGGTCGACCGACCCAGCCCCAGCCGCTTCGCCGCCTCCACCACATTCCCCTCACAGTGCTTCAACGCCGCCCCAATCACCTGCCGATCAAACCGCTCCCGGGCCGCGCTGAAACTCTCGCCCTCAACGGTCTCTACCGAACTCTGCTCAACCGGGCTGAATGTACCAATTGCTGCGCGAATTTCACTGGCATCCAGCACCAGGTCATCACTCAACAGTGCCGCCCGCTCCAGCACATTGCGCAGCTCGCGGATATTCCCCGGCCACGCATGCTGCGCCAATAACGCCAAGGCCTCGCGGTCCAGCTCATGCTGGCTGCGCAACTCCTCCAGAATCGCCTCGCTCAACGCCGGCAAATCATCCAGCCGCGCGCGCAGCGGCGGTACCTGGATCGGCAGCACATTCAGCCGGTAATACAGGTCCGCCCGAAACTCCCCGCGCTTGATTGCCGCTTCCAGGTCCATGGACGTGGCCGCAATCACCCGCACATCGCTGTGGATCATCTCGTTGGAGCCCACCGGCTCGAACTCTTTCTCCTGCAACACCCGCAGCAATTTGCTTTGCAGTGGTAGCGGCATGTCGCCGATCTCATCCAGAAACAGCGTGCCGCCCTGGGCAATCTGCAACTTGCCGGGGCGGCCCTTGCGGTCGGCGCCGGTAAACGCGCCGGGCGCGGTGCCGAAGAATTCCGCCTCCAGCAAATCATGCGGGATGGCTGCGCTGTTGATGCTGACGAAAGCTTTATGGGCGCGAGGCGATGCACCATGAATCGCCTGGGCCAGCAGCTCCTTGCCGGTCCCGGTTTCCCCCAGCAGCAACACTGGCGACTCCGCACTCGCACTGCGCCGCGCCCGACGTTTGACTTCCAGGCTGGCCGCGCTGGTGCCGATAAAGTGCGCGAAGTTGTATTTACTCTGCCGCGACCTCAGCAGCGACCGAGTGGAAGCCAGTTCCTGCTGCATGCTCAGGTAACGCTCGATCAGCGGCGACAGGTTGCGCAGCTCATCAAACAACGCAAACCCGATGGCGCCGATCACCTTGCCGGCGTCGTCATGGATCGGCAGGCGCATCACCACCAGCGGGCCTTTGGGCGTGTCCTGAATATCCAGCAATATCGGCTGGTCGTTACGCACCACCTGGCGCAACAGGCTGTTGGAAATCACCTGCTCGCAGGGTTGCCCGATGGCTTCGTCGGCGCTTTTCAGGCCGAAGCGCTTCGCGTAGCGCTCGTTCATCCAGACGATGTTCGCGTCACCGTCGACAATCACCGTGCCTTCGCTGGACTGCTCGATGATCTCGAACAGCGACTGGATCGCCAGGCCGCGAACGTATTGGTAATCCTTGAGGCTGCCAGTGGTGCTCATGGGTGCGCCGCCGCGAGGAGTTCCCGGGTGTAAGGGTGTTGAGGCGCGGCAAACACTTCATCGCTGGGCCCGCGTTCCACCACCTTACCGTCCTTGATCACGATCATGTCGTGGGCCAGGGCCCGCACCACTGCCAGGTCATGGCTGATAAACAGGTACGTCAGGCCGTACTTTTCCTGCAGCTCAAGCAGCAGGGCGACCACCTGTTTCTGCACGGTACGGTCCAGTGCAGAAGTGGGTTCGTCCAGCAGGATCAGCGCCGGCTTGAGCACCAGCGCACGGGCGATGGCGATGCGCTGGCGCTGGCCGCCGGAGAATTCATGGGGGTAGCGATGGCGGCTGGCAGGGTCCAGGCCCACGTCTTCCAGCACGCGAATCACTTGGGCTTCGCGGTCCTTGAGGCTGCACGGCGCATGCACTTCCAGGCCTTCGCTGATGATCTGCGCCACCGACATCCGCGGGCTGAGGCTGCCGAACGGGTCCTGGAACACCACCTGCATCTGCTTGCGCCACGGTTGCATCTGCTTTTGCGTCAGGCCGTCGAGGGCCTCGCCCTGGAAGCGAATCGCGCCGCTGGAATCCAGCAGCCGCAGAATCGCCTGGCCCAGGGTGGATTTGCCCGAGCCGGACTCGCCGACAATCCCCAGTGTCTTGCCGCGCTGTACCTCCAGGCTGATGCCGTCCACCGCTTGCAGGTACTGCTTGCGCCGGAACAGTCCGCCGCCCAGCGGGAACTGCACACTCAGGTTATCCACCTGCAACACCGTCTCCCGCGCCTCGTGATTCAAGACGATGCCTGCCGGTTCAGCATCCAGCAGCAGGCGGCTGTAAGGGTGCTGCGGGGCGCAGAACAGGGTTTCGCAATCCGCCTGTTCGACAATTTCCCCGGCCTTCATCACGCACACCCGCTGGGCAATGCTGCGCACCAGGTTGAGGTCGTGGCTGATCAGCAGCAGCGACATGCCCAGGCGTTGTTGCAGGGACTTGAGCAGCAGCAGGATCTTGCGCTGCACCGTCACATCCAGTGCAGTCGTCGGCTCATCGGCAATCAGCAGTTCTGGCTCACAGGCCAGGGCCATGGCGATCATCACCCGCTGGCGCTGGCCGCCGGAGAGTTGGTGGGGGTAGGCCTTGAGGCGTTCCCGGGGTTTCTGGATGCCCACCAGTTCGAGCAATTCGAGGATCCGCGCCTGGGCCTGTTTGCCGCCCAGGCCCTTGTGCAACAGCAGGGTTTCGCCGATCTGCTTCTCGATGCTGTGCAGCGGATTCAGGGAAGTCATCGGCTCCTGGAAGATCATCGCAATCCGGTTGCCCCGCAGTTTTTGCAGGGTGGCGGGCGTGGCGCCGAGCAGTTCCTGGCCGCGATAGCGCACCGAGCCGGTGGTTTCTGTGCCGGCTTCGGGCAGCAGTTGCAGGATCGAATGGGCGGTCACCGATTTGCCCGAACCCGACTCGCCCACCAGCGCCAGGCACTCGCCGGGGCGCACGTCCAGGCACAGCTTGCGCACCACCGTCTGGCCGTTGAAGGCGACACTCAGGTCGCGAATCTCGATCAGGTTTTCAGTCATCTCAACGGCCTTCATGAGCGTGGGTCGAAGGCGTCACGCAACGCCTCGCCGATAAACACCAGCAACGACAGGATCAGCGCCAGGGTGAAAAACGCGGTCAGTCCCAGCCACGGCGCTTGCAGGTTCTGCTTGCCCTGGGCGATCAGCTCACCCAGTGACGCGCTGCCGGCGGGCATGCCGAAACCGAGGAAATCCAGGGCGCTCAGGGTAGAAATCGCCCCGGTCAAAATGAACGGCAAGTAGCTCAGGGTGGCGGTCATCGCATTCGGCAGGATATGCCGGCGGATGATCTTGCCGTCCCCCAGGCCCAACGCCCGCGCGGCCTTGACGTACTCCAGGTTGCGCCCCCGCAGGAACTCGGCGCGCACCACGTCCACCAGGGCCAGCCAGGAAAACAGCGCCATGATCCCCAGCAGCCACCAGAAATTCGGTTCGACAAACCCTGACAGGATGATCAGCAGGTACAGCACCGGCAGCCCGGACCACACTTCCAATATTCGTTGCCCGAGCAAGTCGACCCAGCCGCCGTAATATCCCTGCAACGCACCCGCCGCGATTCCGATGGCGGCGCTGATGGCGGTGAGAGCCAGGGCAAACAGAATCGACACCCGGGCACCGAAGATCACCCGCGCCAGCACGTCGCGGGATTGGTCATCGGTGCCCAGCCAGTTCACGCTCGATGGCGGGCTGGGGGCAGGGCGGGTCAGCTCATAGTTGGGGGTGTCGTCGCTGAACGGGATTGGCGGGAACAGCATCCAGCCGCCGTCCTTCTTGATCAGGTTCTGCACGTAATCACTGCGGTAATCCGCCTGGAACGGCAGTTGCCCGCCGAACTCCTGCTCGGTGTAGCGCTTGAACACCGGGAAATACAGTTCGTTCTGGTAGCTGAGCACCAGGGGTTTGTCATTAGCGATCAACTCGCCGCCGAGGGTCAGGATAAACAGGCCGATAAACAGCCACAGCGACCACCAGCCGCGGCGGTTTTTCTTGAAGCGTTCAAAGCGCCGACGGGCCACGGGAGAGAGCTTGAGCATCAGGCGTTCCTCGCGGCGAAGTCGATACGCGGGTCCACCAGGGTGTAGCAGAGGTCACCGATGAGTTTTATCAAAAGGCCAAACAGCGTGAAGATAAACAACGAACCGAACACCACCGGATAATCCCGTGAAACTGCAGCTTCGTAGCTCATGCGACCGAGGCCGTCGAGGGAGAAGATCACCTCGATCAGCAGCGAGCCGGCAAAGAACACCGCGATAAATGCCTGGGGAATCCCCGAGATCACCAGCAGCATGGCATTGCGAAACACATGCCCGTAAAGCACCCGGCGTTCACTCAAGCCTTTGGCCCGGGCGGTGACCACGTACTGGCGGGTGATTTCATTGAGGAACGAGTTTTTCGTGAGGATGGTCAAGGTGGCGAAGCCGCCGATCACCAGGGCGCTGACCGGCAGTACCAGGTGCCAGAAGTAATCGGCGATCTTGCCGACGGTGCTCAACTGGTCGAAGTTTTCCGAGACCAGCCCGCGCACCGGGAACCAGTTCAACGAAGTGCCGCCGGCGAACACCACGATCAGGAACATCGCAAACAGGAACGCCGGCATCGCATAGCCAATCACGATCGCGGTGCTGCTCCACACATCAAAACTGCTGCCATGGCGCACCGCCTTGCGAATCCCCAGCGGGATCGACACCAGGTAGGTGATCAAGGTGGCCCACAGGCCGAGGGAAATGGTCACCGGCATCTTTTCGAGGATCAGGTCGGTCACGCTTTTGCCACGGAAGAAGCTGTTGCCGAAGTCCAGCTGGGCGTAGCTCTTGAGCATCAGCCACAGGCGTTCCGGCGCGGGCTTGTCGAAGCCGTATTGTTTTTCGATGTCCTTGATCAGTTTCGGGTCCAGGCCTCGGCTGGCCCGTGAACCGCTGCTGAGGCTTTCGGCAGACGAGCCGCCGACGCCACCGCCACCGATGCCTTGGAGGTGGGCGATGGCCTGTTCCACCGGCCCGCCGGGCGCGGCCTGCACGATAACGAAATTCACCAGCAGGATAATCACCAGGGTGGGAATGATCAGCAGCAAGCGCCGCACGATATAGGCAAACATCAGCGGGCTCCCGGGCGTTTGGTCAGTTCGGCTTTCATCTGTTCATTGGTCAGCGGCGTGGGGCTGATTTCCCACCAGGTTTCCAGGGCCTCATCGGTCTTGGCTTCCACGGCCGGGCGGCCGAAGCGGTTCCACCACGCGGCGGAGGTGCCCGGCGGGTAGTAGTTGGGGATCCACAGGTAATTCCATTGCAGCACGCGGTCCAGGGCGTGGGCGTAACTGAGCATCAGCGACTGGGTATCGGCCTTGACCAGGCCGTTGATCAGGCTGTCGACGGCCGGGTCTTTCAGCACCATGTAGTTGTTGGCGCCGGTATCAAACGCGGCGGCCGAACCGAAGTAGTTGTACAGCTCCATCCCCGGCGAGGTGGTAACCGGGAAGCCGGTGACGATCATGTCGTAGTCCCGGGCCATCAGGCGGTTGACGTATTGCGAGGAGTCAATGCGGCGGATGTTGAGGGTGATGCCGATCTGCGCCAGGTTGCGCTTGTACGGCAACAACAGGCGCTCAAGGCCGTTCTGGGCGTTGAGGAAGGTGAACTCCAGCGGCTCGCCCTCGGCATTCACCAGCTTGTCACCGTCGGGCTTCCAGCCGGCCTGTTCCAGCAGGGCCAGGGCTTGCAGCTGCTTGTCGCGGATCATCCCGGTGCCGTCAGTGGTGGGGGCCTTGAACACCTGGGTGAAGACTTCGTCGGGAATCTGCCCGCGCAAAGGTTCCAGAATCGCCAGTTCCTGGGCATCCGGCAGTTGGGTCGCCGCCAGCGGGCTGTTGGAGAAGAAGCTTTGCTGACGGATGTACATGTTGCGCATCATCTGCCGGTTGGCCCACTCGAAGTCCCACAGCATGGCCAGGGCCTGGCGCACGCGGCGGTCCTTGAACATCGGTTTTTGCACGTTGAACACGTAGCCCTGGGCCGGCTGCGGTGCCTCCTTGGCCAGGTGCGCACGTTGCAGGCGGCCATCATCGAGGGCCGGGCCGTTGTAGCCGATGGAGTAGCCGGTGGCAGAGAATTCGCGGTTGAAGTCATAGGCGCCGCCCCGCAGGACCTGGCGCGCCACTTCGGTGTCGCCGAAGTATTCCAGGCTCAGGTGATCGAAGTTGTACAGGCCGCGGCTGATGGGCAGGTCCTTGCCCCACCAGTTCGGGTCACGCTTGAACGTGATGGTGTTGCCGGCATCCACCTTGCTGATGGTGTAGGGGCCGCTGCCGAGGGGAATCTCGTAGCCGCCGCCGTCGGCGAAGTTGCGGGTCTTCCACCAATGCTCGGGGAACACCGGCAGGGTCGCGACATCCAGGGGCAGGGTGCGGTTTTCATTGCTTGCGAAATCGAAGCGCACCTGGCGCGGGCCTTCGACTTCGACGTGTTTGACGTCGGCGAACAGCGTGCGGTAGCGCAGGCTGCCTTGGGTCATCAGCAGGTCAAAGGAGTAACGCACGTCTTCGGCGGTGATCGGTTGGCCATCGGCGAAACGCGCCTTGGGGTTCAGGTAGAAACGCAGGGACAGACCGTCGTCTGACCGCTCCATCTTTTCCGCCACCAGGCCGTAGACCGTGTAGGGTTCGTCCAGCGAACGCAGGGCCAGGGGCGAATACAGCCAGCCGTCGACCTGGCTGACCCCGATGCCTTTGTCGCCATAAGGCAGTACATGGTCGTAGCGCCCGATTTCGATCGCCGAACGCCGCAGGCTGCCGCCCTTGGGGGCATTGGGGTTGGCGTAGTCGAAATGGGTGAAGCCGGGTTGGTATTTGGCCGGCTCGCCGTACACGGTCAATGCCGATTGCGGCGCGGCGATCACGGCGGTGCTGGCCAGCAACAGGGCCAGGGTGGAGCAAAACAGGGTAGAAAAAGCGACTCGCATTATCAGCCTTGGGCGCCGGGTGAAGAGGTAAAGGGATTTGTACGCTATGCGCGTACGCCTCGCCAGTCATCACACTGTCACAGATGCACAACGGCCCACCAAAGGGTGGGCCGTTGTTTAAACATTAGCGCGGACTGATCAGTCCTGACGGCTGGTTACTTCCAGCAGGTGATAACCGAACTGGGTTTTCACTGGGCCTTGCACGGTGTTGACCGGGGCGCTGAATACGACGGTGTCGAATTCCTTGACCATTTGGCCCGGGCCGAACGAACCGAGGTCGCCGCCTTGACGGCTGGACGGGCAGGACGAGTTGGCTTTGGCAACTTCGGCGAAGTCGGCGCCGCCTTCGATTTGCGCTTTCAGTTCGTTGCACTTGTCTTCGGTGGCAACGAGGATGTGACGGGCGGTGGCTTTGGCCATGAGGGGTATCTCCTTGGGTAAAAATGCTGAGCGTACCGGATTCAGGTGGTTATTTCCTGGCAAAGTTCCCCTGGGTTGCCTGGACGGTCAGGATCGGGCCATTACGCCGCTGTGGGTCAGCCAATCGATAAACAGCGCAAACAGCTCCGCCTGGGAGTTGATTTCAAGCTTGGTATACAAATGCTTGCGGTGCATGCGCACGGTTTCCGGGGAAATGCCGAGCACCTGCGCGGTGGATTTCACCGAGTGCCCACGCAATATCAGATGGGCGATTTCCCGTTCGCGCACGGTCAATACGCCGCTGCCAAAATGCATGAACGCCGCTTCAATCTGCTGATGCACCTGGGTCTGGGTGAAGGCCTCGTCGCTGATCACCTTGCACAGCCCGCCCGTGGTGCCGAAGCGGCGCAGCAGTTCGCGCACGATGGGTTGGGCGGTTCGTTGCAGTGCCAGTTGTTCGTCGCTGAACTGGCCGGCACTCAGTCCCTGGAACATGCACAACGAAATCTTGCTGTTGGGGCACAGGTCGACGATGTAGTAGCTCTCCTGGGCGCCGCCGCTGCGCAGGTAGTAGGTTTTGTAGTACTCGCTGTTGAAGAAATCGTCCGGGGCGATCTGCGCCAGGTGGTAGAAACCTTCGGCCAGGCCCTTGTCTACCGCGAGGCAGAACGGGTCCAGCAGGTAGCCCCGGGAGAAGTAACGGTTGATGATCTCTTCGTAGTGCGGCCGGGGGATGCCTTGCTGGTAGAGCAAGTGTGGCGCCTGACCCTGGCGCTCCAGGCTGATCATCATCGATTCGATAGGGGTCAGCGCACTGAGGGCGCAGGCCAGGTGTTCAAGGAATGACGCTTCGTCGACGCTGGCGAAGGCGTGGGCCAACGCACCATTCCAGGCGTCGAGCACCTGGAAGGACGGGGCAGGGCAGTGATCGGCATGCTCGTTCATGCCGGCCAGTCTACCCGCCGGCCAGGGCCCCGGCAAAAGCACCGGGGCGCCCAGGCTCATCGGCCTTGATACTCGCCGCTCTGGCGCAGCTCTTCGGCGGTGTCGAGGATGCACTGGCGCAGGATTTCCACCACTTGATCCACCTGGGCATGGGTGATGATCAGCGGCGGCGACATCACATTCAGGTGGCCAATGGGCCGTACCAGCAAGCCTTTGGCCTGGGCCCGCAGGTGGATCTTCTCGCCGATGTTCACCGCGTCCGGCAGCAGCGCCTTGGTGTGTTTGTCGGCGACGAACTCAATGCAGGCCATCAGCCGCTGGCAGCGCACATCGCCCACCAGCGGCAGGCTGGCCAGGGTTTGCAGGCGCTGTTCGAGGTACACGCCGACGTCTTCGACATGGGCCAGCAGGTTCTCCCGCTCGATGATCTCGATGTTCTTCAGCGCCGCCACGCAACTCACCGGGTGGCCGCTGTAGGTGAAGCCGTGGGTAAAGCAGCGGCCCTTGCCCGGCTCGCCGATCACTTGCCAGATGCGCTCCGAGAAAATACACGCGCCCAACGGCAGGTAGCCGGACGTCAGGCCCTTGGCGGTGGTGATGATGTCCGGTTGCATGTCGAACACTTCCTGGGAGGCGAAGAATTTTCCCAGCCGGCCGAAGGACGTCACCACTTCATCCGCCACGTAGAGCAGGTCATAACGTTGGCAGACTTCCCACATGCGCCGGTGGTAACCCTTGGGCGGAATGATCACGCCGCCCGAGCCCATGATCGGTTCGGCAAAGAACGCGGCCACTTTGTCGGCGCCGATGGTCAGGATCTTGTCTTCGAGCTCATCCACCAGGAAATCGAGGAACTGCGCCTCGCTCATGCCCTGCGGCGCCCGGTAGTAATTGGGGCACGAAATGTGGTGGAACAAGTCGCTCATGAAATCGAATTCCGGCGCGCGGTCGGCGGCCTTGTTGCCGATGGACATCGTGAGGAACGTCGAGCCGTGATACGCACTGAAGCGCGAGATGATGTGTTTCTTCTCATGCTTGCCGCGACTGTTCTGATAGAACTGCACCAGACGATAGGCGGTATCGACAGCCGTGGAACCGCCGGTGGTCAGGAACACATGATCAAGATCGCCGGGAGCCAGGCTGGCAAGCTTGGCGCACAGTTCGATAGCGGTGACGTTGGCCATGTCGCAGAACGGGTTGGAGTACGCCAGCTGGCGAACCTGGTTGGCGATGGCGTCTGCCATTTCCTCGCGGCCCAGGCCGATATTCGTACACCACATGCCGCCGACCGCATCCAGGTAGCGGTTGCCGGCGGTGTCGTAGATGTAGGCGCCGTCACCCGCCGCGATATTCAGTGAGCCTTGTTCACGGTGTTCGTCGAACATATGAAAACCGTGCATGTAATGGGCCTTGTCGGCGGCGTCCAGTTGGTCGTGGTCGAACTGGGCGAAAAAGTCAGGATTTGGCAGGGTCATGGCGTTTACCTTCAATGGCTGGGTTTCACTTGCCGGTCTTCACGGCATTCCAGGTACGGGTGATCAGGCGCACGGCAGCTTGGGACTGGCTTTTCTGGGTGAACAAGCGCTGCATCGTCGCCGGGTCCGGGTAGATGGCCGGGTTGTCGCGTATATCGGCATTTACGAAGGGCTTGGAGGCCAGGTTGCTGTTGGCGTAGTGAATGGTGTTGCTGACGCCGGCGATAACCTCGGGTTGCAGGAGGAACTCGATGAACTTGTGGGCATTCGCCACATGGGGTGCGTCGGCCGGGATGTAGAAGTTATCGAACCAGATCAGCGAGCCTTCCCTGGGGATGAAGTAACTCAGGTTGACCTTGGCCCCGGCTTCCGCCGCCCGGGCCTGGGACGTGGCGTAGTCGCCGGACCAGGTGGTGGCCATGCACAGCTCGCCATTGGCCAGGCCGTTGATAAAGCCGCTGGAGTCGAATTTGCGGATGTACGGGCGCACGGCCATCAGCACGTCCTGAGCGGCCTTGAGGTCTTTGGGCGCCACGCTGTTGGGGTCCAGGCCGAGGTAGGTCAGGGCCAGCGGGATCATGTCGGTAGGGGAGTCCATGAAGGTGATGCCACAGTCGGCGAAGCGCGAAACGATCTTGGGATCGAAGATCATCGCCAGTGAGCCGATGGGCGCATCCGGCATGCGTTCCTTGATCTTGTCGATGTTGTAGGTCACGCCATTGCTGCCCCAGGTGTAAGGCGCGGAATAGGTCACGCCCGGATCATGGGTTTCCAGGCTTTTCAGCACTTGCGGGTCGAGGTTGTTCCAGTCCGGCAGCAGCGCTTTGTTGAGGGGCCGGAAGGCCTTGGCCTTGATCAGCAGCGGCACCAGGGACGCGTTGAGCACCACCAGGTCATAACCCGAGCGCCCGGACAGCAGCTTGCCCTGCACGGTTTCGTAGGAGTCGTAGGTGTCGTAGATCACCTTGATGCCGGTGGCTTTCTCGAAGTCGGCGAGGGTGTGTTCCCCGATGTAATCGGCCCAGTTGTAGATGCGCAAGGTGTTGCCCGGGTCGTCAGCGGCCTGGCTGACGGACGTTGATGCAAGCAAGACAGCGCTGAACAGGGCGATAACGGCTTTATGCATGGCGAACCCACCTTGATGTTGTGCTTGTTGTCAGGCCGAGGGGCTGATTGCACTTTCAGGCAGGTGGCGGGTGGGGCGCCATACCCCGTTCGGGTAGGAGGCGGTCAGGGCAGTACGATGTAGTCGTTTCGCGTGACGACCGGGCGGTGTACGCCGGGTTCCAGGTGGATGTAGCGCCCGTCTACCAGGTCGATGGGCAGGCAGTCGTCGATATCCAGTACGCCGTCGGTGTGGGATTGCGTCCAGTGCGTGAGCATCTGCTGTTTGCCTTGGGCTGCCGCCTCCCTGGCCGTACGCGCAACCACCAGCAGGTAGTGGTGTGCCTCGCCAAAGACGTTCGATTCATACCCGCCCAGGTTGATGAAATACAGGCGCGGCGCCCCGGCGTTCGGCGCCAGGTGGCTGAGCTGGACTTTCCAGCCGTCAACGCCATCCACCGTCATCCAGGAGTCGATATGCACACCTTTCTGGCTGCCAAACCAGCCCTCGCGCAGTTGCGGGTAGGCGGCTTCCAGGGTGTCGGCGACGGCGAACACCACATCATGCACTTCGATTTTCGCCCGGGGGTGCTTACCCCCCAACATGACCACAAACAGCATTGCAGGCCCTTTCTATGGCTGGGATGGAAAGGGCCACCTTCCTTCGATTGAACCCTTTTGTCCAGTCGGTGCCACACTGTTAATTCGCAAATTCATCAGGAGGTTGTCATGCGCACCATTGATCTGGCCGGCGTACCCGTCCCTGTCATCGGCCAGGGGACCTGGCGCATGGGCGAGGATCCCGGCAAGCGCAGCGTCGAAGTGGCCGCGTTGCAACTGGGTATCGATGAGGGCATGACCCTGATCGATACCGCTGAAATGTATGGCGAAGGCGGTGCCGAAGAAGTCGTCGGCGAGGCGATTCGCGGCAAGCGCGACCAGGTGTTCCTGGTCAGCAAGGTGTACCCGCACAATGCCAGCCACAAGGGCATTCCACGTGCATGTGAGGCCAGTCTCCAGCGCCTGGGCACCGACTACATTGATCTGTATCTGTTGCATTGGCGTGGGCAATACCCCCTTGAAGAAACGGTAGAAGCCTTCGAGCGCTTGCGTGAGGCAGGCAAGATCGGTCGTTGGGGTGTGTCCAACTTTGATGTGGCAGACCTGCAGGAGCTGGCTTCCCCGGCCTGTGCCACCAATCAGGTGCTCTACAACATCGAGGAGCGCGGCATCGAGTTCGACCTGCTGCCATGGTGGCAGCAACACAATTTACCCTTGATGGCCTACTGTCCCATCGCCCAGGGTGGCGAGCTGTTGGCCAGCCCGACCCTCAAGCAAATTGCCCGTCGCCACGAGGTCACACCCGCCCAGGTTTCCCTGGCCTGGGTGTTGCGCCAGGACGGGGTGATCGCGATTCCCAAGGCTGTTACGCCAGAGCATGTCCGGCTCAATGCCGCAGCGGCGAAGCTGGTGCTGGATGAGCACGACCTGGACGCGATTGACCGGGTTTTTGGGGCGCCGAAGCGCAAGCATCCGCTGGCGATGGTCTAGTGGCCGACAGAAACGGTGCCGTCCATGGCGATGCCGTTTCTGTTTCGGTGGCTGCTTAGCCGGCTACCGGGCTGCGCCAGTCATCAGAGCCAGAGGTACCGGAGACCTCATGGGTCCAGACGATTTTCCGGTAAGTGAAATACACATCCTCCAGGTGCGTGAAGTGTGCGTTGTTCGGGTCCTGGCAATTGGGCATCCGTGACTGGATGTCCACCAGGATCGCGTCTTCCAACTCGATGGTGAAGTAGTGTTCCTGGGTTCCGGCTGAAGAGGTTCGGTACCACTCAAGGCGGCACTTGACCATTTCCCCGGAGGTCAATGCGCTGAACAGCAATGGCGACGATTTATCGAATACCTTGCTGATCATCAGGGGCTTGTGCACACGCTGGCCGGTGGGCTGGCCGGATTGCGGGTCACGGGGAATGATCACCTGATGCTGGAATGCTTCCACCAGGATCTGGTCTTCATGGCCTTCCTGGTAAATGTTGCCGACCGAGTCCTGGGTGAACGTGCCTGCCGTGATCAAGCCTTGCTTGGTGCCGGTGATGGATAGATACGCGGGTGTTGGCATGACGGTTTTCCTTGCCTGATAAATGAGGTCGTCCCGGCCGACGGACTTGCCGGCCGGGTAATGCTCGATATCAAGAAGCGTGCCGGAAAGTTCGAGCGTCAATGAAAGCAGGGGGTTAAGGTTTTATCGGTTTTTATTTTGAGCGGCATTAAAGGTTTTAATTCGATTGAGTTGTATTTGTTTGCGCAGGAGTGTGCAGTTAGTTGCTCATGTTGATGGGCGGTGTTATTCGCAGAGTTCACCTCATTCATGATGATGCCTGGCGCCTTGGCTGCGCAAATTCTTGCGCGTCGGCGATTTTTCTATTCTTGTAGGAAACTCCTTAACTGCTATTTGGTGGCTTGAACAATGCTTTTTGCATGGATAAGGTTCGTGCTCTTCTCGTAGGGAAGGCAAACTTTAATCAATGTCCTGATGTGCGCTTGAATGGCCATTAGTTCACTGAACATGCTCAGGAAAGTAAAGTGCGGCCCATAATGGTTTACTCAGACAGGCTTTCCGATTATTACCTCGAACTTGCGCAGGCACCCAACTCGAAAACGAGTTATGCGGGGGCCGATATGCGTTTTTCGACCGAGTATGAGGCGCTTGAAACTGAACTGGGCAAGGCGCACTCCATTCACGGAAACAGTCAGCCTGACTGGCAATGGGTCGTGGAAAAAAGCGAGGCGCTGTTACGCCACCAGTCCAAGGACTTGCGGGTCGCTGTCTGGTTGACCTGGGCCTTGCATCAGCGCGAATCCTTCCCCGGGCTACTCGCAGGCCTCGGATTGCTGCGCTACCTCTGTGAGCATCATTGGGCGGTCGTTTATCCGGGCAAGCTGCGTACCCGCAGTGCCGCCTTTGGCTGGCTGGTCCCGCGCCTCGAGCAGGTGCTTGCACAACCTGTTTCGCTCAAGGATCAGCGGCCCTTGTTCCACTGCATGCTCGAACACCTGGCGCGGCTGGACGAGTTGTGGACCGAACACCTTCTCGAAGATGCGCCACTGTTACTGCCGGTTCGCAGGCAGCTGTCGGACCGATTGCAACAGTCCACCGAAAGCGAACCTCCAGCAGGCGGTAGCACAGGGGTGATCGCCCATATCAAGCAGGTCGCGACTCAGTTGATGGCGCCCGAGCCCATTGTGGAAAACGAAAAGGACGCCCACAAGCTGCTGCGCACGCTGCAGGAACATGCCCGGCCCTTGTCGGCCTGGTGGCAGCGCCAGAATGCCACTGACCTGCGCGCACTGCGTCTGAACCGAACGTTGACCTGGCTGACGATCACCAGTCTTCCGGACTGTGACAGCGAACAGGTAACGCCTTTGCGCGGGCCGGCGCCCGACAAGCTCAAGCGGTACCAGGAGCGCTTTGCCCAAGGGCAGCATACCGACCTGCTGCTGGAGCTTGAGGGCAGCCTGGCCGGAGCACCTTTCTGGTTCGACGGCTTGTACCGGGTGTGGGAGTGCCTGCAGGCACTCCAGGCCGACCTGGCCATGACCGAGCTGGAAGTGCACTTCGCGCTGTTGCTCCAGCGTTTGCCGGGGCTTGCACAGCTGCGCTTCCACGACGGAACACCCTTCGCCGACGACGTCACCCGTGGCTGGATCAACACCCAGGTTGCCCGCCATTTGCAAGCCCCGGTTCCACTCAGGTCGGCACCTGATGCCCCGGCTGCGCCTTGGGACAAAGCGTTGCACGACGTCATGCCCGTGCTGCGCAAGGACGGGTTCAAGGTGGCTGTGCGGTCCCTCAAGCAGGGCATGCAAACCGCAACAGGTGATCGTGCCCGGTTTCATTGGCGGCTTGGCCTGGCCAGGTTGTGTTTGCTGGCAGGCAAGCATGACCTGGCCAAAGTCCAGCTCGATCACCTGGACCACGAGCTGCAGCACTCAGGCCTGCAGCGCTGGGAGCCCGAGCTGGCGGTTGAAGTGCTGCAGCTCTTGCATGGCTGCTGTGACGTATTGCCCCAAAGCCATTCCGTGCGTGAGCGCAAGGAAGATGTCCATCGCAGGCTGTGCCACTTCGATCTCGAAGCGGCACTTGAATAGGCTTTCGAGCCCCCCGAAAAAGGAGAAACACCATGGCGAAAGAAGGTTCGGTAGCCCCCAGGGAACGCATCAATATCACGTTCAAACCCGCCGTCGGCACTGCGCAGGAAGAGGTCGAGCTGCCGTTGAAATTGCTGGTGCTTGGTGACTTCACCCAGCGTGAAGACCTGCGCAAGCTCGAAGACCGCAAGCCCGTCGGCATCGACAAGAACAGCCTCGACGAGGTGCTGGCCAAGCAGGCCTTGGGCCTGGCCTTGAGCGTCCCCAACCGGCTGCAGGATTCAGCCGAACCTGACGAGTTGGCGATCCGGGTCAGGATCAATTCGATGAAGGACTTCAATCCTGCACAGCTGGTTGAGCAGATACCCGAGCTGAAAACGCTCATGGACCTGCGCGATGCACTTGTGGCGCTCAAGGGGCCGCTGGGCAACACGCCGAGCTTTCGAAAGGCCATTGAAAATGCCCTCGCCGATGACGATTCGCGCAAGCGGGTATTGGCTGAATTGGGGCTGGACAGCTCCGCCGTATGACTCTCTCAGTTAAAAGGACACTGACACCATGACTACCAGCCAAAGCCCGTCGCATGCGCCTATCACGGATGAGTACAGCATTCTCGACAACATCATTGCCCAGACCCGCCTCAGCGCCGACGACGAGGCCTACAGCATTGCAAAGCGTGGAGTCTCGGCATTTATCGAGGAGCTGATCAAGCCGCAAAACAAGGGCGAGCCGGTCAAGAAGCGCCTGGTTGACCGGATGATTGCCGAGATTGACGCAAGGCTCAGCCAGCAAATGGATGAAATCCTGCACCATCCCGACTTCCAGGCACTGGAGTCTTCCTGGCGTGGCCTGCAGTTGCTGGTTGATCGCACCAATTTTCGTGAAAACATCAAGATCGAACTGCTCAGCGTCTCCCGCCAGGACCTGCTGGATGACTTCGAGGACTCACCGGAGGTGACTCAGTCCGGACTCTACAAGCACATCTACAGTGCCGAATACGGTCAGTTCGGCGGCCAGCCCGTAGGGGCAATCATCGCCAATTATTTCCTTTCCCCCAGTGCTCCCGATGTCAGGCTGATGCAGTACGTTTCCAGCGTGGCCTGCATGGCTCATGCACCGTTCATTGCGGCGGCCGGCCCTGGCTTCTTCGGCCTGGAGAGCTTTACCGGCCTGCCTGACCTCAAGGACCTGAAGGACCATTTTGAAGGGCCGCAGTTTGCCAAATGGCAGAGTTTTCGCCAGAGCGAAGATGCCCGCTACATCGGCCTCACCGTACCGCGCTTTCTATTGCGTGCGCCGTACGATCCCGTTGATTGTCCGGTCAAGACGTTCGCCTACCAGGAACATGTGGCCAGCAGCCACGAACACTATCTGTGGGGTAATACGGCCTATGCCTTTGCTACCCGCTTGACGGACAGTTTCGCCCGGTATCGCTGGTGCCCGAACATTATCGGCCCGCAGAGTGGTGGTGCAGTGGAGGACTTGCCGCTGCATCACTTTCACAGCATGGGCGAGATCGAAACCAAGATTCCTACCGAGGTGCTGGTATCCGACCGACGCGAATACGAGCTGGCGCAAGAGGGCTTCATTGCCCTGACCATGCGCAAGGGCAGTGACAATGCAGCGTTCTTTTCCGCCAGTTCGGTGCAAAAACCCAAGTCTTTTGGAATCAGTGCCGAAGGCAAGGCTGCCGAGCTGAATTACCGGCTCGGTACCCAATTGCCGTACATGATGATCGTCAATCGCCTGGCCCACTATCTCAAGGTCCTGCAGCGAGAACAGCTGGGGTCGTGGAAGGAGCGCACCGACCTTGAGCTGGAACTCAACAAATGGATTCGCCAATACGTCGCCGACCAGGACAACCCCAGCACCGAAGTGCGTGGACGGCGCCCGCTTCGGGCTGCGCGCATTGTTGTCAGTGATGTCGACGGGGAGCCCGGCTGGTATCGCGTCAACCTGAGCGTTCGCCCGCACTTCAAGTACATGGGGGCAGACTTCACTCTGTCGCTCGTCGGCAAGCTCGATAAAGAATGAGCCGCCGCCACGTGATTAGCCAAAACCGCAGCCTTTTCGAGCGCCTGGAGTCCGGCGTGGGGCGCAGCCCGCAAGGTTGCGTCGTGGAATCCGTGGCGGGTCATCTGGCGAAAATGCTCAGCACCCGTGCGGGCAGTGTCCAGACGCTACCTGATTACGGGTTACCTGATCTGAATGACATGCGCCTCAGCCTGCATGACGCGTTGAGCCAGGCTCGGTTCCTGATTGAGCGCTTTATCCAGGCCTACGAACCCCGTCTGAAGGATGTCCGTGTCAAGGCATTGCCACAGGACCGTGACCCGATGGTGCTGGCTTTTTCCATCGAGGGGGCCATGGAAGTCAATGGCATGACGCAAGCGGTCGCCTTTTGCGCCAGCCTGGCTCACGGCGCACGGGTCGAGGTCAAACCGGATGTCGTTTAACCGCTACTACCAGGGCGAGCTGAGCGCACTGCGACAGTTGGGGCGACGCTTCTGCGAGCGCAACCCGGCACTCGCGCCGTTTCTTGGGGACGCTGGCCAGGACCCGGATGTAGAACGGTTGCTTGAGGGTTTTGCATTCCTCACCGGTCGCCTGCGGCAGAAGCTTGATGATCAATTGCCGGAGTTGAGTCACTCGTTGATGCATCTGCTGTGGCCCAACTATATGCGGCCGCTGCCGTCGTTCAGCATGCTGCAGTTTGATCCGCTCAAGCGCACAGGGCCGGCCATCAGGGTCGAGCGGGATACACCGGTGGAAAGCATTGCGATCGACGGTGAACGCTGCCGTTTTCGTACCTGTTACCCGACGCAGGTCTTGCCGCTGCAACTGGCCGCCATGGAGTACTCGGTACAGGGCGAGGGCGCTTTGCTCTGCCTGCGTCTGGAGATGACGGCCGAGGGCAACTTCAGTGAGCTGGAACTGAACTGCCTGCGTTTGCATCTCGCGGGGGAGCAGCCCGTCAGCCAGGCGCTTTACCTGGGGCTTTTGCGTCACCTGGACGGGTTCGAGTTGCAGCCTTTCGGGCGCGACGGGCTGCCGGTCATCGGCGCCGACGGCAAGCCTGTTTCATTGCGTCTGTCCAGCAACGATATCAGTCCTGTGGGCTTTTCCGAGGATGAGGCACTGATCCCTTATCCGTTGAATACCTTTCGTGGCTATCGCCATTTGCAGGAGTACTTCGCCTTTCCCGACAAATACCTGTTTGTCGATGTGAGTGGCCTTGGCGCGTTGAGCAGGTTGCCTATTGACGTACTCAAGCAGCTACATGGCGTGACGTTACGCTTCGACATGCGTGGTCGCGGTATTGAGCGAATGGCGCCTACCCTGGACAACGTGAAGCTGTACTGCACGCCCATCGTCAATCTGTTCAAGCACGACGGCGTACCGATTCGCCTGGACGGCAAGCAGGACGAATACCTGTTGTTGCCTGGCGAATACGCCAGGGGGAACTGCGGTGTATTTTCCGTCGACAAGGTCACGGGATGGCGGCCGGGAGGCCTCGGGTACCAGGAATATGTTCCGTTCGAATCGTTTGAGCACGATTTTGGCAGCGCCGCGCCCAGCTATGGCGTTCGCCAGCGGCCATCCCTGCAACATGCCGGCCTGGATACCTGGCTGAGTTTCGACCGGTGTCCAGTGCATGAACAGGAAACCCTGTCGATTGAACTGACCTGCACCAACCACAACCTGCCATGCCTGCTGCAGGTGGGCGATATCAATCAGGCGTGCGAACAGACGCCCGAGTTTCTCTCGTTTCGCAACATCACCGCGGCAACCCCCAGCTTTGCGCCACCCCTGGACAGTGACTTCCTGTGGCGACTGATCAGCAATATGTCGCTCAACTATCTGTCATTGACCGATATCAACGCCTTGAGGGTGATCCTCGAAACCTACGACCTGCCGCGTTATCACGACCGCCAGGTGGAAAAGGTCAGCAGGCGAAGGCTGGGCGCCCTCCGTTCGATCAGTCACCAGCCCGTAGACCGGCTGCACCGAGGCCTGCCATTTCGCGGCTTACGGGTTGACCTCACCATCGATCCTGAAGGCTACCTGGGGGAGGGCGACGTGTTCGTCTTTGCCTCGGTGCTCAACGAGTTCTTCGCGCTTTACGCCAGCCTCAACTCGTACCACGAACTGCGAGTCATCAGCACACAAGGAGACGTGTACCTATGGCCACCCCGGATGGGCCAGCAGCCCCTGCTTTAACCGCACTGTCCCGAGTGATTCGCGAGTACTCGGTGTTTCAGGCGGTTGCGCAGATTATCGAGCGCCTGCGCGAGGCGCATCCCTCGCTGGACGATGAGGCGCTTTACGATCAATTGGAGTTCCAGGCCAACCCAGGCTTTGGCTTTCCCGGCAACGACATTGATCGTGTGGAGTTTTTTGTCGAGCACGGCCATTTGCGGGCACGGCTTCGCCTCAATGTGCTGGGCCTGTTTGGTACAGGGTCACCGCTGCCGGCGTTCTATGGCGAGCAAGCCTTTGCCGAGGTAGCGGGCGGTAATCCGACGCGGGAATTTCTTGATCTTTTTCACCATCGCCTGCACCGGCTGATAGTGCCGATCTGGCGAAAATATCGTTATCAGGCGAGTTTTCAAACGGGCGCCCGCGATCCCTTTTCCGAGCAGATGTTTGCATGGGTGGGCCTGGGTGGCAGCGCGATTCGCAGCGCGGCTCAACTGAACTGGAAACGCCTTTTGCCCTACCTGGGGCTGCTGAGCCTGCGCGTGCACTCCGCCGCGCTGATCGAGACCGTGCTGCGTTATTACTTCAAGCACAACCGGCTGGTCATCGAGCAGTGGGTCGAGCGCAGGGTAGTGATCGACCAGGAGCAGCGCAATGACCTTGGTCGCGCCTATAGCTCGTTGGGTTCGGACCTGGTGCTGGGGGAGTGCCTTATCGACCGCAGTGGCATGTTCAGGGTTCATGTATTGGCACTCGATTGGCAGCGTTTTCACGAGTTTTTGCCCACCGGGGCGGGTTACGAGCCGCTGTGTGCGCTGGTGCGTTTTGCCGCCCGGGACCCCTTGGAATACGACGTGCGACTGGTGTTGGCGGCGGGCGAGGTCCGGCCGTTGCACCTTGGCGAGCACGACGTCTGCCGCCTGGGCTGGACCAGTTGGCTGGGGCATGAGCGGGCAGACGGCGTGGTCATCCTGGCCAGTAAAAATCATTAGGGATTGATGGATATGATGAATGTGGATCTGCAACAACTTATCCAGGCATTGACGGCGTCCACACGGCGCGACCTGGAACGCAGCGCCGAGCGTTGTGTCACCCGGGGCGGCGGCGAGGTCCTGGTGGAAGACTTGCTGCTGACGCTCCTGGAGCATCCCGAGGGTGTTCTTATGCGAGCGCTGCAGGATGCGGGCGTGGATGCCGGGGAATTGCAGGCCGTGCTGCAACCTCGGGTCGACCAGAGTGCGCCCCGCAATCCGGTGTTTTCGCCCGCCCTGGTGCAATGGCTGCAGCAGGCGTTGCTGGTTGCCCATCTGGAGCTGGGCCGACGGGAAGTGGACCATGGCGCCTTGCTGCTCGCCTTGTTGCGCAACCCGATGCAGCACGCTGGCAGCCGTTACCAGGCGGTGATGAGCACGCTTGATGCACCGCGTGTGCTCGGATTTCTCTTGAGTGAAAACGCGCAGGCGGCTCCCGCTGAGGCGGGGAGTTCCTTGCTGGAGCGCTTTACCCATGACCTGACTCGCCAGGCCCGGGACGGGAAACTCGACCCCGTGCTCTGTCGCGATAACGAAGTCCGGCAAATGATCGATACGCTCGCGCGGCGGCGCAAGAACAACCCCATTCTGGTGGGCGAGGCGGGTGTCGGGAAAACCGCGATAGTCGAGGGCCTGGCCCTGCAGATCGTCAGCGCGCAAGTGCCAGAGGTGCTCAGGAAGGTGCGCCTGCTGACCCTGGACATGGGCCTGCTGCAAGCCGGTGCCAGTATCAAGGGTGAGTTCGAGCGCCGCCTCAAAGGCTTGATCGATGAGGTCAACGCCTCGCCGCAACCGGTCATCCTGTTCATCGATGAGGCCCATACCCTGGTCGGCGCAGGCGGCTCGGCCGGCAGCTCCGATGCCGCCAACCTGCTCAAGCCAGCGCTGGCACGAGGTGAGTTGCGTACCATCGCCGCGACGACCTGGTCGGAGTACAAGAAGTACTTCGAGAAAGACCCGGCGTTGGCGCGGCGTTTTCAGCCGGTGCAGGTGCACGAGCCGACGGTTGACGATGCCGTGACGATTTTGCGTGGGTTGGTCCCGGTGTATGAGGCCAGCCACGGAGTCTACGTGCGCGATGACGCCGTGGTCGCCGCCGCGCAGTTGAGTGCCCGCTACCTGGCCGGCCGCCAGTTGCCGGACAAGGCTGTGGACGTGCTGGACACCGCTTGTGCCCGTGTGCGGATCAGCCTGGTCACGGCGCCGGACGAACTGCAGCAGTTGCGCGCCGAACTGGCCGAGGGCACGCGCCAGCAACGTGCCGTGCGCAGGGATGCCGACGCGGGGTTGGCCATCGATGAACAGGTGCTGCAGCACCTCACCCGGAGACTGGATGAAGTAGAAGTTGCACAGTTCCAGCTTGAACAACGCTGGACCCACCAGCGCGAACTGGCCGAGAAGGTGCTCTCGCTGCGCCAGCAACTGGCCGACGCCGGTAACCTTGGCGAAAGCACTGAGGCTCTCGCTCCGCTCCTGGCCCAGAACCATCAGGCGTTGCAGGCCATACAGCACGAACAGCGATTGCTCAGCTTCGAAGTATGCCCACGGTTGGTGGCACAGGTTATCAGCGCCTGGACGGGTATTCCCCTGGAGCAGCTTGCCCGCGAACACAGCGCGAAGGTCCTGAACTTTGCGGATGATCTGCGTGGTCGCATCCTCGGCCAGGAAGGTGCCGTGCAGGTCCTGGACCGTTGCCTGCGGGCTGTCGCGGCCGGCGTGAACAGGCCTGATGCCCCCGTGGGGGTATTTCTGTTGGTGGGCCCCAGTGGTGTCGGCAAAACTGAAACAGCCCACGCCCTGGCCGACCTGTTGTATGGCGGCGAGCGCTTTGTCACCACGATCAACATGTCTGAATACCAGGAGAAACACTCACTGTCCCGGCTGATCGGCGCACCACCGGGTTATGTCGGTTACGGGGAGGGCGGGGTGCTGACTGAGGCGGTGCGGCAAAAGCCCTATTCAGTGGTGCTGCTCGATGAGGTGGAAAAGGCCGATCCGGATGTCCTGAACCTGTTTTACCAGGTGTTCGACAAAGGGGTAGCCAATGATGGAGAAGGACGTGAAATCGACTTTCGCAATACCCTGATCCTGATGACTTCCAACCTGGGCAGCGATCTTGTCACCGGGCTGTGCGCCGACAGTCAACGACCGGCTGTCGAAGTACTGCACGCCGCGATCCGGCCGGTACTGACAGCTCATTTCAAGCCGGCGCTGCTGGCCCGTATGCGAGTCGTGCCGTATTACCCGGTGGCAGGCGCGGTGCTGCACCAACTGATTGAACACAAACTTCAGCGCCTGGGCCAGCGTCTGCTTCAGCGCAAGCTCGCATTCAGTCACGCAGGGGATCTTGTCGCACACATGGCCGAGCACTGTAGCCACAGTGGGAGTGGCGCGCGGTTTGTCGACCAATGGATCGAGGAAAACCTGTTGCCGCAGGTGGTGGATCGCCTGCTGGATGCGATGGCCGTTGGCAAGTCCCTGCAGTTCGTCCATGCCAGGCTGGATGCCAACGGCACCGTAATCTGTGAGTTCAGCTGATGGCGGACAATCCGTTTACCCAGTTGCCAAGCCCGCTGGACTACGCCGCTGCCTTGTTGGGATGGTTTACCCGGTTGGGCATCAATAGTGACGAATCGACATTGGCCGATGACTTTGTGGCAGGCGCCGCGCAATTGAGCGGCTGCGAGCTTGGCCAGTTGTACTTGCTCGACCAGGCCACCGGCCGCCTCGAACTGGCTGCCCAGTATTTGCCGGGCCTGTCGCCGCCAGGGGCGGTTGTGAGCTCGGGCGCGGATTTTCGGAACGAGCAACTGTTGCAGTACGTGCTGCAACAGAACCGGGTGTTTAACCTCACCGAGGCAGGCAGCAGTGTGTATGACACGGGGTTTCTGCCAGCGGGCGCGGCGTCCTGGCAATCACTCCTGTGCGTGCCGTTACCGGGGCCGAGCAAGCAGGTATCCGGGATGGTGTTGTGTGCCAGCCTGCGAGCGACGGAGCTGGCTGGCTACGGTGCGTCCCTGGGCCAATTGGGCAGTTTTGTCTTGAGCCAGTTGGCCCTGTTGCGGCGAATGCGCCGGGCTCCCGGTGCGTTGAAGGTGGTTCGCAGCACCCGCAGCACCAGCGCCTACGGCTTGATCGGAAACAGCACGGCCATGGACGAGACGTGCCGCCTGATCGGCAAGGTGGTGCATAGCCCCTACACCGTGCTGCTCCGGGGCGAGACCGGCACCGGTAAAGAGGTGGTCGCCCGGGCCATTCATGCTGCCGGCCCGCGCAGCAGCAAGGCATTTGTGGTGCAAAACTGCGCAGCGTTTCCCGAAGGCTTGCTCGAAAGTGAGTTGTTCGGTTACCGCAAAGGCGCGTTCACCGGGGCCGAAAGAGACCACGCCGGCCTGTTTGACACCGCCCACGGCGGCACGCTGCTGCTCGACGAAATCGGTGATATGCCGCTGTCACTGCAGGCCAAGTTGTTGCGGGTCCTGCAGGAGGGCGAGATTCGGCCGTTGGGTGCCAACACGTCCCACAAGGTCGACGTGCGAATCGTCGCGGCGACCCACCGGGACCTCACCAGCATGGTGGCTGAAGGAAGCTTTCGCGAGGACCTTTATTACCGGCTGGCGCAGTTTCCTATCGAGTTGCCGGCGCTGCGCCAGCGGGACGGGGACGTGCTGCAACTGGCCCGGCATTTCGCCGACAAGGCCTGTGCACTGTTGGGGCGAGCCACGGTGGGCTGGTCGAGTGCGGCCCTGGATCAACTGTCCAGCCACCACTTTCCCGGCAACGTTCGTGAGCTCAAATGCATGGTGGAGCGGGCGGTGCTGCTGTGCGACGACGAGGTGATCCTGCCTGCGCATTTATCGCTGCCATCAACCCTGTCCGCGCCCGCTGTCGACGCAACGCTGCGCCAGCGCATGGAGCGAGTCGAGCGGGTAGTGCTGATCGACTGCCTGCGCAAGAACCGTGGCAATCGAACCCGCACCGCCCGTGAACTGGGCCTCGCCCGGCGCACGTTGTTGTACCGCCTTGCACGCCTGGACATTCCGTTTGGCGAAGTCCAGGGAGAGTGCTGAATGGCACACCCTTTCAATTCCGGGAGATACCTGATGCCTGTTAGTCAGTGGCAAGCCCTGGTGCTTGTGTTGTTTTTGCTGAGTGGCTGTAACACCAATCATGTCTTTGACGACGATGACTACCGTCCGCTGGGTGATCCACGGTCCACCGGTCGTGGCCTGTGAGCGCGGAGGAGTCCTGCCATGCAGCTAGTGTTTGAGGTGTGCCCTGCGGGCCCAGCAGAGTCCGCGCCGGCGCTGCGCAAAGTCTTTGACGGTGTGGGGGGCGTCATCGGCCGGGGGGCCGGTTGCGACTGGACCCTGCCTGACACCAGTCGCCAGGTTTCCGGTCGTCACGCGGTGATCAGTTATCGTGACGGCCGGTATTTCCTGACGGATATCAGCAGCAATGGAACCCGCCTGGCAGGCCGCAGTGAGCGTCTGCATGAGGGGCAGCAGCAACCGATAGATGACGGCGCGGTATTTCAGCTGGGGCCGCTGAGTATTCGCGCACGACTGGTCAGCCCACCGCTGGGACAGGGCCAGGACGGATTACACAGGCTGATTCCCGATGATGCATTCCTTGAGCTGGACCCACTGCGGGCACTGGCCAGCGAACTGCAGCGCGAGGACGGGTCGCAGGAGCTGGCGGCCCTGAACATGACCACCTACGAGACATTGCGCTGGACGGACCACGCGGCGGCGGACCGGGATCACCTGACGGTTCCCGAGCTTGTGAAGCCTGCGCGCCAGGTTGCCCCAAGTCCGCAATCGCCCGTTCCAGGTCACGGCTCAGGGCCATTCTGGTTGGGGTTTGCGCAGGCACTCGGTATTGATCTGGGCGACCTCGATGAGTCGGCAAGAGAAGTCCTGGCGATCAAGGCCGCGAGCTTGCTCCGGCAAATGACTGAAGGGTTGCAACAGAGCCTGGGCACCCGTAACGAGCTCAGGCAAGAGCTGAAACTGGCACTCACCCAGACGCCGCTCCAAAGCCCCAACCCACTTAGAGACAGCGCAGACGCCAGTGCGGCCTTGGGGTCGCTGCTGGGTGTCGGGCAGCTGGGGCAGGTTTCCGCGGAGATGCTTGTGATGCGGGCGTACCGCGACATGCAGGCTCACGAGGTGGCCTTGCTGGCGGCCTGCCGCGCGGCAGTACGCGGCGCTCTGGCAGCCTTTGCGCCCGGCCATTTGCTGCTGTGCTTCGAACGCCAGGCAAGGCCGCCGCTGATTCCCCGGTGTGGCGCCCGCTGGCGCGCGTATCAGCGCCATTACCAGGCACTGATCGAGGACGAGCACTTGAGCGAGCGCCTGCTGGGCAGCGACTTCGCCAAGGCGTACGAGGAACAGATTCGTCTGATCTCAACCCTTCACCGTTATCCAGGATGATCTTCATGTCCCGAGTCACCGTTGCATTGTTGTGCGCTGTAATGGGTTTGCTGGGTGGTTGCTCCCTGTCGCCCTTTTCGAAGTTGACCAAGCTGGACCTGACACTGACCGCCAGCGAACGGGTCAACCCTGATCTCCATGGTCGCCCGTCGCCGATCGTGGTGCACCTGATGGAGCTTCGACACCCCGTGGCTTTTGAAAATGCGGACTTTTTCAGCCTTTATGCTCATGCCGAGCACACGTTGCCCAAGGACCTGGTGAACCTCGAAGAGCTGGAGTTGCGCCCCGGCGATCACTCCACGCTCAAACTCAGTCTCGAGCCCGGCAGTCGTTATGTCGGCGTGCTGGCGGCGTACCGTGATTTGCCTCACTCGCAATGGCGCTATGTGCTGCCGGTGACCGCGCAGCGATTGACCGGCGCTGAACTGATCCTTGATCAGGCCGGCATTCGGTTGGTCAACCCGCAACCCGCGAAGGCGGGCGACTGACATGTACAGCCAAAAAGTCATCTGGCAGGAAGGCATGTTGCTGCGCCCTCAGCATTTTCAGCAAAACGATCGGTACCACGATCAGCAACTCACGCGCCGCACCCAGCTGTTGTGCCGTCACGCCTGGGGCTTCCTGGCCCTGGAAATCGATGTGCAATACCTCAATATGGGCAAGGTCTTTATCAGCCAGGCCAGCGGCATATTGCCGGATGGCAGCCTGTTCGAGCTGGGCGGCGCGATGGAGTCGCTGGTGCTGGAGGTTCCGGTCAATACCGGGAAGCAGTCGATCTACCTGGCCTTGCCGCTGGCCACAGGTAACTGTGTTGAAGCCCGTCGACCCGAGCAGATTGATGTGTTGGCGCGCTACAAGACTCTTGCGGTAGACGTCAGCGACTCCAACGCCGGGGAAGAAGCTCGTCGTCAGGTCAATTGCGGGCAGCTGGATTTTCGCCTGTTGCTGGGGGAGCAACACAGCGACCCGCATTACGTGAAGCTCAAGGTTGCCCAGGTGCTCAGTTGCACCGAGGAGGGCGTCAGCCTGGACCCCGATTTTATCCCGAGCTTCATTCACCTGCATGGCTCCGACTACCTGCTGTCTTGCCTCAAGGAAGTGATCAGCCTGCTCGCTTACCGGGGGGATGCCATCGCCGAGCGGATTCGCGCCAACGGTACCGCCGCCGGCGCGGAGGTTGGCGACTTCCTGATGTTGCAATTGATCAATCGCACCGAACTGGTCTTGCGTCACTACCTGGGCCTGAGCCAGGTCAGCCCTGAAACGCTGTATCGAACATTGCTGTCGATCCTGGGTGAACTCGCGACGTTTGCCAGCGACAGCAAGCGTGCGCACTTCGAGGGGCATTACCGGCACAGCGACCAGGGCGCCAGCTTTCGTGGATTGATGGAGCCGATTCGCAGCCTGCTGTCGATGGTGCTTGAGCAGCATGCCATTGAGCTGGCGCTGCAGCCTCGCCAGTACGGGGTGCTGGTGTGCCCGGTGAGCGATCTCAACCTGCTGGGTTCGGCGACCTTCATTCTGGCCGCCAGCGCCCATTGTGACGCCGAGGAGCTTCGACACCGGCTTCCGGCGCACCTCAAGGTCGGCCCCGTGGAGCGGATTCGCGAGTTGGTCAACCTGCAGTTGGCGGGCATCAAGGTCAAGCCGCTGCCGGTGGCTCCCCGGCAGATACCGTTTCATGCCGCCAACACCTATTTCATGCTTGAACTCGGTGCCCGGGACATTGAGCAGTTGAAGCAGTCGGGAGGATTTGCCTTCCACGTCAGCGGTGAATTTGCCGAACTGGAACTGAAATTCTGGGCCATCAGGAACTGAGACCATGGACAGGGAATACCCGCAGGACGAGAAAACCGTCCTGCTTGATCGACAGGGACGCGGACCGGCGCAGGGACCGATGACCGACTTCGCATCGCCGCCGCGTTTCGAACAACTGGAAGACCGGATGATCTACGCGGCCCGCTTGCAGGGCGCGGAGCATTTCGACATTGGCCTGAACAGTTTGGTGGCGCCTGCCTGGGAGCTGTTGTCCGAGGTGGTCCGCCTCAAGCGCAGTACCGCCGAGGAAAGCCTGCGTGCCCTGAATGAACGACTCTCGGCTGCAGTCACGCTGTTCGAGACGCGGGCCCGGCATGACGGGGCCCAGGCCAGCGAGGTCATGGCGGCGCGGTATGTGCTGTGCAGCGTGATCGACGAGGCAGTGGTCACCACCTCATGGGGCAGCCAGAGCGATTGGTCGAAGATGAGCCTGCTGAGCAGTTTTCACAACGAAACCTTCGGCGGCGAGAAGTTTTTCCAGTTGCTTGAGCGCATGTCGAGGGACCCCTTCAAGCACCTGGCGATGCTGGAGTTGATGTACCTGTGCCTGTCCCTCGGGTTTGAGGGCAAGTACCGGGTCATGGAGCGTGGGTTGTTGCAGCTTGAACAGGTTCGGGACGCGCTGTATCGGCAGATCCGGCATGTGCGGGGTGATACGCCTGCGGCGTGCGCGCCGTCGCCCAGGCCGGAACAGCCGCGCCGGAAACGGCTGAGGGTCGTGTCGCTCACCTGGATTGCAGTGTTTGTCGCCGCCAGCCTGTTGAGCCTGTATGCAGGATTTGCCTGGGTGCTGGGCCAGCAGCGTGAAGCGGTGTTGCAACCGTATCAACTCGTGGCGCCGGATATTTTCCGGGCGCCGCTCTAACGCAGGGAGCAACGCATGAACGCATTCTTCAGGAGCGCGGGCGCCGTGCTGGGCAGGGTTTGGGTCTGGAGCCTGCTGCTGGTGCTCGCGGTCGCAATGACCGTGTGGTTCTTCGGGCCACTGCTGGCTGTCGACGACTATCGATTCTGGCAAGCGGCGGCATCGCGCTTGCTGACAATCAGCGGGCTGTTTTTGTTGTGGGGCCTGGCGATGGTGTATGCCAATTGGCGCAGTATGGCCCGGCAATCAACCGTCGGTGACGGCGAGCCACGCCCGCGCAAAGGCCAGGTTGAAAACGAGCAGCGGCACCTGCGCGGTCGCTTCAAGGACGCTTTGTACACCCTGAAACACTCCCGGATTTATGGTGAACGCAGCCCGCGTAGGCGTAATGCATTGCCCTGGTATTTGCTGATCGGCAAGGAAGGCAGTGGCAAGTCCCGGATGTTGGCCGCCAGTGGCTTGCAGTTGCTCCAGGATCAGGGCGCGTCGGTAGCGACGCAGGGCGGTGCCACGCGGGACTGTGACTGGCATTTCGCCGAGGACGGCGTGTTGCTCGACATCGCCGGCCGCTACCTTACCCAGCCTGACAGCCAGGTGGATGGCGCGGGTTGGTCGACGCTGCTGGAGCTGCTCAAGGTGCGGCGCCGGACACGCCCGCTCAACGGTGTGGTGGTGGCGCTGTCCACGGACACATTGCTCCATGGCAGCGAGCGTCAGCTGGAGAATGAGGCGCGGGCAGTCCAGAGTCGGTTGCTGGAGATCCGCCAGACGTTGCATGTGGAGGTACCGGTCTACCTGGTGGTGACCCAGGCCGACCGCCTGCCGGGGTTTGCGGAGTTCTTCGAGCGGCCGTTGGGCGAAGGCAGTGATGCGGTGTTGGGCGAATCTATCGTCCCAGGCAAAGCGGGTATTGGCATTGCCCAGGTACGACAGGCGTTTGAAGCACTGCTGCAGCGCTTGAGCGGTGAGCTTGTGCAGCGCCTGCACCAGGAACGCAACAGTGATCTGCGCGGACGGATGCTCGACTTCCCCCATCAGGCGGCCCGGATTGGCGAGCGCCTGAGCCTCTATATCGACGTTGCTTTTTGCGGCCCGCGTTATCAGCACACCAACGGCTTTCGTGGTTTCTACTTGACCAGCGCCGACGGTGGCCCACAGGCACTTGAACCACGTGCGTACTTTATCCAGGGCTTGTTCAGCCGGGTGATTCTGGCGCAAGCCGACCTGGCGGACCTCGATAGCCAGGAGCGCCGTCGAATCCGCCGGCACCAGGGGGGGCTGGCCCTGGGCGCGCTAGTGGTCGTCGTGGCGGCGGGCTTGCTGTGGACCCACAGTTACTCCTCCAATCATCAACGTCTGGAGCAACTGCAGGCGCTGGCACGACAGCCCGCACCCGTGCAGCCTGGGCCAGACGCTACCCAGGCACTCCTGCCGCTGCTGGACAGCCGCCTGGCGGCCACGCGGATTTTCCCCTTGCCGGGCGAAGCCAGGCTGGTTGAGCGGATGGGGTTGTATCAGGGCAGTATCAGCCGTCCGGTGCTGGAGCAGGCCTACGAGCGTGCCTTGGGCCGGCTGTTGCTGTCCCAGGTCAGCGAGATGCTGCAGGAACAGGTTCGCGGCAGCCTGGAAGATCGTGAGCGGCTGCTGGATAACCTCCGGGCGTACCTGATGCTCAACCTGCGGGAGCGGCGGGATGTCGGCTGGCTGCGTGAGCGGGTGGCGGGGCATTGGTCTGTACGGTTTGCCGGTGAGCCCTCCGTGCAAAACCGGTTGAATGAACATTTCGCGCGCTTGCTTGAGCAGCCGTTCGTGCAGCCGCTCGATGACGAGCTGGTGGCCCGCGCGCGCCACGTGTTGCGCGGCGAATCGCTGGTTGACGTGGTGTACCGGGTGCTGCGCGAACAAGCTCGCGGCCTTGAACCGTTGCGCCTTGCACACGGGCGGGTGTTTGAGGGGGGCGAGCGTTCCATTCCGGGGTTTTATACCCGCACGTACCAGCGGCATTTTGAAGCGCAGGGCGCGCGGCTGGTGAACACCATCGTCCAGGACAACTGGGTGCTGGGAGAGGGCGCCGACCTGAGCGCCATGGATTTGCAACGGTTGATGGTGGAGCTTGAACAACGCTACTTCAGCGAGTATGCCGATGCCTGGAGCGAGGCACTTGGGCAGGTTGGCCTGCGTGAAACTGAAAACTCCAGGCAAGGCGCCGAGCAGCTCGCCAGCTTGACGTCGGCCCAGTCGCCGTTGTTGCAGTTGTTGCAGCAGGTTCGTGACCACACGCGCCTGCCGTCGGCCAGTGAGCGCCTGGACGAGCTGGCTGCCAAGCTGCCTGGGCCTGCGGCAGAGCGGTTGCCGACCGCCGCCGGGCTGGTCAATGCCTTGCCCGACAGCGCACGGCGAGCCATGCAGCGCCGCTTCGAGCCCTTGCACCAGTTGCTGGACAGCCAAGAGAACCCGGGGGCCGAGTTAATCGGCGTGTTACAGGCGCTCAACGACTTGCACCTGCAGTTGGCGAGCTTGAATCGCGAAGGCGCGCCGGAGCCGGTCGCGTTCGAGATGGTCAAGCGGCGGATCCAGGGGCAACAGGATGCGCTGAGTAACCTGCGCAACGTGGCCGTGCGTTTGCCGCTGCCGCTGGCGGGCTGGTTCGAAAGCCTGGCCGACGAGCATTGGCGCCGCCTGCTCGACCAGGCCTATCGGCATGTGAACCAGCGTTATCAGAGCGAGGTATATGGTTTCTACAGCAGGGCGATCAAGCTGCGTTTCCCGTTCAATGCCCACGCCAGCAGCGACGTTTCCCTCAACGACTTCCAGGAGTTTTTCAAGCCTGAGGGGATCATGGCGCGATTCTTTGACAGCTATCTGAAGCCTTTTGTCAGCGGTGATTCCGGGCGCTACAGGCTGCGTAGCCTGGATGGGCGCAGCTTGCCGATGTCTCGGGCGTTGCTCGACCAGCAGGCGAAGGTGCAGGTGATCAGGCGCGGTTTTTTTGCGGATGAGCCGGGGGACTTGCAGGTTCGTTTCACGCTCGCACCCTATAGCCTGGACCCGTCGGTGAGTCGTGCGGTCTTGCGTTTGGGTGGCCAGCAGATGGAGTACCGGCACGGGCCGATTGTCCCCATGGCGATGCAATGGCCAGCCGAGGCTGAGAATGGTCGCAGCAGCCTGGTGCTGGAGCGGGGCAGCGAGCGGGCGTTGGGGCTCGAAAAAAATACCGGGGCCTGGTCCCTGTTTCGCTTGTTCGACTTGATGCAGAGCGAACCCTCCAGCGGGCAGGATGAGCTGATCCTCAAGGCTGACCTGGCAGGCTTGCGCGCCAACTACCTGCTGACCAGCCGACGCACACCCAATCCATTCCAGATGGCGCAGTGGCGAACCTTTCGCCTGCCGGAGCAGTTGTGAGCCAACCTCGCGACCGCTGGCACAGCGCCGGTCGCACAGACCGCGGAAAGGTCCGTTTACGCAACGAGGATGCCTTTCTCGATTGCCCCGGGACGGGCTGCTGGGCCGTCGCGGACGGGATGGGCGGGCATCAGGCGGGGGATATCGCCAGCCAGTTGGTGGTCGATGGCCTGGCGTCATTGCCCGGCCAGGGCAGCCTGGATGAACGCGTCGAGGCGACCCGTCGTTGCCTGCAATGGCTCAACCGGCGGCTGGGCGATGAATTGACGCTGGCCTCCCATGGCGCCGAGGCCATCATGGGAAGCACGGTCGTGGCGTTGTTGCTTCAGGGCGATCGCGCTGCGTGTGTCTGGGCCGGTGACAGTCGTTGCTATCTGTGGCGCGGGCAGACGCTGTACCAGCTGTCGCGAGACCATTCGCTGTGTGAGCAATTGATTGACCAGCAGGTGAGCCCGGAACAGGCCAGGGCCCATCCAGACGCACGGGCCTTGACCCGGGCCATCGGCTCGCGGGCACCACTGAGCCCGCAGGTCCTGGAACTCGGTACCTTGGCAGGGGATGTGTTTCTGTTGTGCAGCGACGGCCTGTACCAGGCGCTTAGCCACTCTGAGTTGGGCCAGGCGTTGAGCCAGGGAAATCCGCAACGTGTCCTGGACCAGCTGTTTGCAGGTGTCTTGCGCGGCACGGCCGGCGACAACCTGACCGCTGTGGTGGTGCAGTCATGCGCGACCTGACCCACTTTGCCTTTGCCAAGGCCCCGATAAACCCACCGCGCGACGGAGCCCCCGAGTTGCTGGCCGGGCGGTACCTGATCGAGCGCGTGTTGGGCGCAGGCGGCATGGGCGTGGTCTATCGTGCGCGGGACCTGCTGCACGAACAGTTTGGCGAACCCTGTTCCAGTGTCGCGATCAAGGTGTTGGGCGAAGCCATCCGCGAGTCTGCGGATGCCCACGTGTTGCTGTACAACGAGTTTGCCCTGACCCGCAGCCTGCGGCATGAGCAGGTGGTGCGTGTGTATTCATTTGAAGTGGATGCTCCCGGCCAGATCGCATTCTTTACCATGGAACTGCTCCAGGGCATGACCCTGGACCGGTTGCTGCTGGAGTGCCCCGGCGGTTTACCCTGGCAAGCGCTGCAAGGCATCGCCGTGCAATTGCTCGACGCGTTGCGCCATAGCCATCAGCAGGGTGTGCTGCACGGGGATGTGAAACCCGCCAATGTCATGGTGGGAGACGGCGGGTTGCGCTTGTTCGATTTCGGTCTGGGCGAGGCTTGCGGACAGGCCCCGGCAGGTTCTCCAGGCTTGAGTCGCAGCCGCTTCAATGCCTGGACGCCCGCGTACGCCGCGCCGGAGTTGCTGGCTGGCGGAGCACTGTCGGCCAGCGCCGACCTGTATGCAGTGGCCTGTGTATTGTACGAGTTGGCACAAGGCCGACGCCACGCCAGTGACAGGCCGGCCCGGCCCAGGCAACTGCCTCGCCATTGCTGGCCTGTATTGCGTACGGCGTTGACGGCTGACCCTGAACGCAGGGCCGTTACCCTTGATGAATTACGCGCGGTGCTCGCTGATCGCAGGAAGGGCCTGGGCCGCTGGTTCTAGACGGGCAAGTCGTGCAGCTGGCAATACTCGAACCAACTCAGGCCTGCCATTTGCGCCACCTCCTTGTGCACCTCAAGGCGTTGCGCCTCGAACTCCGCCGGGGAATGCGCCGTCAATTTCAGCGTCAGTTCCCAGGCAAACAAGCCCTGTTGCTCCGCTTCTGCCTCGAAGGCTTCATGCAGGCGCTCGGCGCGGTACTGCTCCATGGTTTCCCCTTTGGCCTGGGCCGCCAGGGGGTTCAATGTATTCAATTCCGCGGCCAGGGCCGGGTGTTCACTCAAGAATCGGTCCAGGGCTAGCTGGTGGTTTTCGCCGGGTTGGGACAAAGGTTTACTCCACGGTAAGAGAGACGGTCAGTCTGGCTTGGACATTAAAAAAGCCGCCATGGCTGCATAGGCGGGCAAGGTCACCCCATCATTGGCGGCGTTGCCGGCCACCGGGTGGGAGGCATAGCGAACAATCACCATTTCAGCCTTGGGGTCGATGTAGATGCTCTGGCCATGCACCCCACGCGCCATGAACGCCCCGTCGGGATTGTGGGTTACCCACCACATGTTGCGATAGCTCCAGCCCTTCAATTGAGCGTAGCCGGCCTGGGCGAACGCCTGCTTGTCGCCGCCCTGGCGAATATCCGTCACCACGCTTTCGGGCACGATCTGCTGGCCATTGAAGCGCCCGCCGTTGCGCAGCATCTCGGCAAACCGGGCCAGGTCCCGCAGCCCGGTGTTCAGGCCGCCACCGGCGAAGGGTGTGCCGATGGAGTCGACGGTGAAGTAGGCGTCCTGTTCGGCGCCAAGCCGACTCCATATGCGTTCGCTGAGCAGTTGCGCGACATTGCGTCCGGTCGCGCGGGCAATCACCCAGCCGAGTACGTCGGTATTGACGGTCTTGTAGCCGAAGGCACGCCCGTGTTCGCCACGCTGCTTAACCGTTTGCAGGAACTCGTAGTAGCTGCGCGGCCCGGTGTAGTCCTTGGGTTTGGGCAGCGGGTTGCCGGCCTGGGCGTGGGCCCAGACTTCGGCGTTGGGGTCGGCATAGTCTTCGCTGTAGTCCAGGGCGGTGGTCATGTCCAGCACCTGGCGCAAGGTGGCGCTGCCAAAGGCCGAGCGGCCGAGTTCGGGCACATAGTCGACGATCTTTTTCTGTGGGTCCAGGGTGCCATCGGCCACCAGCATCGCGCCCAGGGTACCGATCACCGATTTGGTGACCGACATGGCCGCGTGTTGCCCATCCTCCTTGAGCACCCCGAAATAACGCTCATAAACCACCGTGCCGCGATGCATCACCACGATGCCATCGGTGTAGGTGGCGTCCAGGGCCTGGCGCCAGGTCAGCGGCTGGGCTGCACCCACTGGCTGCACGGGGATTGCATCGAGTGCCGGGTCGAGTACGCGTGGCAATGCCAGCGGTGCGCCGAGCCCGCGGGAGACGTTCACCGTGGGCATCAATTGGCGAAAGTTGGCGACACTCCAGCGCATCGCCGGGAAGCGGAAATAGCTGCCGTCTTCAAAGCGTACGGTGCGGTCGGCCGGCGGCGGTGCGCCGACCATCCATTGCAGCCTGGCCGGGTCGCTGGCCTGGGCATCGGCGAAGGTCGGGGTGGCGGCGCCGGCCAACGGGCTGGTCAGCCCAAGCAGCGCACAGGCCATGAGGGGAGTGAATCGCAGCATCAGTCGAGTCCGTTCGAGGGGTGCGTCGTTTTTTACGACAACCAGTGCGCCAAAGGATGGGCCAACCCGAGCCAATCGACAAGCAGCAAGCCCCTGCGGTGATTCTGAATAAATGCGCCAGGGGCGGCAAAAGCCTTTCGCTTGCGGTGTCAGGGCGTGTAGCGTTACCCCGTGATAAGGCGACAGCCAGGTGTTATTTTGCGACCCTGGCATCAGGGACCGAGGGACAGGTGATGGCGCAAACGCTGTTCAAGCTTTTCTTCACCCAGCGGCTGGCGGCCCTCGCCAGTACCGAGTCGTTGCGGGCCATACGCGAGGGGCTGTTGTGGATCCTGCCGTGCCTGCTGGTATCGGCAGGTTTCCTGATCCTGTCCGAATGCGCCCGAGTGCTGGGTTTCGACCCTCAGGTGGTGGCCTTCCTGGCGGGGTTGCACAACCAGATCAGCTCGGTGATCCCGCTGCTGGTGGCAGCCTCCATCGGTTACATGCTCGCTATCCAGCACCGCCTGCCGCAACTCCCGGTAGCGTTCCTGTGCCTGGCCCATGTAGTGATCGCCACGTTTGTGCTGCGGGATTTTCCCCGAGCCTCGGCGACCTTCGTGTTGTTCATCGCCATCGCCTCACCGCTGATCAATGTGCCCGCCATCGCCTGGCTGCATCGGCGTCGCTGGACGCGGTTGATCAACGAAGACCTGGTGGGGCACAACCTCAAGGGCACCCTCAATATGGTGGTGCCGGGGGCGATCACGGCGCTCGGGCTGGTGCTCGTGCTGTCGTTGCTGTTGCAGATTCCGCAGGTGGCACAGCTTCAGGGGCCGCAGGTGCTCGATGCACTGGAGACGCCCTATGGCAGCGGCCTGTTTGTGACCCTGATGAATTCGCTGCTGTGGTTTTTCGGGATCCATGGGGTCTACGCCATGCAGCCGTTTTTTGATGTGCTGGACCAGGCGGTCGGGCTCAATAATGCGGCGGTGGCCGCGGGCGAGCCGGTCAAATATCTACTGAATGGCGGCTTGCTGGGCAGTTTCGCGTTTATCGGCGGTTCGGGTGGTGCCCTGTGCCTGCTGCTGGCGATCCTGCTGTTTTCCAAAAGCCGGTCCATGCGATTGGTGGCGATGGCGAGCCTGCCGTTGTCGTTGTTCAATGTCAGTGAAGTGCTGTTGTTTGGCTTGCCGATCATTCTTAACCCGCGGCTGTTCATTCCCTTTCTGGTGGTGCCGGCGTTAAACGTGATACTGGCGTTGATGGTGGTGCAGATTGGCTGGGTGTCGCCTGCGGTGGTGAGGGTGCCATTTACTGCGCCGGTGTTGCTCAACGCCTACCTGAGCACCCACGGCGATCTCGCGGCAGTGTTGCTGCAGGTGGTGTTGCTGGGGGTTGGCATGCTGATCTATGCGCCCTATGTGCGCGCGATCAACCGCCAGGCCACGGAGGGCGGCACGGTGTATTTGAAGTCGTTGGACATGACCTTTCGCGGCCTGGAAGAAAAAGGCCGCTTGCTGGAGCTGGACCCGGTGATGGCGTCCCACAAGGCCCAGGCGCGCCAGGTCAGCGAGTTGAGTCATATCCAGCAGATCAGCGACTACGAGTTTTACCTCGAATTCCAGCCGCAGATTTCCACCCGGACCGGGCTATGCACCGGTTGCGAAGCGTTGATGCGGGCCCGGGACGCCGAAGGTACGGTGCATTCACCCTGGGAGTTCCTGCAATGGCTGGCCCATGCCAGGTTGATGCCCGACGTGGATGTGTGGGTGGCATCCCAGGCTGTGCGCCAGTACCAGAAGTGGCAGAAGGTCGGGTTTACGTTGCCGATGACGATCAATATCTCCAGCGCCACGCTGACTACCCCGGCGTATGGTGATCGGCTGGTGGAGATACTGGCCCAGGCCCACGGGCAGGTTTCGGTGGAGATCACCGAGGATGCGCTGGTGGGCGATATCCAGGGCACGCGGCAGATGATCGAGAAGCTCCAGGCGATTGGTGCCAAGGTGTATATCGACGACTTCGGCACCGGATTTTCAGCGCTGAGTTACCTGCACCAGTTCCCCGTGGATTTCATCAAGATCGATCGCAGTTTCGTGGTCGCCCAGCATGATCCAAAGGGCGCCCAGGTGTTGACCGGGATGCTGCGGTTCTGTGAGGCGCTGAACCTCGGGGTAGTGGTGGAAGGCGTGGAAACCGCCGAGCAACTGGCGTTTTTGCAGTCGGGCTCGGAGCTGATCATCCAGGGCTGGTATTTCAGCAAGGCGCTGCCGGGCGATGAACTGGAGCGGTTCGTGCGCGGGCGGTATACCCAGATGCAATCTAACGCTCCAGAACCCCTCTGAAGGTTGCGCTTAACGCCCGCAATGTCTCGCGGGAGCGGCCGTCGCTGATGCGGCTATGCAGCACGATTTCACTGACGGGCAATGCCGGTAATCCGTACTGTTCGCTGACGTCCACGGCGCCCGCCGGCGCCACTCGCCGGGCCAGCGCCGCCACACCCAGGCCGGCGCTGACTGCCGCACCCACCGCCATTACGCCGCCGCCGACAAACACTTCGGTCCAGTCAATCCGCGCCTCATCCAGCGCGCGTACCGCCAGGTGTCGCACGCCGCAGGGCGAGGCCATGGTTGCCATGCGCAGGGGCGTGCCGGGCGTGTGCTGCCAGGTAGGCGCGGCGAACCAGCCAAAGCGCTCCACCACCAATACCTCACCGTCCTGGCGATCGCCTTCGTTGCGCACGATCACCGCGTCCAGTTCGTTGCGGTCGAACGCCGCCACCAGGTCGCGGGACGAAGCGATCCGCACCTCCAGGATCACCAGCGGGTCATAGGCAGCCAGGCGGCTGAGCCACAGTGGCAGGTCCGGCCCGGCCACGTGGTCGCTGATGCCGATCACCAACCGTCGCGGGGCGCCATTGCCCATGTCACCCAACGCCCGTTCGTGGGCATTGAGCAATGCGCGGGCGGCGACGATGAACTGCTCGCCCTGGGGCGACAGCCGCACATGCCGCGGTGTGCGCACCAGCAGGCGATAACCGAGGCGTTCTTCCAGGCGCTTGAGCTTGAGGCTGATGGCTGCCTGCGAGGTGTCCAGTGCCTGGGCCGCGCGGGTGAAACTGGCGAAATCGGCGACCAGCACAAAGGCGTGCACGGTGTCGATATCCAGCGGCTTGAGTGCGTCGGTCATTTCAGTTCCTTATCACACCTATATCTGGTGATATCTTGCTGAAATCATGGGCGCTACGCAAGCTGGGCACTCATCTGAACAGGAGCGCCATGATGTTTGCCAAACAGTATTCACACCGCTTGCCAGCCGATTACGACATGGGTGTCATCCGTGAGCGGGCCGCTCGCCTGGGGCCGTTGTGGGATTATGCCGAGGGTTTGCTGTTCAAGGCGTTTATCGCCCAGGAGCGAGGGCAGGGGCCGGGGGTGGGTAACCTGTATTCGTCGGTTTATCTGTGGTCGGATCCTTTGCAGGCTGCGGATTTCTTGCTCGGCGAGCGCTTCCAGAAGGTCCTCGACAGTTTTGGCCAGCCGCACATTGAGTCCTGGTTACCGTTGGATGTGCAGCGAGGTCCGGCGCAAGACGCCTTGAGCCTGTATCGGGAGGAGTGGGCGCTGGCGCCGGGGGCGGACCGCGGGCAAATCCTCGCCGCAGAAAAGGCCCGCAACCAGCAGCTCGCGGACAGCAGCGATAACTTCGCGGTGTTTCTGGCGCTGGATGTGCAGGCGTGGAAGCTGGTGCGAATTACCTTGTCGGGCAAGGCGCTGGATGTGAACCATCCGGGCAATGGCTACGAGGTGTTCTACCTGGCGCGGCCCGGGGTGTGAATGCCGGTAGCCGCCGATGCGTCGGCGGCTACCTGTACCGTCAGGAGTTGAGACGCGCCTGAGGCTGGCTCAGCTTGCGCTCGGCCACGGCGCCGAACACCAGGCCCAGGGTGGTCCACAGCACCAGTTGAATCCCCAGGGAGGCCACGCGGAATTTCCACAGCAACACTGCCGAGAACTGTTCCGGCACTTCGTTGATGGTCGGGAACAAGCTGCCGGCCACCGACACGATCACGATGTACAGCGCCACACCGAGGATCGCGCCTGTCCAAAGGCCACGGCTGGCAATCAGCTTGCGCGCCGCGTTGATCGCAATCACCGCAGCCGCCACCGACACCAGCAGCATCAGGAAGAACAGCTTGGTGCGTTGCGCGATGGTGGCGGGGTCGCCCACCGATGGTGGGTTGGCCGGATACTTCAGCCCCGGCACCACGATGATCGTCACAAACGCCGCCAATGCCAGCAGCGCTGCCAAGCCACGGGGGCCGACCTTGCCGATGCGGCCCAGGGAGTAGGCGAACACCAGGGCGAAAATGCCACCCAGGGAGACGCTGTACACCACCACGCCGGTGAACAGGCCGAAGGTACTTTGTACTTCGCGGCTCACCAGTTCTTCTTCCGGCGCGTCGCCGTGCATCTGTGCCATCTGATCTTCGAAGGCGATGGCCTTGTCGATCTGCGGCTCACCAAAAGTCTTGGCGAAGCCGAAGGCCAGGATGCCGGCGAGCAGGCCCACCAGCATCCCGCGAACGAGTAAATGCCCTGTCATGTCGTCACGCTCCAATCAATGGCAGGGGAAACCCAGCAGGTGGCGACCGTCATGCACAAACTCATGCACGTACATGCCTTTGAACACCGCCGTCGCGCCTTGCTCGGCGCCGACGAAGTAAATCGCGAGCAACAGCAGCAGGCCGCCGAAGATCGCCCAGGGCAGGATTTCGCCCAGGGGAATGGACGGTATTGAAACGTCGGAGCCAGTTGCAGCGGTATAAGCCATGAGAACCTCCAGGGATGACGCGTCCCGAAATGGATAGCGAGTTGGCTGAAACAGGGTCTGGCTTACGGCTAAAAGGCCGAATACAGTGGCGCGACCGCGCCGGCATTGAACCGGCTTCCTGTTGCAGAATAGTTGAAACATGTTGAAACAACTTCGCAAGTCTACGCTGACTGCACCTTAAAACCAGAGCGATTTGTCATGCAGGCCACCCGTTTGACCCTTGTTGCCCACGCCAGCACCCGTGCCCAGAAACAGGCACGCTTTGCGCTGGATGAGTCGGTGGAGATGGACTGGCAGCAGGCGGCGCTTTCCCAGGGGCAACGCTTCAAGCGTGCACCCCTGGTGCTGTGCGGCCCGGAGGCGCGGACCCGGCAGACGGCGGCGCTGTTTGCCGACGATGCTTTGGTTGAAACAGTCCTGCGCGATTGTGATTTTGGCCGCTGGCAAGGGTTGGCGATCGAGGAGGTTCAGCAGGCCGAACCCGAAGCGCTTCAGGCCTGGTTGACCGACAGCACCTCGGCGCCCCACGGCGGCGAGTCGGTAGTGCAACTGTGTGAGCGGGTAGGGCAGTGGTTGCAGTCCCTCGAGCAATCCCCGGGGCATGTCGTGGCGGTGACGCATCCATTTGTGATCCGCGCAGCGCTGCTGCATGTCATGCAATGCCCACCCGCCATGTTCAACCTGATCGACGTGGAGCCGCTGTCATCCACCGAGTTGCGCTTCAATGGCCGTTGGCGCCTGCGCCTGGAAACTCACGCCTGACGTCCCGAACATGGCAAAATCCGTTCCCCGCACCGAGACCACCCATGAAGACTTTCCCATGAAACGCATCCTGATCATCGGCATTGGCGCCGGCAACCCTGACTACATCACGATGCAGGCGGTCAAGGCGCTCAACCGCACCGACGTGTTTTTCCTGATGGACAAGGGCCAGAGCAAGGACAAGCTGATCGACCTGCGCCGGGAAATCTGCGAGACCTACATCACCGATCACGCCTACCGCTTTGTCGAGGCCGATTGCCCCGAGCGGGTGCGCGGTGATATCGACTACACCACCGCCGTGAAGGACCTGAACCGCGACAAGCAGCAGACCTTCGAACGGATGATCAATGAAGAAATGGCCGACGGCGAAGTGGGCGCATTCCTGGCTTGGGGCGACCCGGCACTGTACGACAGCACCATTCGTATCCTGCAGGCGATCCTCGCCAGCGGCAGCTGCGAATTCGAATTTGAAGTGATCCCCGGGATCACCAGCGTCCAGGCGTTGGCGGCGCAGCACAAAGTGCCGCTGAACCGCATCGGTCGCTCCATCGAAATCACCACCGGGCGCCGGTTGGCGGCGGGGCAGGCGAGTGATGCCGACACCCTGGTTGTCATGCTCGATGCCGAAGATTCCTACCGCACCGTGGCCGATCAGGACCTGGATATCTACTGGGGCGCCTACCTGGGCACACCGGATGAAATCCTGATCAGCGGCAAAGTGGCCGAGGTTGCCGAAGAGATTGAACGTGTGCGCAAGGCGGCGCGCCAGGCCAATGGCTGGATCATGGATACCTATTTGTTGCGCAAACCCTAGAGGTTGATGCTCATGCTCAAACTGATTGCCCTGACGGTAGCGCTGTTTACCGGCGCCGCACAGGCCGAAGACGTATTGCACACCGACCTGCCGCTGCCTTACCTGGAGCAGACCCAAAGTGATGCGCGCAACGAGCCGCTGGTGATCTTCCTGCACGGTTATGGCAGTGACGAGGCCGACCTGTTCGGGCTCAAGGACCGCTTGCCGTCGACCTGGACCTACCTGTCTACACGGGCACCGATGCCGGTGGAGGGCGGTGGTTATCGCTGGTTTCGCAAGAAGCCGGGCGATGGCGATTTTGATGGCGAGACCGCCGACCTGCAGAGCAGCGCCAAGCTGATCGAAGCCTTCGTCGCCCAGGCCACCACCAAGTACCACACCCAACCTGAGCGGGTGTTCCTGGTGGGGTTCAGCCAGGGTGCGATCATGTCGTATGAAGTCGGGTTAAGACATCCCGAAACCCTGCGCGGGATTGCGGCGTTGAGCGGCAGCCTGCTGCCGGTACTCAAGGCCGAACTCAAGCCGGATGCGCGACTGGGCAAGCTGGCGATTTTCATCGGTCACGGGACGCTGGACCAGGCGCTGCCGTACTACTCGGCAACGCGGGCCAACGAGGTATTGCAGGGGATTGGCCTCACGCCGGAATTCCACGGCTACCCGGGGATGATTCATACCGTCGGTGAGGCGGAGTTGCTGGACTTGAAGCAGTGGCTGGAGAAGAGCCTGCACTGAGTCCGGCGATGTGGACGCGGTCAAAATGTGGGAGCGGGCTTGCTCGCGAAAGCGGTGGGTCAGTTAATACCTGTGTTGACTGAAACACCGCTTTCGCGAGCAAGCCCGCTCCCACATTGGATTTTCATTGCCAGATTAAAACCGGTTATTTACCGCCAATAATCTGTTTCACCAACAGTGCATGACCGGCTTCATCATCCGCCCGGGAAATGGCCTGCACCACCAATTGGTGGCTGCCGGAGCCCGTCAGGAAGGTGGAACTCAGTGTCTTGCCACCGCCCATGGTCGCGGTGCTGTCGACCTGGCGCAGGGCCAGGCCTTTCACGGTGAGTTTCTTCTCGGCGCCTTTCTTGAAGTCCGGCAGGGCGGCGCTTTGTTCCTTGACGAAATCCGCCACGGCACCGTCGAGGAACTGCGGGTCGTTGTCCTTGATCAGGCCGGCGACACTCGGTTTTTCGACGACGAAGATCACGCTTTTGGTGGCCTGGTCACTGTACATCGTGCCGCTGGCGCCTGCGGTGCCGTGCTCGGCATCACCGGCCGGCAGTGGGTCGGCCAGGTAGGACTTGGGCAGGTTGAAGCTGAACTTGCCATCCAGGGTGGAGATGGTCTGGGTGGCGGTCTTCTGCGCCGCTGGCTTGCTGGCGGCGAGGACTTGGCTGGCGCCGAACCCGGCGGCCAGCGCGAGGGCCAAGAGGGCTGCGGTCTTGCTGAGGGTGGCCATGAAGCTCTCCAGGGATGAACGAAATTGCGCCGTATTCTGTCAGAAAATTCGCAAGATCGTTCATCTCCATCCCTACACCTTGTCGGACTCTTCCTCGATCCGGTCCATCTCAAACAGCCGTGCCAGTTCCGTCCGGGCTTCCTGGGCAGACTGCATCACCTTGGCCGCGTCGTCATACACGGCGTGTTGGGCCGCCAGCAATTGCAGGTCATGGTTTTTGAAGCGGCTGATGCGCGCGTCGGCCTGGGCCTGGGTCAAGCCAAGGCCCACCAGGGTGCGGCGGCTCATTTCCAGGCTGGAGTAAAACGTCTCGCGCACCGGTGACGCGTCGAGGTCCACCAGGCGGTGCACATGCTGGCGGTTACGGGCGCGGGCGATGATCTTCATGTGCGGGTAGAGGCTGCGCACCAGCTCGGCGGTCTTGATGTTGATCTCGGGGTCGTCCATGGCGATCACGAAAAACTCGGCCTGGTCGACTTTCGCTGCGTGAAGGATTTCCGGGCGCTGCGGGTCGCCGTAGAACACCGGCATGCCGCCGAAACTGCGGGTCAGTTCGATGGTTTCCACCGAGGTGTCGAGGGCAATGAACGAGATGTTCTGTGCCCGCAGGATCCGCGCCACGATCTGCCCCATGCGGCCCATCCCGGCGATCACCACCCGTGGCGCATCGCTTTCGATGGCACGGTATTCCTCGGGCACTTCCACCGGCTTGGCCTTGGGCTTGAACAGCTTCGGGCAGAGCAACAGCAGCAATGGCGTCACGGCCATGGACAGGGTGATGGTCAACACCAGGATGTCGTAGAGGTGCGGCTCGAACAGGCCTTGGTCGCGGCCGATCTTGAACACCACGAATGCGAACTCACCACCGGCTGCCAGCACCACGCCCAGGCGCAGCGCGCTTTCAGGGTTCAGGCCGCCTGCCAGGCGACCCACGCAAAACAGCAGCGGCAACTTGATGGCGATCAGCAGCAGGGTCAGCCCCAGCACGATCACCGGCGCGCTGAACAGCAGGCTGATATTGGCGCCCATGCCCACGCTGATAAAAAACAGACCCAGCAGCAGGCCCTTGAACGGTTCGATCTGCGATTCCAGCTCATGCCGGTATTCGGAGTCTGCCAGCAGCAACCCGGCGAGGAAGGCGCCGAGGGCCATGGACACGCCCACCAATTCCATCAGCCATGCGGTGCCGATCACCACCAGCAACGCGGTGGCGGTGGAGACCTCCCGCAGGCCGGTCTTGGCGACAATGCGAAACACCGGCCGCAACAGATAGCGCCCGCCGATGATCACCACGGCGATGCTGCCCAGTACTTCCAGGCCGTGTCGCAGGCCCTGGGAGGTGGTGGCGGGATGATCGCTGCCCGCGAGCAGCGGCACCATGGCGATCAACGGGATGGCGGCGATGTCCTGGAACAACAGAATCGCAAAGGCCAGTCGCCCGTGGGGCTGGTTGAGTTCCTTGCGCTCGGCGAGGCTTTGCAGGCCAAACGCGGTGGAGGAGAGCGCCAGGCCAAGGCCCAGCACAATCGCGCTGTTCCATGATTGGCCAAACACGAACAGCGCGACCACGCCGATCACGGTGCCCGTCAGCAACACCTGCGCCAGGCCTACACCGAACACTGCCTTGCGCATCACCCACAGACGCTTCGGTGACAACTCCAGGCCAATGATGAACAGCAGCAATACCACCCCAAGTTCGGAAAACTGGCTGACGCTTTGCGGGTTGCCCACCAAGCCCAGCACCGATGGGCCGATGATCACTCCGGCCAGCAAGTAACCCAGCACGGCACCCAGTTGCAGGCGCTTGGCCAGGGGCACGGTCAGGACGGCAGCGAGCAGGAATACAACGGCCGCTTGTAACAGGTTGCCTTCATGGGGCATTGGGGACTCCGGGATCGTTTTGCTGAATCAACAGGTTTTACTGTAGGAGCGAGCTTGCTTTGCAGGTCCCAAGGCCTTCGCCTCCGGGTTCATTGGATGTCGTCCGGTTCTTTCGCGGCACTCTCCAAACTATTAATACCATTTATTTCAATGAGTTTTATGCACGTGGCGGTCGGGATCATCCGTGGTGCCGGCGCTATGGTCGTGTCTTCAGCCGCGCGAAAGGGTGGTTTTTTATGGGCTGAGCATTGTGCGGGAATAATCTACAAACACTTTTCCGGGACAGACGGAAGCCTGTACACGCCAGGAACTCCTACAGTTATGCTCTTGAGTTTATATTCCATGGATGGCATATTTGCATGAGTTGGGACGTTGAATACACGGACGAGTTTGGAGTCTGGTGGGGCGGTCTGGATGCAAAGGAGCAATCCTCAGTATCGGCCAGTGTGGATTTACTGGGCCTTCTGGGGCCAGGCCTTGGCTTCCCCCACAGCAGTGACATCAAGGGCTCCAGGCATGGCTGCCTGCGAGAGTTGCGGGTGCAACATGCCGGGCGGCCTTACCGCGTCCTGTATGCATTTGATCCGCGCCGGTGTGCCTTGTTGCTGATTGGCGGGGATAAAACCGGTCGAGGCCGGTGGTATGACGAATACGTCCCGCTGGCTGAGAAGTTGTATGACGAACATTTGGAAACACTGCTTAAAGAGGGCCGTCACCATGGCTAAAAAATTCAGTGAGCTGCAGGCTCGCATGACACCGCAAGCCCGGGCCGATGCAGAGCGCATCTTCCAGCAACACCTGAAAGAAATGCCCCTGCATGAACTGCGCAAGGCGCAACAGATGAGCCAGGATACGCTGGCCAAGGCGCTGAATATCAATCAGGCGGCAGTGTCCAAAATGGAGCGGCGTACCGACATGTATATCAGCACGCTGCGTAACTATATCCGCGCCATGGGAGGAGAACTGGAGATTGTCGCTACGTTTCCTGATGGCCAGGTAAAGATCGAGAACTTTGCCCACTGAGTCATCCGCTCCGTCAAAGCCCGGCCATGCGCCGGGTTTTCTGTTCGCTGAATGCCTGTCGTCATTGTGCAGCTTAATGGACAATACTTGCCATTCTCGCCCCATCGGACATCAACGTGAACCAACTTCTCGCCATGCGTGCCTTCGTCCGTGTCGTCGAAACCGGCTCCTTCAGCCGCGCGTCCGACCAGTTGGCACTGCCGCGTTCCACCGTCAGTAAACTCATCACGGACCTGGAGAAGCACCTTGGCGTCAAGTTGATGCATCGCACCACCCGTGCGCTGGCGGCGACGCCGGAGGGGTTGGAGTACTACAGCCACGCGCTGTGCCTGGTGGCGGAACTCGATGAACTGGACAATGCCCTGCGCGGGCAGAAGCTCAAGCCCGGCGGCCACCTGAAAGTGGATGCGCCGGCGTCCTTTGCCAATTGCCTGCTGATCCCGGCGCTGGTGGATTTTCATCGTGAGTACCCTGAGATCACTATCGCCCTGGGCATCAGCGACCGCGCCGTGAATATCGTGGGGGAGGGTGTGGATTGCGTACTGCGCGCTGGCAAGCTCGATGACATGGCAATGATCGCCCGCAAGGTTGTCGACCTCGAATACGTCACTTGTGCGGCCCCTGGCTACCTGGAGCGCATGGGTACGCCCGTGTCTCCCGAGGACCTCGAGAAGAACCACCTCAAGGCGGGGTATTTCTTTGCCGGGTCGGGTAAGCCGGAGCCGTTGATTTTCGAGAAGGGCGCGACTCGGTATGAGGTAGGCAACTGCGCGTTTTCCACCAACGAAGGCAACGGCCTCAAGGAAATGCTGCTCGCCGGCCTGGGCGTCGGGCAGCATTTCAAGACCATCGTTGACTACTACGTAGAGGCAGGCCATTTAGTCCCGGTACTCGAAGACTGGACCCGGCCCGCCACGCCGTTGCACATCATCTATCCACCCAATCGCCATCAGAACGCCCGGCTGAAGGTATTTATCGACTGGGTGATCGAGCGGTTCGGCGTCAGGCAATAATCGCTGTCACGCGGATTTCAATGCGCATTGCCGGCAGCCCCAGGGCTTCTACTCCCAGCTCAGTCCAGATGGGGGCGTGATTGGGCATGTAATGGCGGTACCACTTGACCATCTGCTCGTTCACCTCTGGCGGGAAACCTCCCACGTGGTAGGAATTGACGTGTACCACATGCTCCCAGCCGGCGCCGGCTGCCGCCAGGGTGCGTTCGAGGTTTTGAAAGGCCAGGGCGATCTCGTCGGTGAGGGATTCGGGAATCTGGAACTCGTCATCCCAGCCGCCCTGGCCCGAGGTTTCGACGCGGTTGCCGATTTTGACCGCCTGGGTGTAATGCAGGGTCTCGCGTGCAATGTCGCCGTAACCGGGTGTGATGAAAAACTCGGGCTTGCTCATGGTGTTCCTCGGTTTCAGTGGTTGACCCGACAAAGGTTAATGGACTGAATCTGCGAACAAAATTCGCGTTTTTTGTCATCACTGTGCAGCGATATGGATAGTCCGAGTATCAGTTTTTCACATTCCCGTAGCCCGCCCTTTGTTACTATCGCCCTCCGTCGTCGCCAGGAGTCACCGTCACATGCAACACCAGTGGGATGAAATGCACCGCACCCGCAAGCCCACGTTTGTGTTGTGTGGCGAGCCCCAGGGGGATGTGCTCAATCTCTACGTGCATGGTTATTCGGCGTTCTTCAACCAGCAACAACTGGGTAGTTTCTCCCGGCAACTGGCAACCATCGAAGGCTCCACCAACCTGATGCTGTTCTGGCCGGCAGGGCATTTCCTGGAAAACCTGTTTGCGCCGTTCAAGGATGTGATTACCTCGATGTTGGGTGGCGGTAGCCTGGGTGCCGCAACCATCGGGGTGGGCAAGGCGATTGCCTATTTCCTCGACCACTACAAAAGCGTCGAGGCGCGGGTGGATGAGGTCGCCAAAAGCCTGCTGCCCGAATTGGCCAACTACCTCCATGGCGAGTCGATCAAGGTGCGGCAGATCAACCTGATCGGCCACTCCCTGGGCGCGCGCATCCTGGTCAAGAGCCTGCTGGCCAGCCCTGAGGTGGCCCGTGAGTTGCCGCTGAACAACCTGCTGCTGATGGGCGGTGCAATTTGTACCTCCAGCCCCTGGGACCTGGTCTCGGCGCCGCTCAGCGGTCGGGTGATCAACTGCCACTCGAGCAAGGATTGGGCGCTGGCGCTCAAGCCGGACACCGAGCGCTGCATCGGTCGTTATGCGATCCCGCTGACACCGGCGCTCAAGGCCAAGGTCGCCAACGTGCACCTGGCCACGTTCGACCACGCCGCGTATTGGCCGCAACTGAAGACGGTGGTGCAGTACACCGACCTGCTGCAGGAACGCCGGGGCATGATCCGCGCCGATCAACGCAGCAGCGAAGTGCGCTTTGCGGAAGAGGATGTCGAGCTGTTCCCGCTGCTGGTGCAGGCGCGGCCGGAGGAGTTGCAGTTTTTCGCCGAGCTGATGGCGCAAAAGCGCAGTGCCTCTATCGACGCCACCGTGCGCGAGCCCTTGAAGCTGGCCATCGAGTTGCAGCGCATGGGCGGCGACACCTTTATGAACCTGGCCCGTGGTCATGGCGTGAGCTATCGCGAAATCGCCCAGGACGTGGCGCAGCGGGTGGGTATCAAGTTTGATCAACCGATCGAGAAAGTGGCCCTTGCTGATCTGGAACTGCAGGTTGCCGAGCGGCTGATCGAGCAATACAAGGACAAGCTCAGCCAGGCTGATCGCCAAGTGTTCGAGGCAGAGTTGAAGGCTGCGGCACAAAAGGAACAGGGTTTTTTCAATCGTTTCGATGTCGGGCGCTCAGCCACCACTGCCCTCAGCGGGACCGCGCTGGCCGGGTTGACCGGGTTTATCCTGCGCCGGGGCGCGGCCACGGCCATTCCGGTGGTGGGGCAGGCGCTCGCGGCGGCGATGCTGCTGGTGACCGGCGTGCGGGCGTTTTCCGGCCCCGCGTATTCCATCACCACCCTGGCGGTGCTGGTGATCGGGGTGATTCGCGAGCGCCTGGAGCGTGAAGCACTGAACCAGGAGATGGATCTGGTGGTCCAGGTGGTAGAGGCATTTGATCTGCCCCGGGAGACGGTGATGCGTACCGTTGCGTCTGACTGATAAGCTGCGTTCACGTCTTGTGTGAAAGCCTGGTACCCCGCGTGAAATTCAGCCTGCCCAAAATCGCTACCGCCCCGTTCTGCCCGCCGGAAGTCGCCGGCTCCATCGTCGTTGATCCCCGTGCCTCGTTTTTCAAACGTGCGCTGATGTTTGCCGGCCCTGGCTTGCTGATCTCCATCGGCTATATGGACCCGGGCAACTGGGCCACCGCCATCGAGGCCGGTTCGCGCTACGGCTACAACCTGTTGTTCGTGGTGCTGCTGGCGAGCCTGGCGGGGATGGCGGTGCAGTGCCTGTGCTCACGGCTGGGCATCGCCACCGGCAAGGACCTGGCGCAACTGAGCCGCGAGCGCTACAGCCGGCGCTCGTCGTTCGTGCAGTGGATCCTTGCGGAAATCTCGATCATCGCCACCGACCTCGCCGAAGTCCTCGGCTGCGCCCTGGCGTTTCACCTGTTGCTGGGCGTGTCACTGACCACCGGGATTGTCATCACTGCCTTCGATACCTTGCTGATCCTGGCCCTGCAAAATCGAGGCTTCCGCCGGCTGGAAGCGATCATGCTGGCACTGGTGGCGACCATCGGCGTGTGTTTCTTCATCGAGCTGGTGCTGATCAAGCCTTACTGGCCCGACGTGTTTCGTGGTTTCACCCCGTCGTTGTCCGCCATCAGTGATGCCGCACCGTTGTACCTGGCCATTGGCATACTGGGGGCCACGGTGATGCCCCATAACCTCTACCTGCACAGCTCCATCGTGCAAACCCGGCTGGTCGGCAAGGACCTGGCCAGCCGCCAGGACGCGGTGAAATTGGCGCGTATCGATACCATCGGTTCCCTGTCCCTGGCACTGCTGGTCAACGCGGCAATCCTGATACTGGCCGCCGCTGCGTTCCACCAGACCGGCCACACTGATGTGGTGGAAATCCAGGACGCCTATCACTTGCTCGACCCGCTGGTGGGTGGCGCGTTCGCCAGCGTGCTGTTCGGTGTTGCGCTGTTGGCTTCGGGCCAGAGCTCCACGTTCACCGGCACCATTGCCGGGCAAGTGATCATGGAAGGCTACCTCAACCTGCGCATTCCCTGCTGGCAGCGACGCCTGATCACCCGTGGCCTGGCGCTGATCCCGGCGTTCCTCGGGGTGTGGCTGATGGGGGATGATGCCATCGGCAAGCTGCTGATCCTCAGCCAGGTGGTGTTGAGCCTGCAGTTGCCGTTTGCGTTGTTTCCGCTGATCCGCATGACGGGTGACAAGCGCCTGATGGGGCCGTTCGTCAACAGCTTGCCTACGCGGCTGCTGGCCTGGAGCTTGTTTGTGGTGATCAGCGGGGCGAATGCCTGGCTGATCGGGCAGTGGTTGTTTTGAGCGAAGTGAATTAAGTCAAAACGGCCAATGATGTGTATTTCGCCACCATCGGGTCGGCTGTCACTAACTTCATCGGCTCAATGATAGCCGTTGCAATGATGAGCCGATCAAACGGGTCCCTGTGATGGTGTTCAAGGTCCTTGACCGCGATGGCGTGCTCCGAGGTGATGGGCAGTTCCACGTAGCCGCTTTCCAGGCAGTATTCGCGAATTTCGTCCAGGTTTACGTTGAGCTTCCCGAGCCCGACCTTTATCGCCAGCTCCCAGAATGTGGCGGCACTGACGTAAATTTCAGCCGCGTTCTCGATCAGCTTTCTGGCCTTCGCTGGCAGTTTTGGATCATCGCTCAGGGCCCAAAGCAGGATGTGGGTATCCAGCAGTATTCTCATGGGTGGTTTCCCTCAAACGCATCCAGCATGTCGTCTGGCAATGGCGCATCGAAGTCATCCGGCACCACCAGTTTGCCCTTCATCGCGCCAATTCGCCGGCCTGTCGGTTTCCCGACAGGAACAAGGCGAGCCATCGCGCGCCCATGCTTGGCTATGGTGATGATTTGGCCGGCGGCGGCATCATCGACCAGTTTTGATAAATTATTTTTTGCTTCACCCAACGGTACGGTAATCATTTGGTCTTCTCGAGGTTTTGGCCAAATATAGCCAAAATTTCGTAAGCAGGCAAAGATCAACCGACTGCTGGCGGAGGGTGATTTTTGCGGGGACGATTGCAGGTTTCCGAACGGGTAATGACTGGCATCCATGACGTCTCTCCTGAAGGAATTCCTCGAAGTCTGCCCGAGTGCAAGCGGTTTTTGACCCGTGTTGTGGAAAATCAGATCGGACTTACTTGAAGGGGGATTTTTCCCGACAGTGCGGGCCGAATAGTTTCCCACAGTTGCTCAACGGTCCCAGTAAGGCACTGCCCCAAAACACTCGACGAAGTAATCAATCACGGTTCGCACCTTCAACGACAGCCGCCGGCTACCCGGCCACAGCGCAGCAATCTGTTGCGGCTCCAGGGTCGTCGCCACTTCATAGTCGCTGAGCACCGCCTGCAGCGTGCCGGCGCGCAGGCCTTCACCGATCAACCATGACGGGAACACCACCAGCCCCAGGCCTTGTTCGGCAGCGTGGGTCAGGGTGTCGGCGTGGTTGCCGGTGATCGGGCCCTTGACGCTGTAGGACGTCCAGTCGCCCTGGTCCCGGCGGAAGAACCAGCGCTGCTGGCCGGTGACGCCCTTGTAGGCCAGGCACTGGTGGTTCACCAGTTCGTCCGGATGCCGGGGCGTACCGAAACGCTCCAGATAGCCGGGGCTGGCAGCGAGACGAAAGCGCTGGGGGGCGAAGATTCGCGCCTGCATGCCGGAATCGTTCAGCACGCCGATGCGAAACAGCAGGTCTGTGCCGTCTTGCAACGGGTCAACGTAGGTGTCGGTTTGCTGGATATCCAGTTGCAGCTTCGGGTAACGCCGACACAGCTCCCCAAGCCACGGCGAGAGGTGGCGTTGGCCAAACACCATCGGCGCATTGATGCGCACCAGGCCGCTGGGTTCGCTTTCCTGCTCCTGCAACGCCTGGCCGGCGGCTTCCAGTTGCTCCAGCATCAATCGCGCATGCCGGCCCAGCAGGCGACCGGCTTCGGTAGGGCTGACCGCACGGGTATGGCGGTACAGCAACTGTTGGCCCAGGGCCTGCTCCATCAACTGGATCTGCCGGGAAATGGAGGAGGGCGCCAGGCCTTCGCGGCGTGCGACTTCGGAGAAGCTGCCGTAGTCCAATACCGCGACAAACAGGCGAAGCGCCTTGAAGCTCAGTTCGTTCAAACCCTGCATCATCACTCCATGCTGTGCGTATTTCGCAAAGGTGTTGTCGGCATGCTCCCATTTATCGCACAGCAGTGCCACCGGATAATACGCGCCATTGTTCCTCTCTCTAACGCGCAGGTGATGTATGCAGGCTTCTTCAGTGGCGGGTGTGGCTCAGGCCAAGCCCAAGACGTTTCTTCGGTTGTTGCTATTGCCGCTGGTGATCTTCGCCGGCATGGGCTTGTCGGTGGAGGCCGGCTTGCTGGGCCCGCTGGGTGTGCAGGTCGGCCACTTGTGGGCGACCTTGAGCATCTTCGGCGTCGGCTCGGCGATCCTGTTCCTGCTGTTGCTGTTCAGCGGCCCGCAAAAGGGTCCGGCGTTGACCGACCTGCCGCGCTGGCAATTGATCGGTGGCTTCCTGGGGCCGATGTACGTGGTGGTGCTGACCCTGGCGACCCCGCATATCGGGATCGCGATGACCATGATTGCGATCTTGTCGGGCCAGGTGGGCAAGAGCGTGCTGATCGACCACTTCGGCTGGTTTGGCACTGCCCGCAAGCGGGTCAACGTGGAGCGCTGGATTGCACTGGCGTTGATTGTGGTGGCACTTGTTCTGATTGCGCGAGGTTAAGGCGATGAACCTGTTTCTGTTGTTGGTATTGGTAGTGGCCGCCGGTGCGGTATTGAGTGTGCAGGCCGCCATCAATGGCCGCCTCGGGCAGGCGGTGGGCGTATTGCGCAGCAGCCTGCTGACCTTTGTCGTGGGCGCGATCAGTACCGGGTTGCTGATTCTGTTCTTTGAGCCCGCCCACGCGGTCAGCCTGCTGGACGTGCCGAAGTGGCAACTGACCGGGGCGTTGTTCGGGGTGGTGTACATGATGGTGATGGTCGGCGCGGTCCCGATTGTCGGCACGGCAGTGGCGACGGTGGCGGTGATTGTCGGGCAGTTGGGCATGGGCATGCTGATCGATAACTTCGGCTGGCTCGGCAACCCGGCGATCGAACTGTCCGGCAGCCGCATCGTGGCGATGCTGTGCCTTGCGCTGGCCCTGGTGTTCATGTACCGCAGCAACGCTCGTCGGGCTGACTGACGGGCCTTTGAACCTTGAATCGTTGCCTATAGTCATTGCTTGAGGTGTCGGCGTTCGCCGCACTTGGACGACCACGAAAAAGGAGTCTGACCATGCAAGATATGCAAGAAAAAAAATGCGCCTGCCAGGACTGCAACTGCCAGCTGGGGGAAACTGCGGTGATGAAGGATGGCAAGGGGTATTGCTGCCAAGGCTGCGCCGAGCATCATGCCCATGGCGAGCCTTGTGCTTCGGCGACCGGGTGCGAATGCACCAAGTCCGCCCACGGCTAACGCGGCGACCTGTAGGAGCGAGCTTGCTCGCGAAAAAACTGAGAGCGGCGCGGGGCACCAGATGCCCCGCGTTATCGTTAACGACCTTCGCGAGCAAGCTCGCTCCTACTGTTTCACGCGCTGGGGCGCGCATCCGAGCGGCGCCATTGCACGTTTTCGATGCCGAATTTCTCGGCCTGGGGCTGGCTCGTCTTCTTCACCTGCTCACGGGCAAAGCGCCCGATGCGGCCTACGCCGGCGTCGCAGCTCGCCCAATGCCAGGCTTCGGCGTTGTCGAGTTTTTCCAGGCGGATGATGAATGACTTGGGCTGGCCATGCAGCGTGTAGTCGATCACGAAAAGTTTTGCGTTAGTCATGGATCCGTAAACCCTCCTTGTGTCTTTAAGTGACCCTGCGCAGGTGGTAAAAATTCACTCGGATCATCCGGTTCACGTCTTATCATGGCGCTCCATACTTGAACGATGTGTCTTCCATGGCCCTTGCCGCGCCTCCCGACCTCAGTGATCACGCCGTCCCCGTGCAACCCTTGGCGCGCACCTATCCGCGCGGATTGTATGTCGAGCCCCATCAACACGATTGGGGCCAGTTGCTGTATGCCATGAGCGGCGTGATGTGGGTTGAGACACCCCGGGAAGCGCTGGTGGTGCCGCCCCAGCGCGCGGTGTGGCTGCCGCCGGGTGTCGAGCATGGGATTCGCGTGGTGTCGGACTTGCAGATGCGCAACATCTACCTGCGCCCGGCGCTGGCAGCGACCCTGGACAGCCAGGTGCAAGTGATCGAGGTCGGCGGGCTGCTGCGCGAACTGATCGTGGCGCTGGTGGAGCAGGGCGACAAGGGGGACCAGGCCTATTACGAAGCCGTGGTCGGCCTGGCCCTGCTGGAACTGCAACGGGCCCGGCGCTCGCCGATCCGTATCGCCTTGCCCGTGGGCGCCGACCGACGCCTGACCAGCGCCTGCCAGGCGGTGATGGCGTCACCGTCCCTGGACATTCCCTTTGAACAGCACGCCGAAGCCGCCGGCGCCAGCGTACGCACCCTGGCCCGGCTGTTCCAGAACAGCCTGGGCATGGGCTTTGCCGAGTGGCGCCGCCAGGTGCAGTTGGCCACCGCCGTGGCCGAGTTGATCCAGGGCCAGTCGGTCAGCGCGATCGCCCGTTCCCTGGGTTATTCGCCGAGCAGTTTCAGCGACATGTTTCGCCGTGAACTGGGGATGGCGCCGTCGCAGTATCCCGTCTGAGGCTTGGCCGAAATCCTGAAGCACTTGGCCGATGCTTCGGTTTCAGCCCCCCTACACTGACCGCATCAACCCTTGCTGCGGAGTGTTCCATGAATTACCTGATTTCCTTGGCCATCGGCCTGTTGGTCGGCGTGATTTACGGTGCCCTGGACTTTCGCTCGCCTGCGCCTCCTGCCATCGCCCTGATCGGGCTGATGGGCATGCTGATGGGCGAGAAGCTCTGGCCCATGGGCCGGCAAATGGTCAGCGCCTGGTTCTCCTGAAACCCTTTTTAACCTCGATGGATATTGGTCATGAAAGCACTGCAATTTTCCGCCACCGGCGATCTCGCTGCCCTTGCTTACGTTGATGTCGCCACGCCGGTGCCGGCGGCCGGTGAAGTCCTGGTGCAGATCAAGGCTGCCGGGCTGAACCCCAGCGACGTGAAGAACGTGCTCGGGCGTTTCCCGTACACCACGTTGCCACGCATTCCCGGCCGTGATTTTGCCGGGGTGGTGGTGGAAGGTCCGCAGGAACTCGTTGGCCAGGAAGTCTGGGGCACCGGTCGCGACCTGGGTTTTTTCGCCGACGGTTCCCACGCCCAGTACCTCACCGTGTCGGCCAAGGGCGTGGCACACAAGCCCAGCCATCTGAGCTTTGCCCAGGCCGCCAGTCTCGGCGTACCGTACACCACGGCGTGGGATGCCCTTGAGCGCAGCGGTGTAACCAAAGGCACGCGCTTGCTGGTGATTGGTGCCAATGGGGCTGTAGGCAGCGCGGCGTTGGCCCTGGCGAAGATTCGTGGGGCCCAGGTGCTCGGGGCCGTGCGTCGGCCGGAACAGGTCGAGGCCTTGCGCGAGCAGGGTTTCGAGGGCTTGTTACTGGGCCAGCCGGAAGCGCTGGGAGGGCAGGTTAATGCGCTGTTCGGTACGGGCGCCGATGTGATCTTTGACACCACCGGCTTCTGGTTGCCGGCAGCGGTGGCGGCGCTGGCGCCTTTTGGCCGTATCGCGATCATCGCCGCGCCGGTGGACGGGCACGTGCAACTGCCGGCCCTGGCGTTGTATCGCAAGGGTGGTTCGGTGGTGGGGATCAATTCGCTGCTCTACAACTGCGAGCAATGCGCCGTGATGCTGGAGCAGTTCGGGCGGTTCTTCGATGAGGACTTGTTGCCGCTGCCGACCGGTTTGCGGGAAGTGTCGCTGGCCGACGGTGTGAAGTGCTTTGAGCAAGTGAACCAGGGCAGTGCCGACAAGATTATCTTCCTGCCCTGACCCGCTCATTGTGGGAGCGGGCTTGTGTGGGGGCGGGCTTGCTCGCGAATACGGTGTGTCAGCCAATACATTCGGCACTGATCCACCGCTTTCGCGAGCAAGCCCGCTCCCACATTTGATCTTTATTCAGGCTTCGGGAACGCCTTTTTCCCACGCCGACCAGTTCTTCAGAATCGCTTGTACCAGCGGATTACCAGTGCGATACAGGTTCTCCAGCGCCGGCACAAATCCGCCCTGGTCCGCATACTTCAGCAGGTTGTCCACTTCGCTGTAGCCCGGGTACGGCCGATCAAAGTCGGAACCGGCCCGCACCACCGCCAGGCGATTGATATCCACCAACCCTTCACGGCTGGCCCGCAGCAACGCTTCATAGGTGGAGTTGTCTTCCTGCTGGGTGGTGCAGTACACGCCTTTATTGTCGGTCAGCAATTTGGTCCAGACCTCGGCGCGCTCACTCAGGCGCGTCCCGGAGAACCAGGTATTGCCCGCCAGGGTGTCGCACCGGGTGACCTGCGGCGGCTGATTGGCCGGCGCGTACGGATAGTGTTTGCGCCAGGCCGTGGACTCCTTGCTTTCACTGAGCTCGACTTTTTGCGACAGCGCAAACGCCTTGGCTTGCAGCTTGGGATTGAGCTCGAACACTTCGGTCTTGTAGTCCAGCGGCGGCTTCTCGTTCGGCCCCTTGGTATTGATGCCGATATAGCCGGTCGGCCAGTCCTTCGGCGCGTCCCGTGAATCCAGTTCCCATTGGGTTCCGAATTCCACCAGGTAATGGGCCCACGCGGCGGTGCCGATGGTGCCATGGTGCGGGTTGATCCCGGCGATCCCGGCGATCAGGAAGTAGCTCTGGCTCAGGTCGAACTTGGGCGACAACGCCAGCGCCAGGGTCGAGGCGGCAGCGTTGGTCTGGCCCATGCCGGTCACCAGCAGGCACACGTCCTGGGTGTTGCAGCGGATCACTGGATACTCGGCCGACAAGCCTGGCACGCGAACTTCCTGCTTGAGTTCCAGGCGGTCGATCCAGTTCTGCGCTTCGGGGGCGAACATGGTGATCAGCATCACCTTGGGCTTGATCGGGGCCGGGGCATCAGCCAGCACGACATGCGGCAACAGCGCCCCGGCGGCCAGGCCGATGGCGATTGAAAGGCGGGTAAAGGTCTTCATCTACTGCTCCTTGTTCACACTCAGAATTGATAGCCCACACCGGCGTAGTAACCCCAGCCGTTGGAGCGAGCGCGGAAATTGCCGTCGCCAAAGTTCAGCTCGCTGCCGTCTTCCCAGTTGCCGCCGTTGTGGAAGTAACGGCCTACCAGGGTGAAACGCAGGTGAGTGAACGAATACAACAGCACGTTTGTTGCAACCAGGGAGTTGGCAGTGCGCGCGGGGTTGTCTTTGTGCAGATCCGAGCCGAAATCGTAGTTGGTGAAGCCGATATAGGTCAGCGACGCACCATTGTCGAAGCTGCCGATGGGCACGATGTATTTCATCTGCGCACGGTAGCCGTCCCATGAGTATTCGTTGCTGGCGCCGTAGTTTTCCCACTGGTAACGGCCATAGAAGTTGGCCGACAGGTTGACCCGCGAGTGGGTCTCGATGTCGGTGCCCAGGCCGCTGTACAAGGTGTTGGCACGGTTGTCCTTGTTGCTGCCGTGGTCGTAGATCCAGTCAAACGCTACATACCATTCCTTGAACGGGCCGATGGCCAGGCTGCGACCGGCCAGGTAGTCGATGGAGATGCGCGGTTCGTGCTCCATGAACACCGGCGAGCCGTGGTCCCACGCACCTTTGTCGTTGCTGTTGCCGATCCCGAAGATCTTCGGGATGTCGACGTAGCCATACAGTTCGAACGGGCCCTTGCGGCCGAAGTATTCGTACTCCAGGTACACGTCATCGGCGGGTTTGGGGCCGAAGCTGATGTCTTTGCTGCCGATCACCGTCAGGTCCTGGTTGAACCAGTCCGACAGGTACACGCCTTTTTTCGACGGGCTGGCTTCCGGGGCCAGGGCTTCGCCCTGTGCTGAGTCATCGGTGGGTTTTTCCTGCGCCAAAATGGGTCCGCTGAGTACTCCCGTAACGGCAGCCAGTAGCAGGGAAACAGCAAAAGGGGTAGCCGACGCGGATCGTCTGGAAGTGGGTTGCATTGAAAATCCCTGTTCGTACGCGGTTGGGGCCCGATTCTTCGGGTTGAGGTGAACCTGGTTGCCAAGTTCGTTCCGCAAACGTTTGCACAGGTTGTACCAATTTGTGTCAATTGCATGAAGGAATTGAGAAAAGTGGGAAATAGTCGGCCTTTTGGTCAGAAATGCGCCTTGGTAAACGGCAGCGCCTGATCGCCATCGCGGTTAAACAGGTACATCGCGGTTTCCCGGCGATATTCGCTGGGCGTCTGGTTCATCTCGATGCGAAAGTGCCGGTTGAAGTTGGAGAGGTTGGCGTAACCCACTTCAAAGCAGATATCGGCGACTGACATCTCGCTTTGCAGCAACAGGCGGCAGGCGCGCTGCACCCGGAACTTGCGCATCAGGTCGATAAAGCCGTGGCCGGTGACGCGCTTGAAAAAACGCGAGAAGCCCGGTTCGCTCATGTCCAGCCGTTGGGCGATCACCGACAGCCGCAGGTCGCCGGTCAATTCCGTCATCAGGTATTCGAAGGCCTTGTGGATACGCTCCGAGCTGCGGGCATCCAGGCTTGGCGTGTAGCAGGCACTGGCTAGGCAATGGGCTTCCCCGGAGGGTGCCTGCCCCAAGGTATGCAGTAACTGGATGAACAGAATCAGGCGCGCCAGGCCCTCGGCGGGGCCGATGGACTCCAGCAGGTGCGCAGCCTTCAGGGCGGTTTCACCGGTGAATTCCAGGCCGCGCCGGGCCCGGTCAAACAGGCCTTGCAGGTCGCCCAGCTCGGGCAGCGTGGTGCGCAGGGCCAGCAGTGCGGCGCCGTCGAACTGCAACACCACATCGCGCCCCGTCAGGTACTCGCCGGGGGCCAGGTCGCCGATCCAGTCGTGGGGCAGGTCGGGGCCGATCAGTGCGACATGGCCGGCGCCAAACGCACCGATATAGTCGCCCGCCACCAGCTTGCCGCTGCCCTGGCGGATCAGGTGGATTTCGAATTCGGGGTGATGGTTCCAGCGGGCGAGCTCGAACGGATAGTCATGTTCGTACCAGCGAAAGCCATGCTCGGGCTCGGCCAGAATCACTTCCAGCTCGGCGGGGCGCTGCTCGAAAAGGGCGGATCGGCTTGCAGGCATGGGCTTGGCCCTTCTGGGCTTTTTGGAATGGGACCAAAATACGCCCTTTGTCCAAGTAGCCGCTACCCCGGGTTTTGCCCGCCACTGATACTTTTTTGATCTTGGCGATGCGGTTAAAAAAGTATCAGCCGGGCATCCGCCAGTCGTTTGTCCGGCCTTGGGCAAGCTGCTGTAATCGGGCCGTCAACAACAAAAACAATAAGTGGAAACCGCCATGCTCAAGATTCCGAAAGCGCTGTTCCTGCTCTCCGGCCTCACGCTCGCGATGGCCGCCCATGCTGCCGAAACCGTGACCATCGCCACGGTCAACAACAGCGACATGATCCGCATGCAGCGCCTGTCCAAGGTGTTCGAAGAGCAGCACCCCGAGGTGAAACTCAATTGGGTGGTGCTCGAAGAAAACGTCCTGCGCCAACGCCTCACCACCGACATCGCGACCCAGGGCGGCCAATTCGATGTGCTGACCATCGGCACCTACGAAACCCCGTTGTGGGGCGCCAAGCACTGGCTGGAACCGATCACGCCGCTGCCCGCCGACTACGACGTGGAAGACATCTTCCCCGCGGTACGCCAAGGCCTGTCGGTGAACAACACCCTCTACGCCTTGCCGTTCTATGGCGAAAGCACCGTCACCTATTACCGCACCGACCTGTTCAAGCAGGCCGGCCTGGCGATGCCCGAGCATCCGACCTGGACCCAGCTGGGCGAGTTCGCCGCCAAGCTCAACCAGCCCGCCAAGGACCAATACGGCATGTGCCTGCGGGGCAAGGCCGGCTGGGGTGAAAACATCGCGTTGCTGAGCACCATGGCCAACGCCTTTGGCGCCCGTTGGTTCGACGAACAATGGAAACCCGAGCTGACCAGTCCGGAGTGGACGGCGGCGGCGAACTTCTACGTCAACACCCTGAAAAACTATGGCCCGCCGGGCGTCTCCAGCAACGGTTTCAACGAAACCCTGGCGCTGTTCAACAGCGGCAAATGCGCGATCTGGGTCGACGCCAGCGTTGCCGGCTCGTTCACCACCGACAAAACCCAAAGCAAAGTCGCCGACAGCGTGGGTTTTGCCGCCGCACCCACCGAGGTCACCGACAAAGGTTCGTCGTGGCTGTACGCCTGGTCGCTGGCAATCCCGGCCACCTCCAAACACAAGGAGGCCGCCAAGGCCTTCATCACCTGGGCCACCTCCAAGGAATACATCCAGCTGGTAGCGGATAAGGACGGCATCACCAACGTACCGCCGGGCACGCGCCAGTCCACCTACAACGCGGCGTACCTGGCCGCAGCGCCGTTCGCCAAGGTGACCTTGCAGATGATGCAACACGCCGACCCCGCGCACCCGTCGGCCAAACCCGTGCCGTACGTGGGCATCCAATACGTGACGATCCCCGAGTTCCAGGCCATCGGCACCTCGGTGGGCAAGCTGTTTTCGGCAGCGCTCACCGGCGGCATGACGGTCGACAAGGCACTGGCCGAGGCGCAGTCCACCACCGAGCGTGAAATGAAACGCGCCGGCTACCCGAAATAATCACCTCAGGGACACTGCATTGATGAAACGACTGGAAGGTAAAAGTGCGCTGGTCACCGGCAGCGCACGGGGCATTGGCCGGGCGTTTGCCCAAGCCTACATCAACGAAGGCGCGACCGTCGCCATCGCCGACATCAACCTGGAGCGGGCGCGGGCCACCGCCACGGAGCTGGGCCCGAAAGCCTACGCGGTGGCGATGGATGTCACCGACCAGGCGTCCATCGATGCCGCGATTGCCGCCGTGGTGGCGCAGGCCGGCAAGCTCGACATCCTGATCAACAACGCCGCCTTGTTCGACCTGGCGCCCATCACCGACATCACCCGCGAGAGCTTCGACCGGCTGTTCTCGATCAACGTCGCCGGTACGTTGTTCACCTTGCAGGCGGCGGCCCGGCAGATGATCAAGCAGGGGCATGGCGGCAAGATCATCAACATGGCCAGCCAGGCCGGGCGCCGGGGTGAGCCTCTGGTGGCGGTGTACTGCGCGACCAAGGCGGCGGTGATCAGCCTCACGCAATCGGCGGGGCTGAATCTGATCAAGCAGGGCATCAATGTGAACGCCATCGCGCCGGGAGTGGTGGACGGTGAGCATTGGGACGGGGTGGACGCGATGTTTGCCAAGCACGAAGGGCTGCCGCTGGGCGAGAAGAAAAAGCGCGTAGGAGCAGAAGTACCGTTTGGGCGGATGGGGACTGCCGAGGATTTGACCGGAATGGCGGTTTTCCTCGCGTCCAAAGAAGCCGACTACGTGGTTGCCCAGACCTACAACGTCGACGGCGGCAACTGGATGAATTGAGCGGGACGCAGCTCCTCGAACCATCGCAGATCAAAAAAGGTGGGAGCGGGCTTGCTCGCGAAAGCGGTGTATCAGTCAATCTAGCCGGCGACTGACACTCCGCATTCGCGAGCAAGCCCGCTCCCACAGTTGATCTTCATTGCCCTGGGAAGGGGGCTTGGTCTTATTCGGCAAAGCTGCGATCAAAGAAGTACACCGCGCCAGGCTTCAGATTCTCCACTGTCGCCTGCGGCCGTCCGCCCTCGCCATGCTTCTTGCGGCCCGTCTCCCGCAAAAAACCGGCCTCGGTCAACTTCAGCAACCGCTGGCGAATACTGGTCTTCAGCACCGGCCGCGCCAATACCAGCGAAAAGATCGTAGTCGCCTCCGGCGCACTGAACTCATTGCCCAAAAACATCAATGGCAAGCTGCTGTACAGCGACTTGGAAAACAGCCTTTCCTGTACCGCTGCCACAATCGCGTTGTGATCGAAGGGCAGCTTGACCCCGCCAGTCGCCACGGCATCAACAGAGCACCACTTTTGATGCCCCCCCAGCTCCACCTCATCAGCCACGATCGCCAGGTAATAGGTCGACGACGACCAGCAGCGCGGATCGCGAAACGCATCGCCCACCGTCCCCACTTGCTCATACCAGGCCAGCGGCAACCCAACCTTGTCACTGGCCCGCAACCGCTCCACGGCATCCTGCAGGCTCAGATCTTGCACGCCGCCATTCACCACTACACCGGGCAAGGCCCAGTGCCCGGCGAAGGGCTCGGCGTCGCGCTGGTTGAGCAATATCTTCAGTTCCCCGGATGCACGGCAATAGAACAGCACGCACAAGTCCACGGTGTGCAGGTAGGCGCTAAGGGTTGGGGCGTGGTCTGGCATGTCGGGTCCTGTGGGCAGCGGTGGGGCACAGTCTAACGGATCAAACGGGTACGTCGTGTACTTGATCCAGGATAGATAACAAAATGTTTCTTGCCATGAAAGTACATGACGTGTACTTTTATATCCAGGCCACAGGAGAACACGACCATGACCGTCTCTAAGAACGCTATCGCCTCATTCGACGTTGACGCCCAGAAGAGCTTCACACCGCTGTGCCCCAACGAATTGCCGGTCGCTGGCGGTGACCAGATCGGCGCCGAGCTCAATTACATGGCCAGCCTCGCCGCGCGCCGTGTCGGCAGCAAGGACGCCCATACCCCGCACGCGCCCTGGGTGGTGCAACAGCACAGCGAGATGCTGCAACCCACCGGGCTGGTACATGCCGATGTCACCTGGGTCGCCCACTGTGTGCCCGGCACTGAAGGTTTCACCCTGTTGGACGAATTGCCCACGCCTTATGACTACGACTACTTCATCTGGAAGGGCGTCGAACCCGACCTGCATCCCTACGGCGCCTGCTACCACGACCTCCACGACAAACTCTCTACCGGCGTCATCGAATACCTCAATGCCCAGGGCATCCAGCGTGTGATTGTCGGCGGCCTGGCCCTGGACTACTGCGTCAAGACCACCGCCTTGCAACTGCTCAAGGCCGGTTTCGAGGTGATCCTGCACCTGCCGGCATGCCGTGGCATCAGCGAGGAGGGCGGTGTGCAGGCGGTCAGCCATCTGCAACAAGCAGGCATTGTAATTACCCGCAATCGGGAAGAACTGGCCGCGATGGCCGCGCGTTAAGGAGTACCTCATGGAAAGTGCATACGACTACGAAAACGCTGTGATCCAGGGCCTGCTGGACACCGACTACTACACCTTCACCATGATGCAGGCCGTGTTGCACCAGCACCCGAATGTCGATGTGGAATACCAGTTCATCGTCCGCTCCAGAGAGAAACTGGGGCACCTGATTCCCGAGCTGCGGGTGGAGCTGGAAAAACTCGCCGGCCTCAGCATGCGCGAAGGCGAGCTGCGCTTTCTGTTCAACCAGCGCCGTGAGTACTTGACCCCGGATTTCGAGCGCTTCCTGGGGCTGTTCCGCTTCAACCTGCGCTATATCCACGTCAGTGAAATCGACGGCCAACTGAACGTCCGCGTGGTCGGCCCGATGCTGCACTGCATCATGTTCGAACAGCCGGTATTGGCCCTGGTCAGCGAGCTGCGCAACCGCGACAAATACCCCGACGTCAGCCTCGAAGACGTCACCCGCAAGCTCTACCAGAAATTCGACTGGCTGGAGAAAAACCTCACCCGCGACGAACTGGCCGACCTGCGTGTCTCGGACTTCTCCACCCGCCGGCGGTTGTCGTTCAAGGCCCAGCGTGAAGTGGTCGACATCATGCGCCGCGACTTTCCCGGCCAGTTCATCGGCACCAGCAATGCGCACCTGGCCTACGAATTCGACCTGCCGCTGATCGGCACCATGGCCCACCAGTGGCTGATGGTGCACCAGCAACTGGGGCGGCTGCGGGAAAGCCAGAATGCGGCGCTGGAAAACTGGGTGCACGAATACCGTGGGCGCTTGGGTATCGCCCTGACCGACTGCATCAGCACCGACTTTTTCCTCAAGGATTTCGACCTGTACTTTGCCAAGCTGTACGACGGTTTGCGCCAGGACTCCGGTGACCCGATCGTCTGGGCCGACAAGGTGTTGGCTCGCTACAAGGAGCTGGGCATCGACCCGATGACCAAGGACCTGATGTTCTCCGATGGCCTGAATTTCGAGAAATGCCTGCCGATCCTGCGGCACGTGCGGGGCAAGGCCAAGTTCGGCTTTGGCATGGGCACCAGCCTGGCCTGTGATGTCGACGGAGTGGAGCCGCTGAGCATCGTGATGAAACTGGTGCGGGTGCACGGCGAGCCGGTGGTGAAATTCTCCGATGACCCGATCAAGAACGTCTGCGAAGACGCCTCGTTCCTGCAGTATGCGGCGCAGGTGTTCAACGTCGGCAACGTCAATCCGCAACTGGGGGTGTGACATGGACACTCAGGCACGTATCGCACAAGAACTGAAGATCAACCGGCTGCTCGGCAAGGGGGGCGAGGGCGCTGAGCTGCAACGGCGCATCGACTTCATCAAGGGCACCTTGCGCCAGTCCGGCTGCCATGCGCTGGTGCTGGGCATCAGCGGCGGTGTCGACTCACTGACCGCCGGGCGCCTGTGCCAACTGGCAGTGGAACAACTGCGCAACGAAGGCTACGAGGCGCGGTTTATTGCCATGCGCCTGCCCTATAAAACCCAGGCGGACGAGCGCGACGCCCAGGCTTCCCTGGACTTTATCGCACCGGACCGGATCGAGACGCTGAACATCGCCGCCTGCGTCGACGGGCTGATGGGCAGCCTGTCTGCCGCGCAAGCCAGCGCCGAACGCATCGACTTTATCAAGGGCAACGTCAAGGCCCGGGCGCGGATGATGGCGCAGTACGCCGTGGCGAACCTGCACAACGGCCTGGTGATGGGCACCGACCATGGCGCGGAGGCGCTGATGGGATTTTTTACCAAGTTCGGTGACGGCGCCTGCGACCTGGCGCCGCTCTCAGGGCTGACCAAGACCCAGGTGCGCCTGCTGGCCAGCGCCCTTGGCGGGCCACGGCAGTTGGTGGCCAAGGCACCGACTGCCGACCTGGAAGAACTGGCACCGGGCAAGCCGGATGAGTTGGCGTATGGCTGCAGCTACGACGAGATCGACCGCTACCTGATGGGCGAGGCAGTGAGTGAGCGGGTGAGGGCGATTGTCGAGAGCGCCTACCTCAAGACCGCCCACAAGCGAGCATTACCGGCTGTTCCCGACTAGGGTTTCCTGCTCCTTCCCGGCACTGTTGACGTTGACCGTACGCGCCACGCTCACGCGGTCACCGTCAAACCCGCATACCACCCGATCGCGAAACGCGGTTTGCGGGTAGATCCAGGTCATCTCCAGCGTCCTGGTATCCAGCCAGCGCGCGCCGGCAACGATCTGCGCATCCTTGAATTCATAACCGTGGTGCAACGCCCGGCCCGGCATGTTGGTGGTGCCGGCGATCCAGTGATCAATCCCCACCTCTAGGGCATGAGTCGCCTTGCGGTCGGTCAGTTGGAAGCGCAGTACATTGCCTTCGACGGCGAACGCCAATTGCTGCACATCCAGCCCGTTGGGCTCTACCTGATACACGCCCGTGAAATCTCTCGGCCCTGCACACGCTGAAAGCAACTCAGGCCGCTGTGCCATGCTCGCCAGACGTTGCTGCAACCGTGAATCCGCTTCGGCTTTGACCGTGCAATCATCGCCAAACGCCGCCGGAAAATGCCGCTCGACAAACGGAATCAGCTCCGCCGAATTCTTCATCCCGCCGATCACCACCAGCGTTGCACCGTACTCGCGGAACACCATCGCCATCTGCACAAACACCCCGACAGCGCTGAAGGCGTGTGCCGGTTTCATCATCCAGTGATAACCGTAGCGGCTGTCCGGCCCGCCTTGTGGTCGGGTGGCCGCTGCAACCCAGGCCGCCGGTAGAACCTGCTTGCCATCCCACACGCCGCCTTGTGCATGCAGCACACCCAGCTTGAGCATGGCCGAGGTCGGCGCCTTCAAGCCATTGCCGCCGGGATTCACGCCATCGGGGCCGATGTCCCAGCTTTCATTATGGATCTCCAGCGGTACAAACAGCCGGGGCTTTAGGTACGCGTGCAAGGTTTGCCCGGTGACCTTGTTGATCAGCGCCGAGAGCATGTAGCTGGCCGCACTCGTATAGACGTAGGTGGTGCCCGGTGCATAGGCCAGCGGGATCTTGAAGAACTCGGCAATCCAGCTGGTCTCGATCCCCCGCCACACTGACCCCGAGGTATTGGTGGCGTGGCCGGTGCGCATGGTCAGCAGGTGTTCTACGGTCATGTCCGCCAGGCGCGGGTCGGCATCCACCGGCACACACTCCGCAAAGAACGCCACCAGCCGGTCATCCAGTTTCAGCAAGCCTTCATCCACGGCCAGGCCAATGGCGCAGGCGGTGAAGCTCTTGGCCACCGAGTGCAATACCCGCGGCTCGTTGGGGTCCACCGGCCAGCTCCAGCCTTCGGCGACCACGTGGCCGTGGCGGTGCAGCATCAGGCCTTGCAGGTCGAGGCCGGCCGCTTTCACTTCATCGAGAAAGGCAATCAGGTGCTCGGGATCAACGCCGACGCTGCTGGCGCTGGCGCGGGACAAACCATCGTAGGACATGGGCATAAACAGGCTCGTAGGGGGAGGGAAATCAACGGCTGCGGTGCACCAGCCGCGAATAGGAAATCAGCATGCTGGTCAGTTCCTGGCTGACGCTGGTGAGCGGCGACGAACGGCGGCTGATCAGGCATACATCGCGGGTCGCCAGCGGTTCTTCGATGGCGATGGTGGTCAGGGCGCTGGAGAACAGCTTCATCCCCGGCAGCATGCGCGGTTCGATGGTCAGGTAATCGGTTTCCGAAACGATGTGCAGGGTTTCCAGCAACGAATCAGTGGTGATCGCAATCTTTGGCGGCGCCAGGCCCTGGGTACGGAACAGCTCGATCAAGCGGTTCTCCGCGCCGCCCACTACGCCGGCCGGGCGTACGCTGATCCACTGGCAGTCGGTGAGGGCTTGCACGGATTTTGCGTGGGCCTGCGGGTGGCCCTTGCGCGCAATGATGCCGGCGTTTGAGCTGTAGAGGCGGTCGATGGCCAGGTCGATATCGGCCACGTTGGGCGCCAGCGGGCACAAGACGAAATCCAGGCGGCCATCGCGGACTTTTTCCACCAGGCCCTTGGTGGTGCCGCTGGCCACGTGCACCTGCATGCGCGGGAAGCGCTGGGTGAAGTTGCTCAGTACCGGCAGCAGCAATTCGGCCAAGGGTTCGGAGGTGACGCCCAGGGCGATATGGCCTTCGGGCTCGCCTTTCCAGGGTTGCAGGTCGAGCAGGGCACGTTCGCAGTCGAGAGTGATGGAACGGGCACGGGCCAGGAACACCTCGCCGGCCGGGGTCAGGTTGATGCCTTGGTTGGAGCGTTGCAGCAGCACCACCCCGAGTTCCTTTTCGAGGGTCTGGATTGACTGGGTCAATGTGCTTTGGGCCACATCCAACTGGCGTGCGGCCGAGCGGAAGCTGCCTTTTTCAACCACGGAGCAGAACGCGCGAAGATGGGTGAGGGTCATGACGGTGGGCTCGCTCAGTGCTGCATTTAAACCATTGAATGCCAGCCAGCTTATCTGATGACTATAGGTGAGCACAGATCGGTCTGGATGATCGCGATCATTATTTCTGATCAGGAAAACCCCATCTTTTCCAGCTCAAGGCCCTGATTTCTCGGTACGGTAAGGCCAGGGCAACCCACGGACGGTTGATGATCGGATAAACCGAGCCCGATCACTCGGAGCGTTCTTCTCAAGTTGATTGGGTGGCGAATAAGATCGGTCCAGGAACATTCGCAAACCGTAATCAGCGACTAAAACAACAACAACTATTCAGGTGTTCGGCCGTGCCTCTTTTTGGGTCCTGCCAGCGTCCGAACCCAAGCGTAAGGATCATTCAAGGTGCATTTATCATGAACAAGACTTTATTCCTGGCTGGCGCCTTGTCCGCCGCGCTGGTGGGCACTGCCCACGCCGAGAATCTATTGAAAGTCGCGTTGAACGCCGACATTCGCAGCACCGAGCCAGGCGTCAACCGTGACACCAATTCCGACGCCGTCATCTTGCACATTACCGAAGGACTGGTGGCCTTCCGTGAAGATGCCACCGTCGGCCCGCTGCTGGCCAAGGACGTGCAGGTGTCCGACGACGGCCTGCGCTACACCTTCCACCTGCGCAACGGGGTCAAGTTCCAGAACGGTGCGCCACTGACCTCCGCCGATGTGCTGTGGACCTGGAAACACTACCTCGACCCGAAAACCCAATGGCGCTGCGCCCCTGAATTCGACGGCCATGGCGGCGCGAAAATCGTCGACATGAGCGCCCCGGACCCACTCACCGTGGTGTTTACCCTGGACAAGCCCAACGGCCTGTTCCTCACCAGCACCGCGCTGCCGGAGTGCGGTGGCAGCGGCATCCTGCACCCCGACTCGGTGGTCGACGGCCAGTGGAAAGCCCCCATCGGCACCGGCCCGTTCCGCCTGGGCGAGTGGAAGCCCGGCCAATACATCGACCTGCTGCGCAACGCCAACTACACCCCGCGCGACGAGAAAGAGCCGGATGGCTACACCGGCAATAAAACCACGACCCTCGACCGCGTGCGCCTGCTGGTGATCCCGGACCCGGCGGCGGCCAAGGCGGCCTTGCTGTCGAAGAACGTCGACCTGCTGATTGACGTCACGCCGCTGGACGCCACCGAACTGGCTGCCAACCCCGGCATCAAGGTCACCTCCAGCGGCACCATGTCGGTCAACGCGTTGCTGTTCCAGACCCGCGACCCCTTGCTCAAAGATGTGCGCCTGCGCCAGGCCATCGCCCATTCGCTGGACTCCGCACAAATCGTCGCCGCCCTGACCGGTGGCCGTTCCCAGGCCAACAATTCGATGGTCGCCAGTGGCAGCCACTACCACCAGGCAATCGAGAACCAGGGCTTCGATTTCGACCCGGCCAAGACCGCCCAACTGCTGCGGGAAGCCGGCTATAAAGGCCAACCAATCAAACTGATCGTCAACAAGCGCTACGCCGCGATCTTCGACATGGGCGTGTTCGTGCAAGCCATGGCCAAGGCCAGCGGCATCAACCTGGAACTGGAAACCCTGGAGTGGGGCACCCAGCTGGAGCGCTACCAGACCGGCAACTACCAGATGATGGCGTTCCCGTATTCCGAACGCCTTGACCCGGCCCTGAGTTTCGACTCGATGACCGGCGACAAGGGCAAGGAAGCGCGCAAGGTCTGGGACAACCCCCCGGCCCAGGAATGGCTGCGTGAAGCCCAGCGCGAAGGCGATATCAGCAAGCGCCAGGCGCTGTTCGACCAACTGCATCAGCAGATGCTCAAGGACGTGCCGATGATCCCGATGTACAACGGCAATGCCATCGCCGCCAGCCGTGATTACGTCAAAGGCCTGCGCACCTGGCCGGTGTCCAAGCCGCGCCTGTGGACCGTCAGCGTGCCTGCGACCGGGAGTAACTGAGGATGTTGCGTTTCATCTTTCAACGGCTGGCGATGTCGATCCCGACCTTGCTGCTGATCTCGCTGATGGTGTTCGCGATCATCCGCCTGGTGCCCGGTGATCCGGCGCTGCTGATGCTCGGCGACATGGCCGATGCCCACAGCCTGGAGGTCGCCCGTGCGTCCCTGGGCCTGGACCAGCCGCTGCCGCTGCAGTTTGTGATCTGGCTCAAGGCGGTGCTCAGCGGCGACCTCGGGCATTCCATCACCACCAATGAAGCGGTGTTGCCGCTGATCCTTGACCGCTTCCAGGTGAGTGCCGGGATCGTGCTGGTCTCGGTGTTGCTCGCGGCGTTGATTGCGGTACCGGCGGGCTTGCTCTCGGCGTGGAAACAGAACAGTTCCCTGGACTTTGGCGTGGTCTCCACCGCGACCCTGTTGCTGTCGATCCCGAGTTTCTGGCTGGGCCTGCTGTTGCTCTACGCGTTCGGCATCAAGCTCGGCTGGCTGCCGGTGGTGGGTTACGTGTCATTCGGCCAATCGCCGTGGCAGGCCTTGAGTTTTATTGTGCTGCCGATTGTCACGCTGACGTTGGTGGAACTCGGCGCGATCACCCGCATGGCCCGGGCCAGTGCAATTGAAGTGCTGCGCCTGGAATACATCACCCATGCCCGCGCCAAGGGTTTGTCGGAGCGGGCGGTGTTGTGGCGCCATGCGCTGCGCAACTCGTTTGCACCGACCCTGACCCTGATCGGCCTGATCCTCGGCAACCTGCTCAGCGGCATCGCGGTGCTCGAAACCGTGTTCACCCTGCCAGGTATCGGCCGGCTGATGGTCGACGCCATCTACGCCCGGGACTACCCCGTGCTGCAAGGCTGCCTGCTGCTGGTGACCTTTGTTTATGTGCTGGTCAACCTGTTGGTGGACCTGCTGTACCCGCTCTTCGACCCCAGGGTTAAGTTATGAATAAGCCTCTACCTGCCGCACCCGAGGTGCTGTTGCCGGCACCGGCGCGTGCCCCCAGGGCCTGGCGTGTGCCGCCGCTGAACGCGCTGATCGGCGCGCTGCTGCTGGCCTTGTTGTTGATCATGGCCTTGCTGGGCCTGGTCTGGACGCCCCATGACCCGTTGGCCTTGAACCTGCTGGCGCGCTTGCAGGCGCCCACCGCCGCGCACTGGCTGGGCACTGACGAGTACGGTCGCGACGTGCTGAGCCGGCTGATGATCGGCGCGCACACCAGCCTGTGGGTGAGTGTGTTGACGGTGACGCTGGCGATCACCGCCGGCACGGTACTGGGCCTGCTGGCCGGGTTCCTGCGGGGCTGGGTCGACCGGGGCTTGATGATGGTCAACGATGCGTTGCTGGCGTTTCCCGGGATCCTGCTGGCCCTGGGCTTGATGGCGATCATCGGCCCGAGCCTGTACGGCATCGTGTTCGCCTTGAGCCTGGCCTACACACCGTCGGTGGTGCGGGTGGTGCGCGGCACGGTGTTGTCGTTGCGCGAGAAAGAGTTTGTCGAAGCCTCGCGGGTTATCGGTAACTCCGAGCTGTACACCATGCTGCGGCACATCGCGCCGAACTGCGTGGCGCCGGTGTGCGTGCTGGCCACCAGCATGTTCGGCTGGGCGATCCTGGCGGAAAGCTCCCTGAGCTTCCTCGGCCTGGGCGTCCCGCCGCCGGCCGCCACCTGGGGCAACATGCTCGCCGCCAGCCGGCCGTATATCGCCACGGCCAGCTGGCTGGGGCTGTTTCCCGGTGTCTGCATCGCCATGGCGTTGCTGGCGTTCAACCTGTGCGGCGATGCCTTGCGCGATCGTCTCGACCCGCGGATGAGTAAATGACCATGACTGACGTCCTTCTGGCAGTCGACCAGCTGAAAATCCGCGTGGGGGCCAACGGCCCGCTGGCGGTCAACGACCTGAGCTTCACCATCGCCCCCGGCGAAATCGTGGCGCTGGTGGGCGAGTCCGGCAGCGGCAAGACCATGGCCGCCCGCGCCGCCATCGGCCTGCTGCCACCGCCGCTTGAGCAATGCAGCGGCCAGGTGCGCTTCCAGGGCCATGACCTGGGCAGCCTTGCGCCGGAGCAATTGCGCCAGTTGCGCGGGGCGAAGATCGGCATGGTGTTCCAGGAACCCATGGTGTCCCTCAACCCGTCCATGAGCATCGGCGAGCAAATGGCCGAGGGCCTGCGCCTGCACACCAGGCTGAGCGATGCGCAGATCCGCGAGCGCAGCCTGGAGATGCTCGGGCATATCGGCATCAAGGACGCCGAGCGTTGCCTGGCGGCGTTTCCCCACGAGTTCTCCGGCGGCATGCGCCAGCGCATCATGCTCGCCTCGGTGATGCTGCTGCGCCCGGCCTTGCTGATTGCCGACGAGCCCACCACGGCCCTGGATTGCCTGGCGCAACTGGACGTGTTGAAACTGATGCTCGACCTTACGCGCGAGCAGGGCACGGCGATCCTGTTTATCAGCCACGACCTGTCGCTGGTGGCGCGCTACGCCGACAAAGTGGTGGTGATGCGCGAAGGCCGCGCGGTGGAGCAGGGCACCATCGAGCAGATCCTGCTGGCGCCCAAGGCCGAGTACACCCGGCAACTGCTCGAGGCCCTGCCGCGGCGCGGCACCCTGGCAGCCTTGCCCAAGGCGGACCGGCCGTTGCTGACGGTTAAGGACGTGTGCATCGAGCACCCGGGGCCGCGCAGCCTGTGGGGCCGCAGCCAGTTCAAGCGGGTGGTGCATTCGGCCAACCTGTCCATCGCCCCGGGGGAAACCCTGGCGCTGGTGGGCGGCAGCGGCTCGGGCAAGACCACCCTCGGCCGGGCGATTGTCGGCCTGAACAGCCCGTGTTCCGGTGCCATCGAGTTTGAGGGCGTGGACATTCTCAAGGCTGGCAACCGTGACCATCGCCTGCAATGCCAGATGATTTTCCAGGACCCGTATTCGTCCCTCGACCCGCGCATGAAGATTGGCGACATCCTCGCCGAACCCCTGCGCCATGTGCCCGGCATGACGCCCGCGCAGCGTCGTGAGCGGGTGGCGAAAACCCTGGTGGACATCGGCCTGGCGGAACAGTTTGTCGACCGCTTCCCGCACCAGTTGTCCGGTGGCCAGCGTCAACGCGTGGCCATTGGCCGGGCGCTGGTGCGGCACCCGCGACTGGTGATTGCCGATGAGCCGATCTCGGCGTTGGACATGACCATCCAGAAGCAGATCCTCGAGCTGTTCGAGCGCCTGCAGGCGCAGTACGGCTTTGCCTGCCTGTTCATCTCCCACGACCTGGCGGCGGTGGAACGCATCGCCCACCGGGTGGCGGTGATGAGCGAGGGCAGGGTGGTGGAAATGGGTGCCCGCGACGAGATCTTCGACCGCCCGCAGCACCCCTACACCCGCAAGCTGCTGGCCGCCGCCAGCCCCTTGGAGAAACTTGAAAACGGTGGCTACCGCATCCGCCAGGGCCCCGTACCGCTAGCGCTGTAACCCAGGACTGACGTCACCCGCCGCGCAAATCGCCGATTTGCGCGAACGGCGAAGCCATGCCCGAAGAACAATAAAAACACCAACCCCCACCCCACTGCCAGGAGCTAAAAAAATGAAAAAATCCCTGACTCAACTCATCACCGGCGTCGGCGTTGTCAGCAGCGGGCTGGTCCCGTCACTGGCCCATGCAGACTTCATCAAGGACAGCAGCGGTACGCTGGACTTGAAGAACTACTACTTCAACCGTGACTACCGCGAGGCCGCTTCCCAGTCGATGCGCGCCGAGTGGGCCCAAGGTTTTATCCTCGGTATCAAGTCCGGTTTCACCGAAGGCACCGTGGGCTTCGGCCTGGACCTGACCGGCATGCTGGGGGTGAAACTCGACTCCAGCCCGGGGCTGTCCGGCACCGGTTTGCTGCAGCGTGACAGCGACAAGAATGTCTCCGACGAGTACTCCAAGCTTGGGGTGACCGCCAAGGCCCGCTTCGCCAAAAGCGAGCTGCGTGTGGGCTACCTGGTGCCGGACCTTCCGATCCTGCAACCCAACACCAGCCGTCTGTTTCCGCAGTCCTTCAGCGGCACCCAGCTGGTGTCCAACGATATCAGCAACCTGAAAATCACCCTCGGGCAGATCGACCAGGCCAAGGACCGTGACTCCACCAACTACGAAGACATGAAGCTGACCACGGTGAGCAAGGTCTACAAGAGCACCGCCCTGAGCGACCAGTTTCGCTTTGCCGGTGGCGACTACTCGCTGACCCCAAACACCTTGCTCAGCTACCACTTCGCGGCGCTGGACAGCATCTACCAGCAGCAATATGTGGGCTTCAAGAACAACTTCGGCCTGGGGCCGGGCACGCTGAAAACCGACGTGCGCTACTTCAAGTCGGACAAGGACGGCGCGGGCCTGGCGGGCAAGGTCGACAACAGCGCCTTGAGCAGCCGCCTGACCTACCAGTACGGCGGCCACAGCATCGGCGGCGGCTTCCAGCAGCAATACGGCACCACGCCGTTTACCTACCTGGACGGCTCCATCACCTACCTGTTCACCGAGTACCAGTTCAGCAACTTCACCCAAACCAGGGAGCGAGCCTGGCACGCCCGCTATGACTACAACTTCGCCGATCTCGGCTTGCCCGGCCTGTTGTTTGGGATCAAGTACGCCAAGGGTGATTCGGCTGAAGTGCTCGGTTTCAACCGCGAAGGCCGCGAGTGGGAGCGTGACCTGGACCTGGGCTACGTGGTGCAGAACGGGCCCTTCAAGGGCGTGTCGATGCGCTGGCGCAATGCGCTGAGCAAAGGCAACTACTTCAACGACGTTAACGAGAACCGCGTGATGCTGGGTTACACCCTGGCGCTCTGGTAACCACCCACTGTGGGAGCGGGCTTGCCCGCGATGGCGGTGGGTCAGTCACGGAATAGGCTGGCTGACCCACCGCCATCGCAGGCAAGCCAGCTCCCACACTGATCGGATTACCAGATCAAGATAGTGTGGGCCGCCCTTACAGACGATCACGCCGGCTCGTTAATATTTCTTCAGCGTTCATCACTCGAATATCGAGATTTCCGGTTTATGAAACTTAAATCACACCCCTTGCTGCAAGCGACACCAGGTACCCACAGGCACGTGGACAGTGAGCATTACGGTGCAATGGGTGCAAGTCGAAAAATCTATATCCAGGCGGCGCTGCATGCCGACGAAACCCCGGCGCTGCTGGTGGCCGCGCACCTGCGCCGGCAATTGGTAGTACTGGAAAATGCCAACCGGCTGAATGCGCAAATCGTGCTGGTGGCCGTGGCCAACCCCACCGGGCTGAGCCAATACATCATGGGCGCGCCCAGCGGGCGTTTCGAACTGGGCAGTGGGCGTAATTACAACCGGGGCTTTCCGGTGCCGTACCAGGCAATCGCCGACAAAATCGAGCACCTGCTGGGCCAGGACATCGACGCCAACCGCCAACTGATCCGCCAGGCCTGGGGCGAATGTCTGCTGGACGCGGCGCCGCTGGACGAATTCCAGTCGCTGCAACGCACCCTGATGCTGCTGGCCCACGATGCCGACATCGTGCTGGACCTGCACTGCTCCCGCGAAGCGGCGATGCATGTGTACACCGGCGAGGCAGTGTGGGCGACCGTGGAGCCGCTGGCGCGCTACATCGGCTCTGAAGCCTCGTTGCTGGCCACCGATTCCCAGGCCAATTCGTTCGATGAGGCGCTGTACCTGCTGTGGGTCAACCTGCGTGAGCGGTTTGGCGATCGGTTTCCGATTCCGGACAGCAGCGTGGCGGTGACCGTCGAGCATCGTGGCCAGCGGGATGTGTCCTATGAACTGGCAGAACATGACGCCACGGCGATCATTGATTACCTGACCCACCTGGGCGCGGTTGAAGGCACGCCACGGCCATTGCCGGCCCTGCGTAACCCGGCGACGCCGTTGGCCGGCAGCGAACAGTTTTATGCGCCATGCGCCGGGGTGCTGGTACACCGGGCGGCGGTGGGCAGTCGCATCGAGGCCGGGCAGGCGTTGTTCGATATCGTTGATCCCCACAGTGGGCAGGCCACCACGGTTTGCAGCCACAACACCGGCGTGTTGTACATGCGCCGCGACGTGCGCTTTGTGAAGCCGGGCGACCCGCTGGGCCGGGTGTCCGGTGCCACGCCGATTCGCAGCGGCAAGCTACTCAGCGCCTGATTTGCCAGCTATGGAATACGGTCAAAATGTGGGAGCGGGCTTGCTCGCGAATGCGGAGGGTCAGTCGCCGGAGATGTTGGCTAACCCTCCGCATTCGCGAGCAAGCCCGCTCCCACATTGGGTCTTTGTTGTTCATTCATTATTTATTCGGCAGGACATCCCCACCATGCACCCCAACCCGGCAATCACCCTCGAAAACCAATTCTGCGCCCACAACTATTCCCCCTTGCCGGTGGTGATCGTCAAGGGCGAGGGCGTCTGGGCCATTGGCGATGATGACAAGCGCTACCTGGACATGATGTCGGCCTATTCCGCCGTCAGTCACGGCCATGTCCACCCGCGCATCCGCGCCGCCGCCGTGGCGCAGATCGACAAGATCAGCGTGGTGTCCCGGGCGTTCTACAGCGAACCCTTGGGCAACTTCCTCAAGACCTTGTGCCGCATCACGGGCTTCGACTCGGCCCTGCCGATGAACAGTGGCGCCGAAGCTGTGGAAACCGCGATCAAGGCGGCGCGACGCTGGGGCTACCGGATCAAGGGCATCCCGGCCAATCAGGCCAACATCGTGGTGGCCGACAACAATTTCCACGGCCGCACCTCGACCATCGTCGGCTTCTCGTCGGAGGCGGACTACAAGGCCGACTTCGGCCCATTCTGCAACGGTTTCACCGAGGCGCGCTTCGGTGACATCGAGAGTTTCCGCCAGGCCATTACCGCCGACACCTGCGCGGTGCTGATCGAGCCGATCCAGGGCGAGGCCGGCATTCGCGTGCCGCCCGCAGGTTTCCTGCGGGAACTGCGCCAGCTGTGCGACCAGACCAACACCTTGCTGATCCTCGATGAGATCCAGTCCGGCCTGGGCCGTACCGGCAAGTGGTTTGCCTTCCAGCACGAAGGCATTCGCCCCGATGCATTGATCCTCGGCAAAGCCCTGGGCGGCGGGATCATGCCGGTATCGGCGTTCGTCGCTGATCATTCGATCATGGACCTGTTCGACGCCGGCAGCCACGGCTCGACCTTCGGCGGCAACCCGTTGGCGGCGGCCATTGGCCTGGAAGCGTTGAAGGTGCTGGAAGAGGAGGGCTTGATCGATAACAGCGCGCAACTGGGCCACTACCTGGTGGAGCGCCTGAAGGCCATGCACTCGCCGGCCATCCGCGAGATTCGCGGGCGTGGCTTGTGGGTCGGCGTGGAACTGGACCGCGATGCGCGGCCCATCTGCGAAGCGCTGCTGGCCGAAGGGCTGCTGACCAAGGAAACCCACGAAAACGTACTGCGCATCGCACCGCCGTTGTCCATTACCCGCGAAGAACTGGACTGGGGCCTTGAGCGTATCGAGCGGGTATTCAAACAGCTATGAGTGAGTATCTCAGTCACCTCGACATCGACGGCCAGCGCTTTGCCTGGATCGACCTGCACCAGTTGCTGACCCCGGCGCAACTGCAGCGCCTGCCGTATTCCGTGCGCATCCTCCTGGAAAACATTGCCCGCTGCGCCCCGGCTTCGTTGCCACAGGTAGTGGCGCGGGCCATCGGCGAAGGGCCGGATTGCGAGGTGCCGTTCCAGCCCAACCGGCTGATGTTCCACGACACCACGTGCCTGCCGGCCCTGGCGGATTTCGCCGGCATGCGCGATGTGGTGGCCGAACTGGGCGGTGATCCCCGGGCGGTGAACCCCTCGATCCCGGCGGTGCTGACCATCGACCATTCGGTGATCGTCGAGCACTACGCCGAGGCAGGCGCGGTGGATGCCAACCTGGACATCGATTTTCGCCGCAACAGCGAGCGCTACCGTTTTATCAAGTGGGCCCAGGCCAGCCTGGATAACTTCAAGGTGATCCCGCCGGGCACCGGGATCATCCACCAGATGAACATGGAGTCCATCGCCCAGGTGGTGTGGGAAAGCGCGCCGCGCAACGGCCACGTGCTGTTGCACCCCGACTGCATGGTCGCCACCGACAGCCACACGCCGATGATCAATGCCATCGGCGTGCTGGGCTGGGGCGTTGGCGGGCTGGAAGGGCAGGCGGCGATGCTCGGCGAACCGGTGCCGATTCCTTATCCGCAGGTGGTGGGCATTCGCGTCACCAATGCGTTGCGCGACGGCGTGACGGCCACTGACCTGGCACTGACGGTGACTGAACTGCTGCGCCGGCGCAGCATGGTCGGCAAGTTTGTCGAGTTCACCGGACCGGGCCTGGCGTCCCTGAGTTGGGCGGCGCGGGGCACCGTGGCGAACATGGCGCCGGAATACGGTGCGACCGTGGTGTTTTTCCCGTTTGATGACGAGACGCTGGCGTACCTGACCCTGAGTGCGCGCCCGCAGGCCTTGATCAACAAGGTCTCGGCCTACATGTCGGCGCAATCTCTGTGGCGCCGGGACGACGATCCCGAGCCGGTGTTCGATGAGTTGATCGAGCTGGATCTGGCGCAGGTTGAACCGAGTGTCGCCGGCCCGCATCAGCCCCATCAGCGCCAGTCCCTGGCCCAGGCCGGGGCGTCGTTTCATCAGCATGTATGCGCGCAAAAGCAGGATTTCTTCGAGCCGTCATTCCAGGTGCCGATCACCCATGGCGCGGTGGTGATGTCGGCCATCACCAGTTGCACCAACACCGCCAACCCGGCGCAGATGATCCAGGCCGGGCTCTTCGCCCGTAACGCCCGCGCCCGTGGGCTGACGCGCAAACCGTGGGTCAAGACGTCGCTGTCGCCAGGCTCACGGGTGGTGGCCGATTACCTGGAAGCCGCCGGCTTGCTGGAGGATTTCGCCGCGCTGGGTTTCGACCTGGCGGGCTTTGGCTGCATGACCTGCATCGGTAATTCCGGCAGCCTCGAACGCCATGTCGAGACGTTCGCCGAGCAGGGCTTGAAAGGCGTGGTGGTGCTCTCGGGCAACCGCAATTTCGAAGGCCGGGTCAACCCGAAAGTCCCTGCCGGCTACCTTGCTTCGCCCGCGTTGTGCGTGGCCTATGCGATTGCCGGCAGCATCGACACCGACCTGTCGGCCCAGCCGCTGGCGATGGATGCCCACGGCCAGCCGGTGTTCCTGCATGAGTTGATGCCCAGCGAAGCCGAGGTGGCCGCGCAAGTGGCGGCGGTGGTGCGCCCGGCGCTGTTTCACCAGCGCCAGGCACTGCTGTGGCAAGGCACTCACCATTGGCAGGCGCTGGAAGCCGACGCCAGCGTGCAGTTTGCCTGGCACCCGGCCTCCACTTACCTGCGCCGCCCGCAGTACCTTGCCGGGGTAACGCCGGTGCCGGCCGCGTCCTTGGCCATCAGCAACGCCCGGGCTTTGGTGGTGCTGGGGGATAACGTCACCACCGACCATATCTCCCCGGCTGGCACGATTCCGGCCGACAGCCTGGCCGGGCACTGGCTGCGGGAGCGCGGTGAAGCGCTGGCGGACCTCAACCAGTATTCGACCCGGCGCAGCAACCACGAAGTGATGGTGCGCGGCGCGTTTACCAACCCGCGCCTGAACAATCTGCTGTCCTGCGACCAGCCCCCGCGCCAGGGCGTCTGGGCCTGGAATGCCGACCGCAGCGACTACCTGCCGCTGTACCTCGCCGCGCAGAGCTACGCCGGTACACCCACCGTGTTGTTCGCCGGGATCAACTACGGTGCCGGCTCCAGCCGCGACTGGGCAGCTAAAGTCCTGACCCTGCTGGGGATCAAGGTGGTGGTGGCCCGCAGTATCGAGCGAATCCATCGCAGTAACCTGATCGGCATGGGCGTGTTGCCGCTGGTGTTCGATGAAGGCGCATCGGTGCAGGACTTGAACCTCGACGGCAGTGAGTCCCTGAGCTTCCTCGGCCTGGACGCGTTGCAGGTCGGCGACAACCCGATCACCTTGCAGATTGACCGCGCCACCGGTGAGACCACGCGTACCCCCCTGACCTTGCGCCTCGACTCGTTGCAGGAGGTTGGTTACCTTGAACACGGCGGCGTCTTGCCCTTCGTCATTCGCAAGACCGTGCAAAGAACTGTTCTAGGAGCGCGTAATGATTGACCCGCAGGTACTGCAACAACTGGCCCCCGAGGGTGTGCTCAGGGCTGCCATCAACTTTGGCAACCCGGTGCTGGCCCAGCGTGGCGAGGACGGCCAGCCCCAGGGCGTGTCGGTGGCGCTGGCCAGGGCCCTGGCCGATGAGTTGGCGGTCGACCTTGAGTTGATCACTTTTGATGCGGCGGGCAAGGTCTTCGCCGCGCTGGGCGATGACCGCTGGCGCGTGGCATTCCTGGCCATCGAACCGGTGCGCGAGCAGGAAATCGCCTTCAGCGCGCCCTACGTGATCATCAAGGGTACGTACCTGGTGGCGGTGGATTCACCCCTGGGCAGCGTGACCCAACTCGATGCTCCGGGCCAACGCATCGCTGTCGGCCAGGGTGCCGCGTATGACCTGTACCTGAGCCGCACGGTGCAGCATGCCGAACTGGTACGCGCGCCGACCTCGGCGGGTGCCGTAGACCTGTTTATCGAGCAAGGCCTGAACGCCGCGGCCGGGGTTCGGGATTACCTGCGAACCCGGCTGGATGAGCGCTGGCGCCTGCTGGAGGATGACTTCATGAGCATCAGCCAGGCGGTCGCGGTACCGGTAGCGCACGCAGCCGCTGCCGCGTTCGTCAAATCCTTTGTCGAACGGCAGAAAGCCAATGGTCTGGTAAGACAGGCGTTGTTGTGCAGCGGGCAAAGCCCGGAACTGGCGGCGCCTTAGAGACGGCGCAGGAAGGATTTGACGATTTGCTGGGTGGCCTGGGTGGTATCCAGGTCTTCCAGGCGTGTGTAGGGATGCCACTGGCATTCCTTGATTTCGCTCAGTGGCCGGGCTTCGTCGATATTCACCACCGACGCCTCGAACACATGGTGCAGGGTGTCGCTGGCCTTCAGCTCCTGCAATAACAGCAAACCGTCCACGTTCAGCCCGGTTTCCTCTTCCAGTTCTCGTGCGGCAGCACCTGCCGGGCGCTCATGGCGCTCGACCTTGCCGCCGGGCAATGCCCATTTCGAGCGGGCTTTACGCACGAACAGGATGTGCCCGTCGTGCTCGCAAATCACCGTGGCCCTTATTTTCATCGTCTGTGCCCCCGCAGCTGGATGATTGTCATAAAAGTGTAATGCAATTGTCATGCTCAGTCTTTATCCGGCAGGGTGGAGAGGGGGCCGGAAAACACCGATACTGCCCCATCGAAAAAAACTCACCTGAAGGAGATGCAGATGAACACCGTACGCTGGGGCATGATCGGCTGTGGCGATGTCACTGAACTCAAGAGTGGACCCGCCTTCTACAAAGCGCCAGGTTCTGCGCTGGTGGCCGTGATGGGGCGGCGCGAGGAGGCCGTGCGCGATTATGCGGCACGCCACGGCATTGCCCGTTTCTACACTGACGCCCAGGCGCTGATCGACGACCCGGAAGTAGACGCGGTCTACATCGCCACACCGCCCGACAGCCACCTCGAATACAGCCTGATGGTGGCCGCTGCCGGCAAGCATTGCTGCGTCGAGAAGCCCATGTCCCTGAATGCCGAGCAAAGCGCGCTGATGCAGCGCACCTTCGAACAGGCCGGGCTGCACCTGTTTGTCTCCTATTACCGGCGTTCCCTGCCACGCTTCCAGCAGGTGCGGGACTGGCTGCAGGACGGGCGCATCGGCGAATTGCGTCATCTGACCTGGACCCTGTGCAAGCCGCCTTCGGAAGACGATGCCAGCAGTGCCAACTGGCGCACCGACCCGGTGATTGCCGGCGGCGGGTATTTTGCCGACCTGGCCAGCCACGGTTTTGACCTGTTCCAGTACCTGGTCGGGGATATCGTCGATGTGGCCGGGTTTACCGCGCGCCAGGCGGGGCGCTATGCCGCCGAAGATGCCGTCACCGCCTGCTGGACGTTCGCCTCGGGCGCGCTGGGCATGGGCTGCTGGAACTTTGTCGCCGACCGGCGCGAAGACCGGGTAGAGATGATCGGCAGCAAGGGCCGCATCACGTTTTCGGTGTTCGATGAGGCGCCGTTGCGGCTTGAGGGCGAGACCAGCGAGGTGCTGGAGGTGCCCAACCATGCACATATCCAGTGGCATCACGTGCTGGGGATGAATGCGCATATTCGTGGCGAGAGCAAACACCCGGCACTGGCGATCGAGGCGTTGAAGACCGACCGGGTCATGGACCGGGTGCTACAACGTAACCCCAACCTGGCGGTCTAGCGGTGCTTTGATTTTGTCTTTTTAAGGAATGAACGGATGAAAATGAAAGCAGCCTGGATTGTGCTTTGCCTGGCGTTGGCCGGGGCCGCGACAGCAGCGCCGCGGGCCCAGGGGCAGGCCGGGGAGTTTGACTTTTATGTGTTGTCGCTGTCCTGGTCGCCGACCTTCTGCCTGACGCACCCGGACGACCAGCAGTGTTCGGGCAAGGGCTACGGTTTTGTCCTGCATGGGCTGTGGCCGCAGTACGCGAAGGGCGGCTGGCCGGCGTCGTGTGAGCCGCAGTCGCGCTTGTCGGATGCAGACTTCGCCCGGGGCAGGTCGCTGTTCCCGTCGCCCAAACTGCTCAGGCATGAATGGGCCAAGCACGGCACCTGCAGCGGCCTTGAGGCTTCGGCTTACCTGGACAAGACCGATGCAGCGCTCAGCGTGGTCAAGATCCCGCAGCAGCTTGAGCCCTTCAATGTCCGAAGCGGCCTGGGCGCGCGGGACATCGAAGCGCTGTTTCGCGAGAGCAACCCGGCCATGGGCAACCATGGCCTTGCGGTGATCTGCAAGGGTGCCGTGCTGACCGAGGTGCGGGTGTGCCTGACCAAGGACCTGGCGTTTGCCGGCTGCCCGCGCAGCGTCAAGAGCCAGTGCCGGGATGGCGATATTCGGATCCCGACCCAGCGTTAAGCGGACTCAGGCGGGCCCATAACCTTTATGGGCCTGCTCGATCTCCTCCACCAGGCGGTCAATGCCCGCCAGGCGTGCCCGGTTGTCGTGGTCCCAGGGATGGAACCCGGGCTTGAAGTAATGCAACCAGGGTAGCACCATGCGCGGGAACACGCCCTTGGGCCCGTACAGAAACTTGAGCATCCGCCAGAAGCCCTTCAAATGCCCGCCCGAACGCCGGTCGGCAAACAACAGGCGCAAGTGAAAGTCCAGGATCGTCAGCCAGAACAGCCCCGTGGTGATGAGCATGGTGGAAGTGCGCAGCAGATAACGCTTGGGCCCGGGCTTGATCACGCTGTTCCACACATCAAACGCCACCGCCTTGTGCTCGGTTTCTTCCAGGGCATGCCAGTACCACATCTGTTGGTAACCCTTGACCGAATCCCCGAACCGCGACGGGTCGCTGAGGAGGATTTCCGCGAGCATCGCGGTGTAGTGCTCCAGGGCAATGGTCACCGCCAGGTTGAAGGAGGCGGGCAGGTATTTCTTTTGCGCGTCGAGGATCATCTTCAGCCGACGGTCGAGGGTATTCGCCGGCAGCCCTGCGGCTTGCAGCAGATCGTTGTAGGCCACGTGCTCGCGGCTGTGCATGGCTTCCTGGCCGATGAAGCCCTGGATTTCTTTCTTCAGCTCCGGGTCTTCGATGCGCTGGCGGTAGTGACGCACGCTGTCCATGAAGAACAGTTCGCCCTGGGGAAACAGCAACGACAGTGCGTTGAAAAAGTGGGTAATGAACGGGCCTTGTTCATGCCAGTCCTTGATGCGTTCGGCCGGCAGGGCAAAACGGAGGTCGCGGCGAATCGGCAGCATGGTCGGTACTCCAGTTCAGAGACGGTGCTCTTCGTTGGTTTCAAGGACGGGCGAGGGCGCATTGCGTTGCTTGGGCGCCATGCGTTTGCTGGCCAACACCACCAGCGCTTGATAGGCGGCAGGCAGGCAGCGGGCGAGCAGGTCCAGAAAATAGGCGTCGCGGCCAATCAGCACGCGGCGTTTGTTTTTGCGTACGCCTTGCAGGATCACTTTGGCGGCCTGGTCGGCGTCGGTGATGAACAGCTTTTCGAAGTCGGCCCGGGCCTGCTGTTCGCTGTGAATCAGGAAGCCGGTCATGTTGGCGTCGATCCGGCTGCTGCGGCAGATGTCGGTGCGGATCCCGCCAGGGTGCACGCAGGTGGCCGAGACCCCGCTTTTCTGCAGGTCGAGTTCCTGGCGCAAGGACTCGGTAAAACCACGCACGGCGAACTTGGTGGCGTTGTAGCCGCTCATGCCCGGCTGGGCGAACAGGCCGAACACGCTGGAAGTGTTGACCACATGCCCATCGCCGCTGGCCTTGAGGTACGGCAAAAAGGCCTTGGTGCCGTACACCACGCCCCAGAAGTTGATCCCGACGATCCATTCCAGGTCGGTGTAGTCCACGCCTTCGACGGTGCTCGACAGCGCGACGCCGGCGTTGTTGAAGATCAGGTTGATCTGGCCATGTTCGGCGGCGCATCGGGCGGCCCAGTCTTCCACGGCCTGGCGCTCGGAAACGTCCAGCACCTGCGAGGTGACCAGCACCGGTGCAAGCACCTGGGCCTTGATCAGTGCGACGGTCTGCTCCAGGCCCTGGCTGTTTTTATCCGCCAGCGCCAGGTGGCAGCCTTCACGCGCCAACGCCAGGGCCAACGCGCGGCCCATGCCGGAAGCGGCGCCGGTAATGGCCGCCACGCGGCCGTTGAATGACTTCATGACAGGCTCCCTTCTGCGGTGGTGTGGGGCGTTGCGGCCGGGCGCGCGGTGGACGGTATCGGCACCAGGCTGGCGACGTAGTCCTTGAGGGCGAAATGCCGGGTGACCTGCTTGAAACGCCAGGTGGAGCCGGGCCACAGCGTGGTGTTCTTGCCGGTGCGTGGGTCCAGGTACCAGCTCTTGCAGCCGCCGGTGGACCAGATGGTGCCGTTGAGTTTTTCCTGCAGCCTGGCGTTGTAGGCCAGTTCCACCGCCGGCTTGACGTCCACCGTAGCGATGCGATGACGCTGCATTTGCTGCAGGGCATCGAGGATGTAGGTGACCTGGGCCTCGATCATCAGAATCATCGAGTTATGCCCCAGCCCGGTGTTGGGGCCGACGATCAGGAACAGGTTCGGATAACCCGGCACCGTGGTGCCCAGGTAGGCGTGGGCGCCGTCTTGCCAGGTGTCCATCAGGTCGATGCCGTGGCGCCCGATGATGCAGTTGCGGGGCAGCGGATCGGTGGCCTGGAAGCCGGTGCCGAAGATGAGGCAGTCAGCCGGGTGCTTGATGCCGTCGGCGGTGATCACCCCGTCGGCCTCGATGCGCAGCACGTTGTCGGTTACCACCTGCACATTGCTGCGGGACAGGGCCGGGTAGTAGTCGTTGGAAATCAGCACGCGCTTGCAGCCGATGGTGTAGTCCGGCGTCAGGGTCTTGCGCAGGGAAGGGCGGGCCACTTGTTTGTGCAGGTGGCGCATGGCGATTTTCTGCACCATTTTCATCAGGCGCGGGTGCAGGGCAAAGCCCACCACGCGACCTTCCAGTGCCCAATAGAACGCGCCGCGTACCAGGCGCTGGGTGAACGGCAGGTGCTTGAAGGCCCAGCGCTCGAAGCGTGAAATCGGCCGGTCGGGCTTGGGCATGATCCACGGCGGGGTGCGCTGGAACAGGTCCAGGTGGGCCACCTGCGGCGCAATCTGCGGCACGAACTGAATGGCACTGGCGCCGGTGCCGATCACCGCCACGCGCTTGCCCTTCAATGAATACTCGTGGTCCCACTGCTGGGAGTGGAAGCGCTTGCCCTTGAAGCTGTCCAGGCCCGGAATATCCGGCAGTGCCGGGCGCGACAGGCCGCCCATTCCCGACACCAGCACCCGCGCACTGACCTGGCGGCCATTGCTGAAGCTCAGGCTCCAGCGCTGTTGCGCCTCATCAAATACCGCCTTCTCCAGGCCCATGCCAAAGCGCAGGAACGGCGCCAGTTCGAAGCGCCGGGCGCACTGCTCCAGGTAGGCGCGAATCTCCGCCTGTGGCGCAAATTGCCGGGTCCAGTCCGGGTTGGGCGCAAAGGAAAACGAATAGACATGGGATTGCACGTCGCAGGCGCAACCGGGGTAGTGGTTGTCCCGCCAGGTGCCGCCGAGAGCATCGGCCTGTTCGGCAATAAAGAAGTCGTGGAACCCGGCTTCCTTGAGTTTGATCGCCATGCACAGCCCGGCAAATCCGGAACCGATGATGGCGATGTCGATGGTGTCATGGGCATTCATAGGCTGTCCCTCGTGGGCCGGTGGCGCCTTACGGGTGTCGACATCGGATGTGCTCCTTGTTTTTGTTTTGGCTTTTTAGATAGAACACCATTGCAAAGGAAAATTGAATTATTTATTTTAAAAAAGATTTTAAATAATCTACCTGAAAATATCGTCTAGGCTACGACCCAGTTCCTCATGTGCGACTTATCCGACGGACGAGAGCTTGTACGCACACAGTTAAGGTCCAGGGTGGACGATGGCTGAGGCCTTGACCAATACCGGTCGGGCCGCCAGCAACGCAGGGATGCAGAGGACCGAGCTATGGCTGTCGAGTGGGTTGTCGCTGCGGGTGTGTGTGTAGGGTTAAGCGTAGTGTTGTGGGCCTTCAGTGCCCGGATGACACGGCGTATAGAGGCTGCTGTTCCGATCAACGGGCGCTTTCTGGAGATCAACGGCGAGCGCTTTCATTATGTAGACGAGGGCAAGGGCCCACCGCTGGTGATGATCCACGGGCTGATGGGCAGCAGTCGCAACTTGACGTACGCCTTGTCTGCCCGATTGCGTGAGCACTTTCGAGTGATCACCGTGGATCGTCCGGGGTCGGGTTATTCCACCCGGCATGCCGGCACGGCCGCGGACCTGCCTGGCCAGGCCCGGCAAGTCGCCAGCTTTATCCAGACGCTGGACCTGGATAAGCCGCTGGTGCTGGGGCATTCCCTCGGCGGGGCGATTGCCCTGGCACTGGCCCTGGACCATCCCCACGCGGTGTCCGGATTGATCCTGGTGGCGCCCCTGACCCATCCCCAGCGCCTGCTGCCGCTGGTGTTTATGTCGTTGGCGATACGCCCGGGATGGCTGCGACGCTTTATGTCGCACACCCTGACCATGCCGATCGGATTGCTGACCAAAGGCTCGGTGGTCAAGGGCGTGTTTGCCCCCGACCCGGCCCCGGAAGACTTCGCCACCCGTGGTGGCGGCTTGTTGGGCATGCGGCCCGAGAACTTCTATGCCGCCTCCACCGAGATCAACCTGGTCAACGATTTCCTGCCGGACATGGTCAAGCGCTACCCACAGCTGACGTTGCCGATCGGGCTGATTTATGGCGCGCAGGACAAGGTGCTGGATTTCCGCAAACACGGGCAGGCCCTGGCCAGCCTGGTGCCGGGCCTGAAGCTGCAGCTGGTGGAAGGGCGCGGGCATATGTTGCCGATCACGGCCACCGAGCGTGTCGCGGCGGTGGTCGAGCAGATAGCCAAGCGCGTCCGGCCGCCGGAAAGCGCCACGGTGTTGCACCCGCCGTTTGCGTTGGCGAGTAAATAATTGTGCGACTGAACTCGCGGTTCGAACTCGTCAATGCTTGCCCTAGACACCTGACCAAACGGCTGAAAAAGAGACTGCCCGGTCACGTTCAAAAGGGTTCAAGAAACTAGTTGACGACCTAACGATTCCGCGCTATTTATTTAAAAAAATTATTTCAATGTCTAATTTGAAACAATTTTTGAAATGCCTAAGAGCGAATAAAATAATGAAAAAAACGCCTTTTATCGCATGGTTGAATTCTCGGGGCAGTCACCGCTCCGTGTACCTGTCCAGTGTTGATTTTTGCTCCCTGCCTACCTGCGTCGTGCGGAGGCTGCCATGAATCAGACCCTGGCTGCCCCGAACGTCTGGACCGACGGCAAGCGCCACCTGTGGTGGCTCGGCATCATGCCCCTGGCAACCCCAATTCTCTCTGGTGCCCTGGCCATCACTACCGGCGTGCAACAACTGTGGTGGGTCGGTGTGCTGGTGATCTTCGGCCTGATCCCGCTGATCGACGGCCTGCTGGGTGAAGACGTCAGCAACCCGCCCGAGTCCGCCGTCAGCAACCTCGAATCCCAAAGCTACTACCGCTGGATCGTCTACACCGGCGTGCTGTTTGTCATCTCATCCCTGGTGGTCACCGGGTGGCTGGCCGCAGGCGGTATCGACTGGATTATCAATGGCGGCCTGTTGCATGCCACCGCCACCCTGGACCCGTCGAGCTGGCTGGCGAAAACCGCCGCGTTCATCACCGCGCGCACCGAGCTGCATGGCCAGGTGAGCTGGTTCACCTACCTGGGCATGGCAATGTCCACTGGCGCTGCCACCGGCATCGCCATCAACACCGCCCATGAGCTGGGGCACAAGCCGCGCCTGCTGGAAGTCGTGCTGGCCAAGATCACCCTGGCGCCGACCTTCTACGGGCACTTCTACACCGAACACAACCGTGGCCACCACGTGCGCGTCGCCACCCCGGAAGACCCGGCCAGTTCGCGGTTGGGGGAGAGCTTCTGGGCCTTCCTGCCGCGCTCGGTATGGTTCAGCGCCCGCTCGGCGTGGAACCTGGAGCGTGAACGCCTGCGCAAACTCGGCCTGCCGGCCTGGCACTGGAAGAACGCCGTACTCAGCGCCTGGATGTACAGCGTGGTGTTGTGGGGCGCGATGATTGCCTGGCTGGGCGCGGCAGTGATTCCATTCCTGATCATCCAGGGCATCTACGGTTTCTCGCTGCTGGAAGTGGTGAACTATGTCGAGCACTACGGCCTGAAACGCCAGAAGTTGCCCAACGGTCGTTATGAACGTTGCTCGCCACGCCATTCCTGGAACAGTAATCGGATTGTCACCAATATCTTTCTGTTCCAACTGCAGCGGCACTCCGACCATCACGCCAACCCAACCAGAAGTTATCAGTCACTGCGTCATTTTGATGAATCGCCGCAACTTCCATACGGTTATGCCAGCATGATTGTCTGGGCGTATGTGCCGTACTTGTGGCGACGACGCATGGATCACCGGGTACTTAATCATTACGCCGGGGATATCACCCTGACCAATCTTCAACCTTCACAACGTTTGAAGTACCTGGAGAAGTACAGCAACACCACCAGACCCTTCTAACGAAACAGTCAGTTGTAGGGCGTACTCGGGATCTGTGTATCGCGCAGGTTTTCATCGCCCGGGCTTTACCGGTTTCGAGTACGGCTTAGTTGCAAGAACGTTGTTTGACCCGAACAAAAATAAAATGAAGGGAAGGACGTACACCATGCAAACCCCTGCCAAGTTCACCACGCACATTGTATTGGCCGCCCTGGGCCTGATCGTTTACCACCAGGCCCAGGCCGCCCGTATCGAACCTGCCGGCAGCGCGTTTACTGCCCAGGGCCCCATCAGCTTTTCCAAAGGCGCGCTGATCAGCGCGGATTGCACCATCAAGGTCGCCGGCAAAGTGGCGGCGGATGGGTCGTCAGTAAATGTCGACAAAGTTGAGTTCGACGGCGGCCTCAAGTGCAGCCGGGTCGAAGCCATCAACTTGCCTTGGGTATTGGTGGCTAAAGATACCAGGAGCGGCTCCATGTCGAAGATCGCCGTGGATGTGCATGCCTTTGGCCTGGGCGGTAAATGCGGACCCTCTACCGCCGATGGCACTTGGGATAACGCCACGGGCAAGTTAGAAGCTGCCAATGTGCCTATTGGCGAGGACTGCACGATTAAAACGGTGTCGATCAAGATGCCCCCTACTTTCAAAGTTGTTGAATAACACCCCCGAATTTTTAGCGGTAATTGAATTGAAATTTGGCTGGAAAGGGAAGTTCTGCAGATTCACCGTGACCTCTCGATCATGGCCATTACCCCTGGCGAAATGACTCGCCATAACATGTGAGGAAAAATAATGAAAAGCTTGAAAACCCTCGTTTGTGCAACTTCTTTCGCAGTGTGCTTCGGCGCAGCTTCCATGGCCAGCGCGGCTTCCATCTCCCCGGATGGTCCGTTCTCGACCAACGCTGGCACCATCGTCGTGAAGTCGCCTTCGTCCTTCGGTGCAGCCGTGACCTGCGGCATCACCTTTACCGGCAACGTTAGCGGTGGCGTGGCCTCGATCAATGGCGCATCCCTGACCGGTGGCGGTCTGTGTGGCCTGCCAACGCTGACCAACCTGCCTTGGGTACTGACGGCTGCAACGGGTACCACCGGTAGCGTAACCAACGTCGGCTACAAGATCACCTCGATCCCGGCCACCAACTGCGGGCCAACCACCATCGCTGTTACCTGGACTCCAGGCACCAAAACGCTTTCGGCAGCCAATCAGGCGCTGACCGGCAACTGCACCGTGGTTTCGCTGAGTGTTGTTGCCCCAACGCTGACCGTTAACCCGTAAGCGCGACTCCGTAAAGGGCTGATCACCCCGTTGAAAGACCGGTGCCTCGTGTGAGGCACCGGTTGGATACGGTATTTATTGTCTGGGGAACATGACAATGCAAAGCCTTGTGAAAACAGCACGCCTGGGTTCGATGTCAGCGGCTCTGGGCGTTGCCTCATTCATTGCGGTTGCGGCGGGTTTCAGCCCGCCGGGTCCGTTCAGCGTAACCAAAGGCAGTGTTGTGTTGAAGCTGCCGTCGACGTTTCTACCCACGTGTTGAGCGCAACCAATCAAGCCATGAGTGGCTACTGCACTTTGGTGTCGTTGAACGCCACGCTGACCGGCTCGCTCACCACCCATTCCTGAATACCGATACACCGTTACACCGTTCCAGGACAGGCGTTCTTTGAAAGACGTTCTGTGGTTACAAGACCCACCGGCAGGGGCCGGGTGTAAATAATAATAAGGAGTACCGCATGAACAATAAGAAACAACACGCTCACACGTTACTGGGACTGGCCCTGCTGGGGGGGCTGATGACCACGGGGCAAGTGCAGGCGGGTGGGTTCTCCACACCGACCTTCGGCGCGCCAGGATGGGGTCGTGCGTTTGGTGGTGGTTCACTGTTCAAAAATGACCCCAGTGCCGCGTACAACAACCCGGCAGCCATGGCCTTTATCGATTCAACCATCGCGCAGCAGACCGTTGACTATGCTCGGATCAAGATCAAATACACCGGCCAGGCCTATGACTACGCGGGCAACCCGGTGACCAATACGCCCGTACTGGATGACCTGGGCAATACGGGCGACCCGGTCCTCAACACTAACAATGGTGGGCAAGGCGGTTTCACCGCTTGGCTGCCGACGGGCTTTCTGGTGATTCCCATGGGCGACCGTTTCGCCTTTGGTCTGAGCCAAGTCGTGCCACAGGGTATGAAAACCACTTGGAACGAAGACTCCAAACTGCGGGATTTCGCGGTTGATACCAAAATCGAGACCATCGGTCTGACCGGTTCCCTGTCGTTCAAGGTCAATGATCAGTTCTCGGTCGGTGGTGGTGCCATCGTCCAGCGCAGTCAAGGGTTCGTCAGCCAGAACGTTGATTTGCTGGCCGCTGCGGATGTGTCTCCAGGACTTGGCGGCGCGGGTCTCCCCACGGGGCTGGGGCATTCCTTGATGCGCGTGAAAGTCGATAACATCTCTGTGGGCTGGTTTGGTGGCGTGGTTTGGAAGCCGACGCTGCAAGACACACTTGGCTTGAACTATCACGCCAAGATCAAAAACAAGATGACCGGCAAATACAACATCTATACAGATGCCGTCGGCCGTAACGCGATGACCAATCCGATCGGTCCGAACGGCGAAACTCTGGTTGAAATCGCCTACCCAGGTCTCAAGCTGTTCCCGGACGGTGCCCACGCCAGTACCCAACTGGATATCCCGGCTACCGCTTCGGTTGACTGGGTTCACCAGTTCAACGACCGCTGGACGTTGGGGGTGAGTGCTACCTGGACTGAATGGTCTTCCTTCCAGGACCTGACGCTCAAATCCCAGGGCACCACCATTGTTGCCATTCCCTACAACTACAAAAACGCCTGGATGACCTCGATTGGCGGCGACTACAAAGCCACCGACGAACTCACCCTGCGCGCCGGTGTGGCTTACGACCAGACACCTACCCGCAACTCTACCCGGGACCCGCGAATCCCGGACGGTGACCGTTACTTCCTGGCATTTGGTGCCGGTTATGACATCAAGGCTATTCCTGGCCTGTCGGTGGATGCCGCGTACTCGCACCAGTTCGTGCAGAAGGTCAACCTGAAGACCAAGAACGTTGATCGTCTCGGTGCGGCGCAGTTGGACGGCGAGGCTGAATCCTCGGGGGATGTGGTCAGCTTGTCGGCAACCTATAAGTTCTAAGGTTGTCGAGGGCAGTCGTGGAGAAGGGCAGCCAGCGCATCTTGCTGCCCGGCTCCACGCTGTCGTCTATTGATGGGTAGCCCTGGCGCCCGATGTCGAATCCTTGCGCTTAACCTGCAAGGCTGACCCCGTTCAGCCGCTATTTTTTTCGCCCAAGCATTAAATAAAAATTTCAAAACAAAATTTGAATTTATCTTTTCAAGTTTGTAGTGTGGCTTTACGTCACAGGTCATTCCGATCTGCCCGGGCGTTTGCCGTACCCTGAATTGAGTAGAGGTATCCCCATGGTTATCTGGTTATTGGCGGGACTCGCAGCAGCGATCGCCCTGGCGTATCGTCAAGCCGCTGCCACCCTCTGGCTGGGTGCCGGCCTGGTCTGGCTGGCGGTCGGTTACCTGTTCAACGCAGTCGCCGGTTTCGGCGCCGGCGTGGTGGCGGTGCTGGTGGTGTTGCCCGCGCTGCTGCTGACAATCAAACCCCTGCGCCGCACCCTGTTGACCAGCAAGGCCCTGGGCCTTTTTCGCGGCATCATGCCGGCGATGTCCGACACCGAGCGTGCTGCCATCGAGTCCGGCACCGTGTGGTGGGACGCCGAGCTGTTCAGCGGCAAACCGCGCTGGGAACGCCTGCTGCAAGCCGCACCCGCCAGCCTCAGCGCTGAAGAACAGGCTTTCCTCGACAACGAAGTGGAGACCCTGTGCGACATGTCCAACGACTGGGAAACCACCCAGGTCTGGCAAGACATGTCCCCCGAAGGCTGGCAGTACACCAAGGATGCCGGCTTCCTCGGCATGATCATTCCCAAGCAGTACGGCGGCAAAGGCTTCTCTCACTATGCGCATTCGCAAGTGGTGATGAAGCTCTCTACCCGCTGCTCGGCGGCGGCGATTTCAGTGATGGTGCCCAACTCCCTGGGCCCGGCCGAACTGCTGCTGCACTACGGCACCGACGCCCAGCGCAACTACTACCTGCCACGTCTGGCACGGGGCGAAGACATCCCGTGCTTCGCCCTGACCAGCCCGTATGCCGGCTCCGACGCCGGGGCGATTCCAGACCTGGGCATCGTCTGCAAGGGCATGCACGAAGGTGAGGAAGTGCTGGGTTTCCGTGTGACCTGGGACAAGCGCTACATCACCCTCGGCCCAATCGCCACCGTGCTCGGCCTGGCCTTCCGCGCCGAAGACCCGGACGGTCTGCTCGGCCAGCCGGGTTCCCTGGGCATCACCTGCGCGTTGATCCCCACCACCCATCCGGGGGTGAACAGCGGCCGGCGTCACTGGCCACTCAACGCGGTATTCCAGAATGGCCCGACCACCGGCAAGGATGTGTTTATCCCGCTGGAATGGGTGATCGGCGGCCGCGAGCAAGTCGGCAACGGCTGGCGCATGCTGATGGAATGCCTGGCGGCTGGCCGGGCGATTTCCCTGCCGTCGGCCAACGTCGGCCTGGGCAAGGTGGCTGTGCGCGGCACCACCGCTTATGCGGCGATGCGCAAGCAATTCGGCCTGCCCATCGGCAAGTTCGAAGGCGTGCAGGCGCCCCTGGCGCGCATGGCCGGGCATCTGTATGCCTGCGACGCGGTACGCAAGGTCTCGGTGGCGTCACTGGATGCCGGTGAAAAACCCTCGGTGATCTCGGCCATCGCCAAATACCACGTTACCGAGCGGGCGCGGATCATCGTCAACGACGGCATGGACATCGTGGCCGGCAAGGGCATCTGCATGGGGCCCAACAACTTCCTCGCCCGGGCCTACCAGCAAAGCCCCATCGCCATCACGGTGGAGGGCGCGAACATCATGACTCGCTGCCTGATCATCTACGGCCAGGGCCTGATCCGCTGCCATCCGTATGTATTCCGCGAGATGGAAGCGGCGCGCAATACGGACCGGCGCAAGGCCCTGGTGGATTTCGACAGCGCGATGTTCGGTCACCTGAGCTTCGTGCTGGCCAATACCGTGCGTGCCGCAGTGTATTCGCTGACGGGCGGACGGCTGATTTCCGTGCCGGGCAAGACCGATCCGGCGCTGGCGTCCTACTACCGCCAGGCCAATCGGCTGTCGGTGGTGTTGGCGTTGATCTCGGACATTTCCATGGGCGTGCTGGGCGGTGCCCTCAAGCGCAAGGAAAGCATCACCGGACGGCTGGGAGACATTCTGTCCCAGCTGTACATCCTGTCCTGCGTGCTCAAGCGTTTTGAGGATGATGGCCGGCCACAGGCAGATTTGCCGCTGGTGCATTGGGCGGCCCAGGACGCGTTGCTGCGCGCCCATGAGGCCCTGGCCGAAGTGCTCGACAACTACCCGTCGAAAGCCGCGGCGGCGGTGGTGCGTGGCTTGACGTTCCCGTTCGGTATTCCACAGCGCAAACCGTCGGATCGCCTGTTGGCGCAAGTGGCGGAGCTGGTGCAGGTGCCGGGGGAAACCCGCGACCGCTTGCTGGGCAATTCCTACATTCCTCGGCCGGAAATCGACAAGCTGGCTTACGGCGAGCTGGCCTTGCGCCTGTTGCCGCAAGTGGAGCTGATCGAGGCGCGGCTCAAGGGGGCGATCAAGCAAGGCCTGATCGAGCCAATGCCGATTTCCAGTGCGGCGTTTACTCCGTGGCGAGTCAAGGCGCGGGCGCTGGACCTGATCAGCGAGGAAGACGACAGCTTGCTCGCGCGCTATGTGGAATATGGCGATCACGCGATCCAGGTGGACGACTTCCCGCAGGACTTCGGTTTGCTGGAAGCCTTGCAACAGCGCCAGCAGGCGCTGGAACAGGCCGCCAAACCGAGCGCAAGACGCCGCGCCAACCAAGGCGAAAACGCGCCGGTCAACTGACTGGAACTGGAGGAACACGACCCCTGTAGGAGCTGGCTTGCCTGCGATAGCGTTGGTTCAGTGCCAGATGTGTTGGCTGACACACCGCAATCGCAGGCAAGCCAGCTCCTACAAGGATCGGGTTTCCATGGCAACACCGTGTTTGTGAGTGAATTTATCCATGAGTGACAGCTACCTCTCTTTCGTCAATTCCCCCTGGGGAGCCTGGTTGGCCCGCACTGCCGGGCTGCCCCAACCCCTGGCATTGCAACGTCACCGCAGCGGCCAGCAAGGCCTGGCCAACCCGGTAATCGTCGCGGGGGTAGGGCGCCTGGGGGCGCAAATCCAGCGCATCTTCACCGCCACCGATACAGTGACCGCCACCGCTGCGACCCTCAAGGCACCCTCCACGGTCAAGGTCCAGGGCGCGGTGTTCGACGCCAGCGACATTGCCGACCTCAAGCAGTTGGACGAGCTCTACGAATTCTTCCACGCCAACGCCAGGCGCCTTGGGCAGCACGCCCGGGTGGTGGTGCTCGGCACCGCGCCGGAGTTGTGCAAGGACCTGCCCCAGGCCATTGCCCAGCGTGCCCTTGAGGGCCTGGTGCGTTCGTTGGCCAAGGAGTTGCGCCGGGCGATCACCGTGCAGTTGATCTACGTCGCACCGGGTGCCGAGGACGGGCTGGAAAGCAGCCTGCGGTTCTTCCTGTCGCGGCGCTCGGCCTATGTCTCGGGGCAGGTGGTGCGCCTCGAAAAAACCGTCGATAGCCCAACCGAAATCAACTGGGACAAACCCCTCGGCGGCCGCCGTGCCCTGGTCACCGGCGCCTCCCGTGGCATCGGCCTGGCAATCGCCCAGGTGCTGGCCCGCGATGGAGCCCATGTGGTCTGCGTGGATGTGCCCCAGGCCCAGGATTCGCTGCAACAGGCGGCCGGCAGTGTCGCAGGCACCGCACTGGCGCTGGACATCACCGCCACCGATGCCGCGCAGCAGTTGCACGCCCATGTCAGCCAACACGGTGCATTCGACGTGGTGGTGCACAACGCCGGGATTACCCGCGACAAGACCATCGCCAAGATGACTGAGACCGCGTGGCGCAGCGTACTGGCGGTCAACCTGGAAGCACCGTTGCACCTGAGCACGGCGCTGCTGGAAAGCCAGGGCCTGAATCCGGGCGGGCGGATCGTGTGTGTCTCATCGATTTCCGGTATCGCCGGCAACCTCGGGCAAAGCAACTACGCCACCTCCAAGGCCGGGGTGATCGGCCTGGTACAAGGCCTGGCCCCGCAGGCGGCGGCGCAGCAAGTGACGGTGAATGCCGTGGCACCGGGCTTTATCGAAACCCAGATGACCGCGAAGATCCCGCTGATGATCCGCGAAGCGGGGCGGCGGATGAACTCGATGTCCCAGGGCGGGCAACCCATCGACGTGGCAGAAACCATCGCCTGGCTGGCGCATCCGGCATCCGGCGGGGTCAATGGCCAGGTGGTGCGGGTCTGCGGCCAAAGCCTGTTGGGAGCCTGAGCATGGACTATGTGACGCAGATTATTGACCCGCCGCCCTCGCGCTCGCGGCTGTTGCTGGACGGGGTATTGGGGCTGCGCAAACCGAAGCTGGAAGGCGAGCCGACGTTGCCGAAAGAACGCCTGGTGCGTTCGGCCGTCGAGCTGTCTGCCCAAGGGATCGCGGCTTACGGTCGGGCCTGTGGTTTCCGCCATGAGCAAGGCGTGCCGCTGTCCTATCCCCATGTGCTGGCGTTCCCCTTGCACCTGATGCTGCTGACCCGCCCGAGTTTCCCGTACCCGGCCAGCGGCATGGTGCATTTGGCCAATCGCATCCGCCAGCATCGACGGCTGGAGGCGGGCCAGGCCTTGCGCCTGGAGGTGTATTGCGAACGCTGGGTCGCCCATCCCAAGGGCCAGGCGCTGAGCATCGCCACCCGTGGCTACAGCGCGGGCGCCCTGATATGGGAGAGCGACAGCCTGTACCTGCGCCGTGACGTAAACGCGCCGGTTGGCGAGCCGTGGGACGACGCGTTGCCCTTGCAGGAAGAAGGTTTGCTGCGCACTCAACGCTGGGTGCTGCCGGCGGATCTGGGGCGGCGTTTCGCCAGGGTCTCGGGGGATTTCAACCCCATTCATACCTCGGTGATCGGCGCCCGATTGTTCGGTTTTCGCCGGGCCATCGCCCACGGCATGTGGACCCTTGGCCGCGCCCTGGCCGCCCAGCAACCCCCCGGCGGACTGGACCAGGCCGAGGCCCATTGCGACTTCAAGCTGCCGATCTTCCTGCCCGGCCAGGTGGCGCTGTGGAACGTTCCGCCAACCGGCCCGCGCCGTGAGTTTGAAGTGCGTAATTTCGCCGGTGACAAACCCCATATGCGTGGGCTGTTTATCTGGAATGAGACCGATCGATGAGTGACTACAGTTTCAACCCGGCCCCGACGCGCCGCGTGGCGATTATCGGCGGCAACCGTATCCCGTTCGCCCGCTCCAACACTGTGTACGCCCATGACAGCAACCAGGATCTGCTGGTCGCCGCCCTGCAAGGCCTGGTGGACCGCTACAACCTTCACGGCCTGCGCCTGGGCGAGTTTGCCGCGGGTGCGGTGATCAAGCACTCCCGGGATTTCAACCTGGCCCGGGAAAGCCTGCTGTCTACCACACTGTCTCCCGAAACCCCGGCCTACGACCTGCAACAAGCCTGCGGCACCGGCCTGGAAGCGGCGTTGCTGGTGGCGAACAAGATCGCCCTTGGGCAGATCGAAGTGGGCGTTGCCGGTGGTTCCGACACCACCTCCGACGCGCCCATCGGCATCAACGAGTCCCTGCGCCGCACCTTGCTTTCAGCCAACCGCGCCAAGGGCACCGGCGCCAGGTTGAAGGCCTTGATGGGGGTGCGCCCGTCGATGTTTTTCAAGCCGCTGCTGCCGCGCAATGGCGAGCCGCGCACCGGCTTGTCCATGGGTGAACACTGCGAGGAAATGGCCAAGCGCTGGCAGATCAAGCGCCTGGCCCAGGACGAGTTGACCCTCACCAGCCACCATCGGCTGGATGCGGCGTACAAGCAGGGTTTCTTCGATGATTTGATCAGCCCGTATCGCGGCCTGGCCCGGGACAACAACCTGCGGGCCGACGCCAGCCTGGAGAAACTTGCCGGCCTGTCACCGGCCTACGACCGCCAGAACGGCACGCTCACCGCCGGCAACTCCACGCCCCTGACTGACGGCGCGTCGGTGGTGCTGCTGGCCAGCGAGGAATGGGCCGCCGAGCGCGGCTTGCCCGTATTGGCGTACCTGCGAACCGGTGAAACCGCTGCGGTGAATTTCGTCGACGGCACCGAAGGCCTGCTGATGGCGCCGGCCTACGCCGTGCCACGCATGCTCAAGCGCGAGGGCCTGACGTTCGCCGACTTCGATCTGTTCGAGATCCACGAAGCCTTCGCCGCTCAGGTGCTGTGCACCCTCAAGGCCTGGGAAGACCCGGATTACTGCCGCGACCGCCTGGGTCTCGACGCGCCGCTGGGCAGCATCGACCGCAGCAAGATGAACGTCAACGGCGGCTCCCTCGGCTGCGGCCACCCCTTCGCCGCCACCGGTGGCCGGCAACTCGCGGCACTGGCCAAGGCGATCCACCAGCGTGGCGGCGGCCGCGGCCTGATTTCGATCTGCGCGGCGGGTGGGTTGGGCATTACCGCTATCGTCGAAAAGTAGTTCCCACCATAAAAACAACAAGGAGACTGCCATGAACGCTGTAAGCCTGGAACAGACCGAACGCCTCTGGTTGAACGCTTACCTGCCCGGCGTACCGGCAGACATCGACGCCGGCATCGAGGACTACCCGTCGTTGCGCGAGGTGTTCCTGGAGCACCTGCACAAATTCCGCGACCGCGTGGCCTACGTCAGCATCGGCACCGAAATGACCTACGCCGACTGGGAGGTGCAGGGCATCGCCTTTGCTGCGTGGCTGCAAGCCCAGGGTGTGAAGAAGGGCGACCGAGTGGCGCTGATGATGCCCAACTGCTTGCAGTACCCGATCTGCCTGCTGGGCACGATCCTCGCGGGTGCGGTGGTGGTCAACGTCAACCCGCTGTACACCGCCCGGGAGCTGCAGCATTTGCTCAAGGACAGTGGCGCAGAGACCCTGGTGATCTTCGAAAACTTCGCCCACACCCTGGAGAAGGTGGTGGCCGCCAGTACCGTCAAACGTGTGGTGATCGCGGCCATCGGTGACCTGCTCGGCACCTTCAAGGGCGCGGCGATGAACTTTATCCTGCGCAGCGTGCAGAAGCAGGTGCCGCGTTTCAACCTGCCGGGGGCCGTGCGTTTCAACCAGGTGCTGAAACAGGGACGCGGGCAAACCCATCTCGCCGTGCCGATGAACCGCGAAGACCTGGCCTTCCTGCAATACACCGGCGGCACTACCGGCGATGCCAAGGGCGTCATGCTCAGCCACCGCAACATCATCGCCAACCTGTTGCAGGCCAAGGCGTGGGTCGGTGATCAGCTCGATCAGAACCAGCAGGAAACCAACGTCACCCTGCTGCCGCTGTACCACATCTTTTCCCTGACGGTGAACTGCCTGATGTTCATGTGCCTGGGCGGGCGCAACATCCTGATCGCCAACCCACGGGATGTGAAGCGGGTGCAGATGATCCTGCGCAAGGAGCGTTTCAACGGGATTGCCGGGGTGAATACGCTGTTCAACGGCCTGCTGGAAAACAAGGAGTTCTGCGCCCGGGATTTTTCCGATTTGCGCATGGTGATCGCCGGCGGCATGGCCACCCATACCGCTGTGGCCAAGCGCTGGAAGGAAGTCACCGGCTTGCCGATCATCGAAGGCTACGGCCTCACTGAATGTTCGCCGGTGGTGAGCATCAGCCCCATCGACATCTCACGCATGCGCGAGATGGAATTCACTGGCAGCATCGGCGTGCCGTTGCCGTCGACCTGGGTGCGGTTCATTCGTGAGGACGGTGAGTTGGCGGAACTGGGCGAGCAGGGCGAACTGCAAGTACGCGGCCCGCAGGTGATGCAGGGTTACTGGAAACGCCCGGCGGAAACCGCCGAGGTGCTGGATGCCGAAGGGTGGCTGTCTACCGGGGACATCGGGGTGATGAATGAGCAGGGCTTCATCCGCCTGGTGGACCGCAAGAAAGACATGATCCTGGTGTCCGGGTTCAACGTGTACCCCAACGAGATCGAAGACGTGGTGGCGTTGCATCCGGGCGTGGCGGAAGTGGCGGCGATCGGGGTTGAGGATGGGGTGACCGGCGAGCGGGTCAAAATCATCGTGGTGCGCAAGGACCCAAGCTTGACCCAGGAGCAGATTCTGGCGCATTGCCGGGAATATTTGACGGGGTACAAGGTGCCGCGGTTTGTCGAGTTTCGTACTGAAGAGTTGCCCAAGACGACGGTGGGCAAGGTGTTGCGCCGGGCACTGCGCTAAGCCTTACGATCGTTCCCACGCTCTGCGTGGGAACGCCTCTTGTGACGCTCTGCGTCACGCTTTGGACGCGGAGCGTCCGGGGCTGCATTCCCACGCGGAGCGTGGGAACGATCGTCAGTCGTCGAACCCCACCTGCTCATGAATCTCATCGACCTTCAATTCCAGCCGATACGCCACGGCAATAAACAACGCCTGGCACAGGCACAGCGTCGCACTCAGTGACCTGAACGCAAACGACGAGCCCTCATTCACCAGCAACACCGTGCTCGCCCGCTTGGCCAGGGGCGACAGGTTGCTGTCGGTAATGATCAGGGTCTTGGCCTGATGGTGCTGGGCAATCCGCAGGCAGTGCTGGGTTTCCTTGCCGTACGGCGTAAAGCTGATGGCAATCACCAGGTCGTTGGCCCGCACACTGCGCATCTGCTCACGATAGCTGCCGCCCAACCCCGAGACCAGATGGATGCGCTTGTTGGTGTGCTGCAGGTTGTACACCAAGTAGTCCGCCACGGCGAACGAGCGGCGCACGCCCACCACGTAGATATTGTCGGCATTCACCACCAGGTCCACGGCCTTGTCGAAGGCTGCGTCATCCAGTTCCAGCCCCAGGCGCTCGATCCCGGAGAGGGTGGCATTCACGCACTCACGCGCCAGGTCGCCGCCGCTGGCTTTCTGCGACTTGTTGGCGATCATGCTGCGGATGCGTTGCTGGTAGTTCTGCACCGGCGTGGTCTTGTGGGTGTAGGCCTCGCGGAACAGCGCCTGCATTTCACTGAAACCACTGAACCCGAAACGCTGGGAAAACCGCACGATGGCCGACGGGTGCACTTCGCATTCACGGGCGATGTCGCTGATGCGGTCGACCATGATCCGGTCGCTCTGCTGGCTCATGTAGCTGGCGATGCGCTTGAGCTGGCGCGGCAGGCTCTCGTATTCATCGGTGATCAGCTGCAACAACCGCTCGGCGTTCAGCGGCGGGCTGGCGAGTGCGTCTTCCGGGGCGCTCTGGGACATAGGGAATCCTTCTGGCTTGTTCTTATAGGACGCGTCGAGGCGCCCCTGACAATAAGTCGATGTGCGCAAGTCTACAGGGTAGGCGCAAAAAAATACCTCGGCATCCCGCCCCACGGTGCAGCTGAAACGATGCACTGCGGCTGGAACATACCGACGATGGCGTATTGGAAAATATATTCCACAAAAAATATTTATAGAATAAATATTGATTGGCGTCACCAGACGTTCTAGTCTGCTTGCACCAAGAGCGTATGCCGCCACCGCGACGGCATACGCAGGCTGATAAAAATAACAGGAGCCAGCATGGGCCAGACTCGTTTTGCCAGTGGGCGTCAATTGGATCTGATTTGCCTGGGACGCCTGGGCGTCGACCTTTACGCACAACAAGTGGGTGCACGGCTGGAGGATGTCTCGAGCTTCGCCAAGTACCTCGGCGGTTCCTCCGCCAACATCGCGTTCGGCACCGCGCGGCTGGGGCTCAAGTCGGCGATGTTGAGCCGGGTAGGGGACGACCACATGGGGCGTTTCCTGCTGGAGTCCCTGGCCCGCGAAGGCTGTGACGTCAGCGGCATCAAGGTCGACCCGGAACGCCTCACCGCCCTGGTGCTGCTGGGCCTCAAGGACCGCGAAACCTTCCCGCTGGTGTTCTACCGCGAGAACTGCGCCGACATGGCCCTGCGCGCCGAAGACATCAGTGAAGCGTTCATTGCTTCCAGCAAGGCGTTGCTGATCACCGGTACCCACTTCTCCACCGACGGCGTGTACAAGGCCAGCATCCAGGCCCTGGACTACGCCGAGAAGCACAACGTCAAACGCGTGCTCGACATCGACTACCGCCCGGTGCTCTGGGGCCTGGCCGGCAAGGCCGATGGCGAAACCCGGTTTGTGGCCGACCAGAATGTCAGCCAGCACGTGCAGAAAATCCTCCCGCGTTTTGACCTGATCGTCGGCACCGAAGAAGAATTCCTGATTGCCGGTGGCAGTGAAGATTTGCTCACGGCATTGCGCACGGTGCGTGGCCTGACCTCGGCCACCCTGGTGGTCAAGCTTGGCCCCCAGGGCTGCACGGTGATCCACGGCGATATCCCGGCCCGCCTTGAAGACGGCGCGATTTACCCCGGGGTACGGGTGGAAGTACTCAACGTGCTGGGCGCCGGCGATGCCTTCATGTCCGGCTTCCTCAGCGGCTGGCTTGAAGACGCCAGCGACGAGCGCTGCAGCCAGTTGGCGAATGCCTGCGGCGGCCTGGTGGTGTCGCGCCATGCCTGCGCGCCGGCCATGCCGACCCGCGCCGAACTTGATTACCTGTTCAACAGCCCGGTGCCGATTACCCGCCCGGACCAGGACGCAGTGCTGCAACGCCTGCACCAGGTCAGCGTGCCGCGCAAGGTCTGGAAGCAGCTGTTTGTATTTGCCTTCGACCACCGCTGGCAGTTGGTGGAACTGGCCCAAAAAGGCGGCCAGGACCCGGCGCGCATCAGCGCCCTCAAGCAACTGTTTATCCAGGCCGTGGAACGGGTTGAAAGCAAACTGGCGGAGCAGGGCGTCGAGGCTGACGTCGGGATTCTGGCCGACCAACGCTTCGGCCAGGACGCGCTGAACGCCGCCAGCGGTCGCGGCTGGTGGATCGCCCGCCCGGTGGAAGTCCAGAACTCACGGCCGCTGGCCTTTGAACACGGGCGCTCGGTGGGCAGCAACCTGATTGCCTGGCCCCGGGAGCAGATCATCAAGTGCCTGGTGCAATTTCACCCCGATGACGAGCCATTGCTGCGCCTGGAACAGGAAGCGCAACTCAAGGCCCTGTATCAGGCGTCCCTGGTCAGCGGCCATGAGCTGCTGCTGGAAGTCGTGCCCCCCAAGGATCACCCGTCCACCTATCCCGACGTGCTCTATCGCAGCCTCAAGCGCCTGTACAACCTGGGCATCTACCCGGCGTGGTGGAAGATCGAGGCGCAGTCGGCCGCAGACTGGAAAAAGCTCGACGAGCTGATCCAGGAGCGCGATCCCTACTGCCGGGGCGTGGTGCTGCTGGGCCTGAACGCTTCCGCCGAATGCCTGGCCGATGGCTTCCAGCAAGCCAGCCAAAGCCAGACCTGCCGCGGGTTCGCCGTGGGTCGCACGATCTTCCAGGAACCGAGCCGAGCCTGGCTGGCGGGGGAGATTGACGATCAAGCCTTGATTGAGCAGGTGCAGTGCATCTTTGAGCAATTGATTAAGGCTTGGCGCAGTTCTCGAAGCTAAACACGGTCAAATGTGGGAGCGGGCTTGCTCGCGAAAGCGGAGTGTCAGTCGACTGATACACCAACTGAACCACCGCCTTCGCGAGCAAGCCCGCTCCCACATAAAGCAGATCTCAGGCAACTCTGAAAAAACAATAATAGGTGCAGCCATGCCCGCTATCCGAATTGGCATCAACCCGATCTCCTGGAGCAACGACGACCTGCCGGCCCTGGGCGGTGAAACGCCGTTGAGCACGGCCCTCAGCGAAGGCAAGGACATCGGCTACGAAGGCTTTGAACTCAACGGCAAATTCCCCAAGGACGCCAAAGGTGTCGGCGATGTATTGCGCCCCTACGACCTGGCACTGGTCTCCGGCTGGTACTCCAGTCGCCTGGCCCGGCGCTCGGTGGCGGAAGAAATCGAAGCCATCGCCAGCCACGTCGAACTGCTGCGTGAAAACGGCGCCAGCGTGTTGGTGTATGGAGAAGTCGCCGACTCGATCCAGGGTTCGCCGGTGCGCCTGATCGAACGCCCGCGTTTTCACAGCGAACAGGCCTGGCAGGAATACGCCGACAAACTCACCGAACTGGCGCGTTTCACCCTGTCCCAGGGCGTGCGCCTGGCGTACCACCACCATATGGGCGCCTACGTCGAATCCCCGGAAGACATCGACCAACTGATGCGCCGCACCGGCCCGGAAGTCGGCCTGCTGTTTGATTCGGGCCACTGCTACATGGGTGGCGGCGAGCCTATCGAGGTGCTGCGCAAACACATCGCCCGCATCTGCCACGTGCACTTCAAGGATGTGCGCAAGCCGGTGGTGCAACTGGCACGCAACCAGATGTGGAGCTTCCCGGATTGCATCGTCAACGGCACCTTCACCGTGCCCGGCGACGGCGATATCGACTTCGCCGCGCTGCTGGACGTGCTGCTGGCCGCCAATTACCAGGGTTGGCTGGTAGTGGAGGCCGAGCAGGATCCTGCCGTGGCGCCGAGCTACATCTATGCGAAGAAGGGTTACGACACCCTGCGCGCACTGTTGAGCGAGAGGACTGGACAATGAGCCTGTTGGTCAAAAGCAGCAAGCGCGGGCAAACCATGGTGGCGCTGGAAGAAGGGCGCCTGGAATACGTGGGCTTCGCCGCCTACCGCCTGAGCCTGGGTGAAACCTTGCCAGTCACCGCCGGCGACAAGGAACTGTGCCTGGTGCTGCTCAGCGGCCGGGTGACTATCCAGGGCGAAGGCTTCAACTGGGAAAACCTCGGTGATCGCCACTCGGTGTTCGAAGACAAGTCGCCCTTCGCCGCTTATTTGCCGCCAGGCACCGACGCCCAGGTCACCGCGCTGAGCGACGTGCAAATTGCCGTCTGCGCCGCTCCCGGCTCAACCGACGCAGGTCTGGCACCCCGTCTGATTCGCCCCGAGCAATGCAAGCGCAGCATACGCGGCAAGGGCGCCAATACCCGCTATGTGTGCGACATCCTGCCCGACAGCGAGCCTGCCCATTCGCTGCTGGTGGTGGAAGTGCGCACGCCGTCCGGTCACTCGTCGAGCTACCCGCCCCACAAGCACGACACCGACGATCTGCCGCACCAGAGCTTTCTCGAAGAAACCTACTACCACCAGATCAACCCGCCCCAGGGCTTTGTGTTCCAGCGCGTCTACACCGACGACCGCAGCATCGACCAGGCCATGGCCGTGGAAAACAGCGACCTGGTGGTGGTGCCCAAGGGGTATCACCCCGTCAGCGTGCCGTATGGCTACGAGTCCTACTACCTGAACGTGATGGCCGGCCCCAAGCGCGCCTGGCATTTCCATAACGACCCGCAGCACAGCTGGCTGCTGGATCTTTAAGCACTTTCGACGGAGAACAATAATGAGCAACGCCCCGGTAATCGGCCATTACATCAACGGCCAGGTGCACGACAGCGCCAGTGAGCGTTTCAGCAATGTGTTCAACCCGGCCACCGGCGAAGTCCAGGCTCGCGTCGGGCTGGCCAGCCAGAAGACCGTCGATGAGGCCGTGGCGTCGGCGCTGAAAGCCTTCCCGGCGTGGTCCGAGCAATCATCCCTGCGCCGTTCGCGGGTGCTGTTCAAGTTCAAGGAATTGCTCGACCAGCACCACGATGAGCTGGCTGAAATCATCAGCCGCGAACACGGCAAAGTGTTCTCCGACGCCAAGGGCGAAGTCACCCGTGGTATCGAGATCGTCGAGTTCGCCTGCGGCGCGCCAAACCTGTTGAAAACCGATTTCAGCGACAACATCGGCGGCGGCATCGACAACTGGAACCTGCGTCAGCCACTGGGCGTGTGCGCCGGCATCACCCCGTTCAACTTCCCGGTGATGGTGCCGCTGTGGATGATCCCGCTGGCGCTGGCCACCGGTAACTGCTTCATCCTCAAGCCGTCGGAGCGCGACCCGTCCGCCAGTTTGCTGATGGCCCGCCTGCTGACCGAAGCCGGGCTGCCCGACGGTGTGTTCAACGTGGTGCAGGGTGACAAGAGCGCGGTAGACGGCCTGTTGCAGCACCCGGATATCGAGGCGATTTCGTTCGTCGGTTCCACCCCGATTGCCGAGTACATCCACCAGCAGGCCACCCAGCGCGGCAAACGTGTGCAGGCGTTGGGCGGGGCGAAGAACCATATGATCGTGATGCCCGACGCCGACCTGGATCAGGCGGCTGACGCCTTGATCGGCGCGGCTTACGGCTCGGCCGGCGAGCGCTGCATGGCGATCTCGATTGCCGTGGTGGTGGGCGATGTCGGCGACAGGCTGATCGAAAAACTGCTGCCGCGTATCGACCAGTTGAAGGTCGGCAACGGTATGCAAAAAGACAGCGAGATGGGCCCGCTGGTTACCGCCGAACACAAGGCCAAGGTCGAAGGGTTTATCGACCAGGGCGTGGCCCAGGGCGCGAAGCTGATCGTCGACGGTCGTGGCTTCAAGGTGCCGGGCGCGGAGGGTGGTTTCTTCGTCGGTGCGACCTTGTTCGATAACGTCACCACCGAAATGAGCATCTACCAGCAAGAGATTTTCGGGCCGGTGCTGGGCATCGTGCGGGTGGCGGATTTTGCCAGCGCCGTGGCTTTGATCAACGCCCATGAGTTCGGCAACGGCGTGTCGTGCTTTACCAGCGACGGCGGCATTGCCCGTGCCTTTGCCCGCACCATCAAGGTCGGGATGGTCGGCATCAACGTGCCGATTCCGGTGCCGATGGCCTGGCATTCGTTCGGTGGTTGGAACCGCTCGCTGTTCGGCGACCACCACGCCTATGGCGAAGAAGGCATTCGTTTCTACAGCCGCTACAAGAGCGTCATGCAACGCTGGCCCGACAGCATCGCCAAGGGCCCTGAATTCAGCATGCCAACTGCCAAGTAACGTTTTCGAGTGTGGAGCACAACAATAATGAAGTCGCCTCTACGTTTTGCCCTGAACCGCATGGTCGCCCCCAGCCTTTCCCTGGCGGATTTTATCCAGCTGGCGGTGACCCTGAAATGCGACGCCATCGAGATCCGTAACGACCTCAAGGGCATCGAGATTGAAGACGGCACTCCCGCCAGCCGCGTGCGCGAACTGTGCGCGGTGCACGGCATCACCGTGCTGTCGATCAACGCGTTGTACCCGTTTGATGTATGGGATGACGAGCGCCGCGCCCAGGCCATCAAGTTGGCGGCCTATGCCCGCGAGAGCGGTGCGCAGGCGTTGGTGATGTGCCCGTTGAACGACCGCGCCGACCCGCGCAACGAAGCCCAGCGCGCAGCCGGTTTGCGCACGGCCTTGAGTGAACTGGCGCCGATCCTGCGGGAATACGGGATTCTCGGTTTTGTCGAACCCCTGGGGTTTGAAGAATGCTCCCTGCGCCGCAAACGCGTGGCCGTGGATGCGATCAAGTCTGTCGGCGGCCTGGATGTGTTCCGCGTGGTGCATGACACCTTCCACCACCACCTGGCCAGTGAACATGAGTTCTTCCCCGAGCTGACCGGGCTGGTGCATATCTCCGGCGTGGAAGATGCCGACGCACCGCTGAGCTCGATCCGCGACGGCCACCGCGTGCTGGTGGGCGAGGCTGACATCCTCGGCAATGCCGCGCAGATCGACACGCTGCTCAGCACCGGCTACAGCGGCCACCTATCGTTCGAACCGTTCGCCGAAAGCGTGCACGGCCTGGCCGATATCAAGCAGGCATTGGGGGCGAGCATCGCCCACCTGCAGAAACGATAAGGAGCACCCCATGACCACAACCCGATTGACCATGGCCCAGGCCCTGGTGAAGTTTCTGGATAACCAGTACATCGAAGTCGATGGTGTGCAGAGCAAGTTTGTCGCCGGCATCTTCACGATTTTTGGCCACGGCAATGTGCTGGGCCTGGGCCAGGCCCTGGAGCAGGACAGCGGCGACCTGGTGGTGCATCAGGGCCGCAACGAACAAGGCATGGCCCACGCGGCGATTGGTTTTGCCAAGCAGCACTTGCGCCGCAAGATCTACGCGTGCTCCTCCTCGGTGGGGCCGGGTGCGGCGAATATGTTGACCGCCGCGGCGACCGCGACCGCCAACCGGATTCCGTTGCTGCTGTTGCCCGGTGATGTCTACGCCAGTCGCCAGCCTGATCCGGTACTGCAACAAATCGAACAGTTCCACGACTTGAGCATCAGCACCAACGATGCCTTTCGTGCGGTCAGCAAATACTGGGACCGCATCAACCGCCCGGAACAGCTGATGACGGCGGCGATTCACGCCATGCGCGTGCTCACCGACCCGGCGGAAACCGGCGCCGTGACCCTGGCCCTGCCGCAGGATGTACAGGGCGAAGCCTGGGATTACCCGGATTACTTCCTGCAAAAACGCGTGCACCGTATCGACCGTCGCCCGGCGACCGAGGCGATGCTGGGGGATGCCGTGGCGGCGTTCAAGGGCAAGCGCAAACCGCTGATCGTGTGTGGCGGCGGGGTCAAATACTCCGGGGCGAATGCCGCGCTGCAAGCCTTTGCCGAACGCTTCGACATTCCTTTCGCGGAAACCCAGGCGGGTAAGAGTGCGGTGGTTTCAAGCCATCCACTGAACCTCGGCGGTCTTGGTGAAACCGGCTGCCTGGCGGCGAACCTGCTGGCACCCGAGGCGGATCTGATCATTGGTATCGGCACGCGCTATACCGATTTCACCACGTCGTCGAAGTCACTGTTCAAGCATCCTGAGGTGCAGTTTCTCAACCTGAATATCAGCCCGTGCGACGCACTGAAACTCGATGGCGTGCAGTTGCTGGCGGATGCCAAGGTTGGCCTGGAAGCACTGGCTGAAGCCTTGGGCGACTACCGTTCCAGCTGGGGGAATCAGCCACGGGATGCCAAGGCGCAATTGGACGTCGAAGTCGACCGGATCTACCAGGCGGAATACCAGACTGAAAACTTCGTCCCTGAAATCAACGACCACATGGACCCGGCGGTGCTGCGTGAGTTTATCGAGCTGACCGGTTCCTGCCTGACCCAAAGCCGCGTACTCGGTGTGCTCAACGAAGCCCTGGCCGACGACGCAATCATCGTCGCCGCCGCCGGCAGTCTGCCCGGTGACTTGCAGCGCAGCTGGCGCAGCAAGGGCGTCAACACCTACCACGTCGAATACGGTTATTCGTGCATGGGCTATGAGGTCAACGCCGCGTTGGGCGTGAAGCTGGCCGAGCCCGAGCGCGAGGTGTACGCACTGGTGGGCGACGGCTCGTACATGATGCTGCACTCGGAGCTGGCCACCTCGATCCAGGAGCGGCGCAAGATCAACGTGGTGCTGCTGGACAACATGACCTTCGGCTGCATCAACAATTTGCAGATGGAACACGGCATGGACAGCTTCGGCACCGAGTTCCGCTTCCGCAATCCCGAGACCGGCAAGCTCGACGGCGGTTTTGTGCCGGTGGACTTCGCCATGAGTGCGGCGGCCTATGGTTGCAAGACCTACAAGGTCAACACCGTGGAGCAGTTGCAGGCGGCGCTGGCCGATGCGCGCACGCAAACCGTGTCGACGCTGATTGATATCAAGGTCCTGCCGAAAACCATGATCCACAAATACCTGTCGTGGTGGCGCGTCGGTGTGGCGCAGGTGTCCACCAGCGCGCGCACCGATGCGGTGGCCAAACAACTCAATGAACGCCTGGCCAAGGCCCGGCAGTACTAATAACAAGAGGAGTGTTTTCATGTCTTTGAAGTTGGGTGTTATCGGTACTGGCGCCATCGGCCAGGATCACATTCGTCGCTGCAGCCAGACCTTGCTCAACAGCCAGGTGGTGGCCGTGACCGACATCAACCTTGAGCAGGCGGCCAAGGTCGTCTCGGACCAGAAACTCACCGCCGAGGTGTACCCGGACGGCCACGCGCTGATCAATTCGCCGCAGGTCGAGGCGATCCTGGTGACCTCGTGGGGCCCGAGCCACGAAGAATTTGTGTTGGCGGCGATTGCGGCCGGCAAACCCGTGTTCTGCGAGAAGCCGCTGGCGGTGACTGCCGAAGGCTGCCGCAAGATCGTCGAGGCCGAAGTGGCCCACGGCAAGCGCCTGGTGCAGGTGGGTTTCATGCGTCCGTATGACCAAGGCTATCGCGCCTTGAAAGCCGTGATCGACAGCGGCCAGATCGGCGAGCCGCTGATGCTGCACTGTGCCCACCGCAACCCGAGGGTGGGTGAGAACTACAAGACCGACATGGCGATCACCGACACCCTGATCCACGAGCTGGATGTGTTGCGCTGGTTGCTGGCCGATGACTACGTGTCGGTGCAGGTGGTGTTCCCGCGTAAATCGAGCAAGGCGCTGGCCCATCTGCGTGACCCGCAGATCGTGCTGCTGGAAACCGCCAAGGGCACGCGCATCGATGTGGAAGTGTTTGTGAACTGCCAGTACGGCTACGACATCCAGTGCGAAGTGGTGGGGGAGACCGGTATTGCGAAATTGCCGGAGCCGTCCCAGGTGCAGATGCGCAGCGGGGCCAAGTTGTCGAACGCGATCCTGATGGATTGGAAAGACCGGTTCATCGCGGCGTATGACGTTGAGCTGCAGGCGTTTATCGACGGTGTAAGGGCAGGGCAAGTGGGGGGGCCGTCGGCGTGGGATGGTTTTGCAGCGGCGGTGGCGGCGGATGCGTGTATTGAGGCGCAGAACAGTGGGCAGATTGTGAAAGTGGGCCTGCCACCGCGTCCGCATTTCTACGGCTAACCACAATCCTCACTGATGTAACGCAGTCAGTGTGGGAGCGGGCTTGCTCGCGAATGCGGCCTTTCAGTCAACATTTGCATCGACTGACCCACCGCATTCGCGAGCAAGCCCGCTCCCACATTTGACCGAGTTCCTACCTCAAATTCGGGAGATCTCAAGCATGCGCATCGCATTAGACCCCTACATGTACCGCCACCTGCCCCTCGGCCAAATGGTCGACAAGGCCGCCGAGCTCGGCTACCAGCACATCGAACTCTCGCCCCGGGAAGACTTCCTGCCGTTCTACAAGGCCCCCCGGGTCGACCGCGCGCGCATCAAGGAATTTCGCAAGGCCCTGAGCGACGCCGGCGTGCAACTCTCATCCCTGCTGCCCATGTACCACTGGGCCGCCGCCGACGAAGGCCTGCGGGTTGCCGCCGTGCGCAACTGGAAGCGTGCGATCCAGATCGCCGTGGAAATGGACTGCGAGCTGGTCAACACCGAATTCACCGGCCAGTCCGACAACCCGTTGGTGTGCGAAAACCAGTTCATGCGCTCCATGGACGAGCTGATGCCGGAGTTCGAGCGCGAAGGCATCAAGCTGGATATCCAGGCGCATCCGTACGACTTCTGCGAGCGCAACAACGAGTCGGTGGACATCATTCGCGGCCTCGACCGCGACTGGATCAACTACCTCTACGCCGCGCCGCACACCTTCTTCTATGACGACGGCAAGGGCGATATCGCCTCGATGCTCAAGTACGCAGGCTCCAAGCTCAGCCACTTGATCATTGCCGACACTTACAACCACCGCGCTTCGTCCAACCTGCGCTACATCGTCAACCCGCCGGGCGTCACCGCCACCGTGCACCAGCACCTGGACATCGGCCAGGGCGAGGTGAACTGGGAGGCGTTTTTCGGCACTCTGCGGGAAATCAAGTTCGACGGCATTGCCACGGTGTCGGTGTTTGCCTGGGAAGACCGGCCGGATGAGTCCAACCGGATGATGCTGGAGCGGGTGACCCGCGAGTTGTGCTGTTAGACCGTTGTGGCTTGCCCTGTGGCGAGGGAGCTTGCTCCCGCTGGGGGGCGAAGCGCCCCCAAAAGCTTGCGACTGCTACGCAGTCGAGCGGGAGCAAGCTCCCTCGCCACAATTAACCAAGGAGTATTTGTATGCGAATCGGACTGGTTGGATACGGCAAAGGCGGCCGTGTATTTCATGCACCCCTGATAGCCAGCCTGCCGGGGGCGACCTTTGTCGGCGTGGTGACACGGTCACCCGAACGTCGCCAGCAACTGGCGACGGATCACCCCGGAGTGAAGGCCTTCGACAGTATCGGGCAGATCACCGAGGCCGGTGTCGACGTGCTGGTGATCTCCACCACCCTCAAGGGCCGTCCGGCCCTGGTGCTGGAGGCCATCGAACACGGTGTGGCGGTGGTCAGCGACAAACCCTTTGCCAGCAATGCCGAACAGGCCCAGGCCTTGATCACCGCCGCCGAGCGCCAGGGCGTGCTGCTCAGCGTCTACCAGAACCGGCGCTGGGATTCGGACTTCCTGACCCTGCGCAAGCTGATCGACGCCGGAGCCCTGGGCTCCGTCACCCGCTTTGAATCCCGGGTGGAGCGCTACAACCCGGGCTCGGTGGGCAATGCCAGCGGCGGCGGCTTCCTGCGGGACCTGGGCAGCCATCTGGTGGACCAGGCCATGCAACTGTTCGGCCCGGTGGACCGGGTGTTCGCGCAGTTGCACTACACCGCCGATGAGCGGAGCGTGGACCACGGCTTCTTTGTATCGCTGACCCACGCCAACGGGGTGATTTCACACCTGTGGGGCAGCGCCCTGCAAAACAGCCAGGCCCCGCGGTTTCGGGTGAATGGCACGGCCGGTTGCTACACCATCGAAGGGCTGGACGGCCAGGAAGAGGCGCTGCTGGCCGGCAAGACCCCGAAAACCGAAGGCGAGCACTGGGGCGCTGAAGAACATCGACGCTGGGGCTGGTTCGAGCAGGGGCCGGATCGTGAGCGGGTGCCGTCGGAAAAGGGCCGCTGGAATCAGTTCTACAGTCAGTTGCAAAGCGCGGTGGACGGCCACGGCGAGTTGCCGGTGAACGTCCTGGATGCGCTGGCAACCACCCGCGTACTGGACGCCGCGCGCCTGAGTTCAGAGCGCCAGCAGGTAGTGGAAATGGCGGCTATGGAGCCTCATGGATGAAAAATAGAATAAAATTCTAAAACAGGTTGATATGGAAATTATTTTCCAATAAAGTCATTCCAGGTTGCATAAAGTACGTTCGGACTCGATTCGGGCGACTCGACAAAAACAAGATCAAAACAACCAGGTACCGTCAGATGAAAATCTTCAACGCTGTACTGCGAGTTTTACGTCCTGCCCTCAAGCCTCGCGGTCTGCCCCGCGCCCGGCCGTTTTACTTTTCCCTCCTGAATGTCCTGTGCGTCGAAAGCAAGGGTTCCCTGGTGTGCTGCATTCCGGGGGCGCCGATCGTTCGACTGCCGACCGCTTCGCTCTGAAAAACGCAACGTCCACAAAACCAACAAGAAATTGGAGACAGACCGTTCATGAAGACCCCGATCCGTTTTACCGCGCTGGCCCTGTCCATGATGCTCGCCAGTGGTTTCGCCACGGCGGCCGATATCAAGGTGGGCGTGAGCATGTCGGCGTTCGATGACACCTTCCTGACTTACCTGCGAGAGGACATGGACAAGCAAGCCAAGTCCTACCCCAAGGGTGACGGCGTGCAGCTGCAGTTCGAAGACGCCCGCGCCGATGTGGTCAAGCAACTGAGCCAGGTCGAGAACTTTATCAGCCAGAAAGTCGACGCCATCATCGTCAACCCGGTCGACACGGCGTCTACCGCCAATATCAGTAAAGCGGCCCTCGCGGCGGGCATTCCGCTGGTGTACGTCAACCGTCGTCCCGACCAGACGGATCTGCCCAAAGGCATCGTGGCCGTGACCTCCAATGACGTCGAGGCGGGCCGCCTGCAAATGCAGTACATCGCCGAAAAGCTCGGCGGCAAGGGCAAGATCGTGATCCTGCTGGGTGACCTGGCGAACAACTCCACCACCAACCGCACCAAGGGGGTGAAGGAAGTCCTGGCCAAATACCCAGGCATCACCATCGAGCAGGAACAGACCGGCATCTGGCTGCGTGACAAGGGCATGACCCTGGTCAACGACTGGCTGACCCAAGGCCGTGAATTCAACGCGGTGCTGGCCAACAACGACGAGATGGCCATCGGTGCGTCCATGGCGTTGAAGTCGGCGGGCACCAAGCCGGGCACCGTGTTGATCGCCGGGGTGGATGGCACACCGGACGGTTTGAACGCGATTACCAAGGGCGACATGGCCGCGTCGGCGTTCCAGGACGCCAATGGCCAGGCCGTGGGTTCGGTGGAAGCGGCGCGCAAGATGGCCAGGCACGAGCCGGTCGAGCAGAACGTGGTGATCCCGTTCAAGCTGATCACCCCGGACAACGTCAAAGACTTCAAGTAGCCCTAAATAACAACAATAAACCGGCAGGGCAGCCACGGCGGCCCTGCTGACGGAGTACCCGATATGTTTGCTCAAGCGACTGCTTCCCAGCCTCCCGGTATCCAGCCCTTGGTACTGGAAGAACCCTATCTGCTGGAGATCTCCAACATCAGCAAAGGCTTTCCCGGCGTCGTGGCCCTGGCCGATGTGCAGCTGCGGGTGCGCCCCGGCTCGGTGCTGGCGCTGATGGGCGAGAACGGTGCGGGCAAGTCGACACTGATGAAGATCATCGCCGGCATCTATCAGCCCGACGCCGGTGAAATCCGCTTGCGTGGCAAGCCGATCAAATTCGAAACACCGCTGGCAGCGCAGAAGGCCGGGATCGCGATGATCCACCAGGAACTCAACCTGATGCCGCACATGAGCATCGCCGAGAACATCTGGATCGGTCGCGAACAGCTCAACGGCCTGCACATGGTCAACCACCGGGAAATGCACCGCTGCACCGCGCAATTGCTGGAGCGGCTGCGGATCAACCTCGACCCGGAGGAACACGTCGGCAACCTGAGCATTGCCGAGCGGCAGATGGTCGAGATTGCCAAGGCGGTGTCCTATGACTCCGACATCCTGATCATGGATGAACCGACCTCCGCCATTACCGACAAGGAAGTGGCCCACCTGTTTTCGATCATTGCCGACCTCAAGTCCCAGGGCAAAGGCATCATCTACATCACCCATAAAATGAACGAAGTATTCGCCATCGCCGATGAAGTGGCGGTGTTCCGCGATGGCGCCTATATCGGCCTGCAGCGGGCCGACAGCATGGACAGCGACAGCCTGATCTCGATGATGGTGGGGCGTGAGCTGAGCCAGCTGTTCCCGGTGCGCGACAAGCCCATCGGCAATCTGCTGCTGTCGGTGCGCGACCTGCGCCTGGATGGGGTATTCCAGGGCGTGTCGTTCGACCTGCACGCCGGCGAAATTCTCGGTATCGCCGGGCTGATGGGCTCCGGGCGGACCAATGTGGCCGAAACCATTTTCGGCATCACCCCAAGCTCCGGCGGCGAGATCCAGTTGGACGGCAAGACCGTGCGCATCACCGACCCGCATATGGCCATCGAGAAGGGCTTCGCGCTGCTGACCGAAGACCGCAAGCTCAGCGGCCTGTTCCCCTGCCTGTCGGTACTGGAAAACATGGAGATGGCCGTGCTGCCGCATTACTCCGGCAATGGCTTTATCCAGCAAAAAGCCCTGCGTGCCCTGTGTGAAGACATGTGCACCAAGCTGCGGGTGAAAACCCCGTCGCTGGAGCAATGCATCGACACCTTGTCCGGTGGCAACCAGCAAAAAGCCCTGTTGGCCCGCTGGCTGATGACCAACCCACGGCTGCTGATCCTCGACGAACCCACTCGCGGTATCGACGTGGGCGCCAAGGCCGAGATCTACCGGCTGATTTCCTACCTGGCCAGCGAAGGCATGGCGGTGATCATGATTTCCTCGGAGCTGCCCGAGGTGCTGGGCATGAGCGACCGGGTGATGGTGATGCACGAAGGCGACCTGATGGGCACCCTGGACCGCGCGGATGCGACCCAGGAAAAAGTCATGCAACTGGCTTCCGGTATGACGGCGGTCCACTAACGAACAGACGGCGCCGGCCCGTTGTGGCCGGCGCAACGCGATAAAAAAGGTGAGTGGTTATGAACGCGATACTGGAAAGCAAACCCGAGGAAAAGAAGCCCGCTGCGGCGCCGGTCAAGCACCGTCGACGCATGCCCACCGAGCTGAGCATCCTGCTGGTGCTGATTGGCATCGGCCTGGTGTTTGAGTTGTTCGGCTGGATCGTGCGCGACCAGAGCTTCCTGATGAACTCCCAGCGCCTTGTATTGATGATCCTGCAAGTTTCGATCATCGGCCTGCTGGCGATTGGCGTGACCCAGGTGATCATCACCACCGGTATCGATTTGTCCTCGGGCTCGGTGCTGGCGTTGTCGGCGATGATCGCCGCCAGCCTGGCGCAGACTTCCGACTTTTCCCGTGCGGTGTTTCCGTCATTGACTGACCTGCCGGTGTGGATACCGGTGGCGATGGGCCTGGGCGTGGGGCTGCTGGCGGGGGCGATCAACGGCAGTATCATTGCGGTCACCGGGATTCCACCGTTTATTGCGACCCTCGGCATGATGGTCTCGGCCCGTGGCCTGGCGCGTTACTACACCGAAGGCCAGCCGGTGAGCATGCTCTCGGACTCCTACACGGCCATCGGCCACGGCGCGATGCCGGTGGTGATCTTCCTGGTGGTGGCGGTGATCTTCCATATCGCCCTGCGCTACACCAAGTACGGCAAGTACACCTACGCCATCGGCGGCAACATGCAGGCGGCGCGCACCTCGGGCATCAACGTCAAGCGCCACCTGATCATTGTCTACAGCATAGCCGGCCTGCTGGCAGGCCTGGCCGGTGTAGTGGCGTCGGCACGGGCGGCCACCGGGCAGGCGGGCATGGGCATGTCCTATGAGCTGGACGCGATTGCCGCCGCGGTGATCGGCGGCACCAGCCTGGCGGGCGGAGTAGGGCGCATCACCGGCACCGTGATCGGCGCGCTGATCCTCGGGGTGATGGCCAGCGGGTTTACCTTCGTCGGCGTGGATGCCTACATCCAGGACATCATCAAGGGCCTGATCATCGTGGTGGCGGTGGTGATCGACCAGTATCGCAACAAGCGCAAACTCAAGCGCTGACACGGTCCTCAAG